>NZ_CCDX020000010.1:0-298834 GCF_000751115.1 Thalassospira sp. GB04J01 | reverse complement strand
ATCGCACCTACATCGTGACAGAAACTCTAAAACACGACCACGGGGTTGCTTTTTAGGGGCGTGATGCACTTTCATGGTTTTTTGGTTGGTAGTTTCTTTTTTGCGTCGGTTTGTAAGCCCGTCCGGTCTTCTGCGGGCAAAAGAACATGAAATGTCGTGCCTTTATTGACCTCTGTTTCAAACCAGATGCGCCCACCATGACGGATTTGGACAATGTCATGCGTAATCGCAAGCCCCTGACCCGTCCCTTTGCCAACACCCTTTGTGGTAAAGAATGGGTTGAAGACTTTTGACCGGTTTTCCCGGGAAATTCCTGCGCCATTATCTGCAATGCTAATCAGGATGCTGTCATCAAGGGAAGTTGTTTTGACCGTAATTTGGCCGTCGTCAGGTGAGCGGCCTGCGCTGTTGATGGCCTGCGCCGCATTGACAATCAGATTGAGGAAAACCTGATTGATTTCATTGACATGAGAAGGGATATGCGGAAGCTCAGGATCCAGGTCTTCAACCAGGTTGGCGTAATGCTTCCATTCATTCCTGGAAATCACCAAGACGTTCTGAAGCACACGGTTGATATCTGTTGCGGTTTTTTCCGTGCCACTTGGGTGGGAAAACTCTTTCATCGACAAGACAATCTTGGCCACTTGATTGATGCCATCAAGAGACTGTTGGGTCGCGTGGGGAATCTCATCAAGCAGAAATTCAAGATCGGCATCGCGCATCTGTTTTGCGAAACGCGAAAATGCGTTATCGGACAATTCGTTGCGATGTTCCCACAAGACTTGTAGTGCAAGCCCCAGAATACGTGAAATCGCACCATATCCGTCATTCAGGAATTTCAGGTTGTCGCGGATATACTGGCTCGGCGTATTGATTTCATGCGCAATGCCGCCCGCCAAATGACCTATCGCCTCAAGCTTTAAGGCTTCGCGCAATTCACCTTCAAGTTTGTTGTGGGATTCTTCTGCCTGTTTCCTGCGGGTGATGTCGCGGAAAATATACAAATAGTTCATCTCACCCGTGAGATTGGCAGGGCTTATGGTGATTTCCATCGGAAAGCTGTCGCCATCACGCCGTTGTGCCATCGTTTCGGTATAGTCGTATTTCAATGTCCCGCTTCGGATGCTGATGCATTTGTTGAGCAGCCGGTGCCGGATGGTCGCTTTTTTGTCGATGAACATCATGTCGATGCTGGTGCCAATCAGCTGATTGTCTCCGGCACGCAGGAGTTCAGCGGCTGATTTATTGAAATCCTCAATAACACCACCGTTGTTCACAACAAGTATGCCTTCGACCACGCTATCCAGAATGGTTTTAAGACGCTGTGTCGTTTCTTGCTGTCGTTTTTGTTGTTCTTCCAAAAGTGCGCGGAATTGCTTCTTAACTTCATCATCGCCGTCTATTTCGTCGACGGATAGCAAAAGGTCGTTGGTTTCCACACTTACAGAATCGGAACTAAGAATTTTTGTGTCTTCTTGTTCGTTTTGGTTCTCACTCATGACATAGATCCAGTTTGCCGCCCTTCAGACAGATCATGTGTTCTTTCTCTTGACCCCGCGTTTGACTTCAACGGGTTCACGGAAATCATGTGCTTTCTGAAACACTCTGATCCGCGCAAGCTGTACTTGGGAAATAAAGTTTCCATGCGTCAGGACGACATGATCTTCCATCGTTTCAAGATCCGTCATCAGAAGATCACCCTCTCGCAGATTATCAATACGGACACGCATTTCGAGTCCTTCGGGGGGGAACTCCTGTTCGCCATCAATGACGGCCAATAATGTGCGAATTTTGGAAAATAGGACGGGATCATAGCGATGTGGTTTGCCACCAATCACTTCGAAATCAATATCGGTCGGCTCTGGCCCGTCCCCAACATCGGCAAGGTCTCTGGCAATACGCAATATTCTTGCCCCGAGTGGGATGTTCTCACCAGAAGGGCCGTCTTCGGGAAAGCCACTACCATCAAAGTTGCGGTTTTGCAAAAGGACCATATCGGCAACCGCTTCAAGACGTGGGATATTGCTAATCAGCTTATGCCCAACCTCCGGGGTTCTTCTTAACAAGTCTTTCTCAAGCGGTTGAAGAGGTTTGCCGAGTGCCAGACGCGCTAGAATATCGGGTGGCAAAGCCACAATACCGATCGGGCAAAGCAGTGCCGCAATTCCAAGTTCCCATGGGCGTGGGTATTCAAGTTCTTTGGCGATGATGTCACACCAGCCCTTCATTTTCATCGACCGTCCGAAAACCGTGGGATTAAGCTGTGCCATGACATCGATCAGAAGTTTGACACTCCCGGCAAGAGTCTCCTGTATGAGGGTTTTTTCGGCGGTAATCAGTTGATGCTGTCGTAAGCCATCAGACAGCGCTCTTTCGAGATCGGCTGTCTCATATGGTTTGGAGAAAAACCGAAAAATATGACCTTTGTTTATCGCATCAACCGCCGTTGCCTGATCGGCATTCCCTGTCAGCATAATACGCACGGTGTCAGGGCTTATTTTTTTGATTTTCTCAAGGAACTCAAGGCCATTCATGTTTGGCATTTGCATGTCGGCAACGCAGACCGCGATTGTGTCATGTTCCTCAAACATTTTAAGCGCACTGGTTCCGCCTGCCGCGGTCAAAATCTCAAATTTTCCGCGCAGTTGACGGCGCAGCGCCATGAGCAGGTTAGAGTCATCGTCAACGAAGAGAATATGATACTCGGCCATTCAGGAAGCTTCCCCGTTTAGTGGAAATTACGTGTAACTCTCAAGGACAGCGGCAACAATTTTGTGCCAGGCTGGAACGCTGTCGGCTTTCCCGATCTGTTCGAGATATGACATGTCAATCGTGCTTTGCTCTTCGCTTTCCTGTGCTGACGCACTCCCGCCCATCTCGCGCGTGATGTGTTGGGCGGCATAAAGTGCTGTTAACTCTGTCATTTCAGTCTGCGCAAAATCGGCAGGGTTGTGATGGCAGGCAACAGCTTGAATAACCTGTTCAGGGAATCCCCAAAGCCCCAGAAGATACGCCCCAATTTCTGGATGAGCCGCACCAAACTCATCTCGTTCGGCCTCGACAATCGATATGTTTTCCTGTTCAACGCGCGCGATGACCGTTTCCATTCTCTCGTGATAGTAAAGATAAAGGATCAGGCTGCCGATATGGCTCATCATGCCGATGCTCGGGAGTAACTGGCATGTGGCCTTGCTGAGTTTTTCGTGCTCGCCAATCAAGGCCGCCGCCACGCCAATTTGCTGTGACCGTTCACACAGGGTTTTAATGCGTCGCGTAACAACCGGCGGCCCATCAAAACTTTTGAACAGACCAACAAAAATCGCCAGAGACTTAAGCGTATCAGTGCCAATCATGCGAACAGCGTGCGAGATCGAAGTGATTTTACTGGGCAAGGCGAAATAGGCCGAGTTTGTCACTTTCAATATTTCCGCAGTTAACGCGATATCTGAGGAAACGATAGCTGTTACCTTGTCATTCCCGGCTTTTGGGTCCTCAAGCGCATTTACAAGTCGCGTATAGGTGTCGGGTGGGGACGCCAAAGCATCTATGCCACCAATAATGCTTCGAATGTCGGGTTTAAGAAGGAGTGTGCGCATCTTGAACATTTGTGCGATTGCCTCGAACAAAACCTCGTCATCACAAGGTTTCGCAAGATATCTTTGGGCTGGGCCCACTGTTCGAAGAATGGCCTCGTCTTCTGAATAGCCAGATAAAATAATGCGCGCGGTGTCGGGGCTGTTTTCCTGAAGCTGATGAAGAAGCTCTGCACCGTCCATGCCAGGCATTCTCATGTCCGAAACAACGACATCGAAGGTTTTTTGATCGCACAGCGACAAGGCTTCTGCACCACTCGTTGCAAAAGAAATATTCCATTCAGGGTGTCGGCCACGTGCACGGCGGCGTAATCCGCTCAGAATATTCATGTCATCGTCGACAAAAAGAATATCGTTCATCAAATGACTGCCTTTGGTCTTGCTGTGTCTGAAACAATCCTGATTGTTGTCTGATCTTAAGGGCGCTTATCCTTCGTTGTTGTCGTCAGAACCCTCTTAAACAGAGGTGCTCTTGTAATGTTCTGGTCATGTGATCGATGCGGGCAGGCCAAAATAGAAACCCTGCAACTCGTCTACGCCAATGTTTTGTAGATATGTCGCCGTATCGAGTGTTTCGACCCCTTCGGCAATGACGGTCATATTCATCTGGTGCGATATCGTGGTCGCCCACTCAACAAACGAGCTATCGACCGGATTGTCGTCGTCCAGTCGCATGATCAGGGATTTGTCAAGTTTCAGCCCTGAAAACTGGCCGCGCCGCAAAAGAGAAATCGAGTTATTTCCTGAGCCAAAATCGTCGAGGAAAATGGGGTAACCAGCATCGCGCAACTTTGGAAGATTTTCCTGAAAGGCGGCTGTAAAGGCCATGTTACTTTGTTCTGTTACCTCAAATTCCAGCATTGGCAGCGTGGGACGCTCGGCAAGAAAGGCTGTAAGCGACGTCATGAATTTAATATCGGCAACCGAATGCGGGGATATGTTGACACCGATTGGGACGTTGCCAAACGCATTGGCAATCGCATCTTTGCGGGCGTGAATGAAGTCAATGACTTGGAACGTAAGCTCGCCAATAACCGGATGATCTTCTGCGCCGGTGATGATGTCCTCGACCGTAAATGTCTTTTGAAGTTCGGGAAAACGGCTTAACGCTTCCAGACCGGAAACATTAAAGTTTTTGGCATTGACCCGCGGCTGAAATGAAACGCTATGGTCGGTGGAAAGCGAGGAGCGCATACGCCGGATCATCGGGTTGGCTGGCTTGGTGTTATCATTGCCTGCCGATACCAAGTCCCAAACAATGCTCAGGATCGTGCTTGCGGTAACCGGTTTGACGATAACCCGGGATATACCAGCTTTATTGATCGCTCCCTGCAAGGCGCTTTCGGACAAACTCCCGGACAAAAGAACCCTTGGCGTGGCAGGTGAAACAGATTTGGCCTCTGTCAAAAATTCGACGCCATCCATGTGCGGCATCATTAAATCAGAAACCACCACATCGATTTGGCCCGGTGACTGTCGAAGAAAGTCGAGTGCAGCAGCAGCATTATTGTATGTTTTCAAAACACATTGCTTGTGCAGCATGCGTCGCGCAGAGGCCAGCAGCGCGTCCTCATCGTCGACCAGCATCACCGTCAGATTGCGCGTTTCCTGTGGAAGAATATGATTTTGCTCTTCCATGAGAAATGTTCTCCAGTTCGCCGCGGGTCATTTGGGCGGCTCTTTGAATCCCTCTGTCAGTCCCGTACGAAACAACACCACCTGAACTTAGCACTCATAATGCGGCCAAAATCTGTCTGCGCGGTGCTTTGTGAACATCTACCAGTGGTTTAGTGCCTAACTCGTATGTAAGTGGTTCGCCGAAAAAAGAAAGCGTGTGACATCACATTTTCCAGACGTTTCCACGCGGAAATGTCGCAGTGTTCCAGATGAGATTAAACACTTTTGGTTGCTGTGGCGACCCAAAGTGTGCTGTCGGCATCATGTGAAAGTTGCTCTGTTCGCCGCGCACGATTTTCTTTCGGCGTCCCGGGGGATAATACATCTAAATGGCGTAACTGGGGTTGCGATATAGCCCTAATAAGCACACACTCTGTCTACAGGATGAACAGAACCATAATCGATAAAACGCCACAGGGATGGTTCTACTTTTGAGGGCGCGACATGCGCGACTGTCCAAAAGTGGTATGTATCAATGCTTGGTTTTTTGTTGCGGTGCGATAAAGTCGTTCGAGGGCCATAACAGCATGTGGAAAAGACATCGCTGAGTGGCTCAGGGAAAACGTAATCAAGATTAAATATCGGAGAGTTTCATGACCGACGTCGTAATTGTAGGTGCCGCACGGACACCGATTGGCGCATTTAGCGGTACGCTAACCAACACCCCGGCCCATGATCTGGGCGCTATTGCGATCAAGGCGGCACTTGAACGTGCCGGTGTCGAAGGCGACGCGGTTGACGAAGTCATTTTGGGTCAGGTTCTGACCGGCGGGCAGGGGCAAAACCCCGCACGTCAGGCGGCCATTGGTGCGGGTATTTCTGATCGCGCAACCGCGTTTCTGATCAATCAGGTCTGTGGGTCGGGTTTGCGCACCGTTGCCCTTGCCGCTCAGCAAATCATGACCGGGGATGCCAACATCGTGGTTGCCGGTGGTCAGGAAAATATGTCGCTTTCGGGCCATGTCGCGTATCTGCGTGCCGGTCACAAAATGGGTGACGTCAGCTTCATCGACACCATGATCAAGGACGGTTTGTGGTGTGCGTTTAATGGCTACCACATGGGCAACACGGCGGAAAACATCGCCAAAAAATGGGGCATTTCACGCGAAGAGCAGGATGCCTTTGCCGTTGCCTCGCAAAACAAGGCCGAAGCCGCCCAGAAATCCGGTCGGTTTGCCGATGAAATTGCCGCTGTCACCATTGCACATCGCAAAGGCGAAACCGTGTTTGATGCCGACGAATATCCACGTCACGGCGCAAACGTCGAAGGCATGGCAAAACTTCGCCCTGCGTTCGATAAGGAAGGCACGGTCACTGCGGGCAACGCATCGGGCATCAATGATGGGGCGGCGGCCTTGATTGTTATGTCGGCTGCCGAAGCCTCTAAACGCGGTCTGACCCCGCTTGCGACGATCAAAAGCTGGGCCACGGCGGGTGTTGATCCGGCGATCATGGGCACGGGCCCGATCCCTGCGTCGAAAAAGGCGCTTGAAAAGGCGGGCTGGTCGGCCGGTGATCTTGACCTGATCGAAGCCAACGAAGCCTTTGCCGCACAGGCCATCGCGGTGAACCGCGACATGGGCTGGGATACCGATAAGGTCAACGTCAATGGCGGGGCGATTGCGCTGGGCCATCCGATTGGTGCCTCGGGCGCGCGCGTCTTTACCACCTTGCTCCATGAAATGCAGAAACGCGATGCGAAAAAAGGCCTCGCGACGCTTTGCATTGGTGGTGGCATGGGGGTTGCGCTTTGCGTCGAACGCTAAGCCGCAATTTTCATCTGAATTTCTAAGCACACGGGGCGTCCTCTTAGGGTCAGGTATTAATTTGTGGAAATGGTCAATCAGATTTGTGCGGATACGCGAAGCAAAACCACAGGAAGATATACATCTTGCAAGGTTTTGCGGCAAAGTAGCCCGTGCAAATCCGATTGATCCGAAGGACAGCCGTTGTATTTGTCAACTCCTGCGTCAAATCCCTTGTTCGGGGTCCCAACCCGTTCTGCGGGCTTTTCCTTGGATATGACAAATATAACGGCTGCCATTTCAATCAAATTAATAGGTCCTGACCCTCGCGGGGATGCCCTGTTTGCTTTTAAGATACCCAGTATGCGGTTCGACCAAAGACTACACCCTTGAATGACATAGATCATGGAGAGGAAATAAAATTACGTATATGACTATATTTATGGATTAAAGTTTCGTATGTCGTAGAAGGGCAAACGACGAAAATCAACATACCGATACGCTTGATGAACGAAGTTTAGGGAGGCGACCATGAAAAAAACAGCACTGGTAACCGGTGGCACACGTGGAATTGGCAAATCAATCAGTCTGGCATTGAAGGATGCGGGCTATAATGTTGCTGCAAACTATGCTGGCAATGACGATGCTGCCCGCGCCTTCACCGAAGAAACCGGTATTCCGGCCTTTAAATGGAGTGTTGCGGATGCCGATGCCTGTGCCGAGGGCATCGCAAAGATCGAAGCCGACGTCGGGCCGATTGACATCCTGATCAACAATGCCGGAATCACGCGCGATGGTTTCATGCACAAGATGGATGTCGAAGCCTGGACAGCTGTGATCAACACCAATTTGAGTTCCCTGTTTTACATGACCAAACCGGTTCTTGAAGGCATGCGCGCACGTGGCTTTGGCCGAGTGGTGAATATCTCGTCGATCAACGGGCAGGCCGGTCAATTGGGCCAGACCAACTATTCCGCCGCCAAGGCCGGTGTGCATGGCTTTACCAAGGCACTGGCACAGGAAGTCGCGCGCAAAGGGGTCACGGTCAATACCGTCGCACCGGGCTACATCAACACCGACATGGTGGCAGCCGTCCCCGAAAAGGTCCGCGACAGCATCATCGCCAAAATCCCAGTCGGCCGCCTCGGCGAAGCCGACGAAATCGCCCAGGCGGTCCTCTATCTTTGCGGCCCCAATTCCGGCTTCATCACCGGCTCATGCCTGTCGATCAACGGCGGACAGCATATGTTTTGATACTCCTGAGGTGGGGATGAAGCGGCCAGCAATATTATTGCCGGTCGCTTTCTTTTTGCTTATTGAATACGGTTCTAATCTCAACACTTACGGGAATGAGGCCTTTAATAGATGTTGTTGCAAATCTAGGGCCTGATCTATAGGTTCTGCATAAATCTTATTCTGCTTTTAAATACGATGGCGAAGTTACAGTATGTTCAAGATCAAAATTCACGGGTGTGGCTCGATCGGCAACCATCTTGCGCAAGCATCTCGCACTTTAGGTTGGTCTGTAGATATGTGCGATATCGACCCTGCAGCATTGAATAGAACGAAGAATAGTATCTATCCTTCGCGCTATGGTGCTTGGGACGAAGAAATTCGCCTGTTTGAAAGCGGATCGGAGCCCAAGGAAGGCTACGATATTATCGTCATTGGTACACCTCCGGATGTGCACGTGGAATTGGCGATGGAGGCTTTAAGCGAACGACCTAAAGCAATTATAATAGAGAAACCGATTTGTGGGCCAGGGTTAGAAGGCGCGGACGCTTTAGCCAATAAGGCTAGGGAATTGGGGGTTTACGTCTTCTCTGGTTATGACCATGTTGTAGGGCAATCCGCCGAAAAGTTTTCTTCTGTCATTGATGAAAAGTGTTTTGGTGAGTTGATTACTCTGGACGTTGAGTTCAGAGAGCATTGGGCAGGAATTTTTGGCGCACATCCTTGGTTGTCGGGCCCCCAAGACACGTATCTTGGATATTTTAAACGTGGTGGTGGTGCGAGTGGTGAACATAGCCATGCTTTGAACTTATGGCAGCATTTTGCTCATGCTGCGGGCAAGGGAAGAGTTGTTCGGGTCTCATCCCAGATGCAGTTCGTAAAAGATGGCGACCTTGAATATGATCGACTTTGTTTTCTGAGCCTAGAAACCGAATCTGGGTTCATTGGGAGAGTCATTCAAGATGTTGTAACTTTGCCAGCTCGGAAATGGGCACGGGCTCAGCATGTCGATGGGGCTGTGGAGTGGCAATGTGGTTCAAAGCCTGGCTGCGACGAGGTAAGAGAAGTTTTGTATAGTGGCCAAACGACGGTTACTGAGGTCAAAAAAACGAGACCTGACGATTTCATCAAAGAATTACGTCATATAAGATCTGTTCTTGATGGTGACATTGGGGAATCTCCTATTTCGCTAGAGCGTGGATTAGATACTATGCTGGTTTTGGCTGCGGCGCACTTGTCTGCCAAACGAGGGGCGAGTGTAACAATCAATTGGGACAAAGGGTATGTTCCAGAAGCATTAACTTTCTGAAGTTCAACAGGAATACGGACTCATGCAGGGAACGCGCTACAATTTTAAGAACCTTTTTGTTCTTGATATGGCTAACAATCACCAAGGGTCAGTCGAGCACGGGGTTGAGATTATTCGTCGTCATGGTGAGGTTGCCAACGCTGCAGGTATTAGGTGTGCAATAAAGTTTCAGTTTCGTCAGCTGGATAGTTTTATTCACCCCGATCACAAGGCAGAGAGTAAAAACAAGCATATTCCTCGTTTTCTTTCCACCCGCCTTTCAAAAGCTGCCTATGCAAAATTGCTTGGCGAAGTGCGGAAGGAGAAACTGGTGGCGATGTGCACGCCGTTCGATGAGGAGTCCGTTGATCTTATCGTTGAGATGGGCTTTGATATTATAAAAATTGCGAGCTGTTCTGCCAAAGACTGGCCTTTGATGGAAAAAGCAGCCCAAGCTGGTTTGCCAATGATCGTTTCGACAGGGGGATTGACCATTGATGAAATTGATGACGTCGTCAGCTTCCTTGATCATCGAGGCGTAGATTTCTCAATAATGCATTGTGTCTCCATCTATCCAACACCTGACGAGAATTGTAACCTTCAAAATATTTCGATGCTGAAAGAGCGTTTCCCTGACCGTGTGATAGGTTGGTCAACGCACGAATATCCCCAAGATACTGCACCTGTTATGGTTGCTGTTGGGCAAGGAGCTGAGATGTTTGAGCGCCATGTTGGGGTTCAAACTGACGATATCAGTCTTAATGCTTATAGTTCGACGCCAGAGCAATCCAAATGCTGGATTGATGCGTGTAAAAAGGCACAGGTATTAGTTGGCTCTTACCAACGAGGTCTGCCGGCTGAGGTTGAGCGTTCCTCTATTGATAGTTTGCGTAGGGGGATTTTTGTAAAGACGACAATTGAGTCTGGAGCGCAAATATCTCGTGGCGATGTTTACTTTGCAATGCCCTATCAAGATGGACAGCTATCGAGCGCTGTCTGGCAAGAAGGGATAATTGCAAAGAGTGATTTGTCTTCAGATCAAGCAATTTTTCCTTCTGAAGTTGAACTTCCCGCTCCGGCTAAATATCGCGTAATCAAGTCTGCGATCCATGAGGTGAAGGCTCTTCTCAACCAGGCACGTGTTCACTTGGGTCCTGAATTTGAGGTGGAATATTCACATCACGAAGGTATCGAGAATTTTCGCAAAGTTGGTACTGTTCTGATCAATTGTATCAATCGAGAGTACTGCAAGAAAATTCTTGTCCAATTACCAGGGCAGGTCCATCCGGAGCACTTTCACAAACGGAAAGAGGAAACCTTCCAAGTCCTTTTTGGTGAATTACATTCTAATATTGATGGTCAGGTGCGCGTTATGCGTCCAGGAGACACTGCTTTGGTTATGCCTGGAGTTTGGCATAACTTTTGGTCGGAAACAGGATGTGTTTTTGAGGAAGTTTCAACTACGCATTTCAACAATGATTCCGTATACCGTAGTCCTGCTATTAACAAGATGGAAAGACTCGAGCGCAAATCTATCGTAAACCATTGGGGGCGTTACCAATTAGATTAAGTTTGAATTTTGGTAGAGTGTGTTTTCTCATCTGTAATACAAAACTGGATTATGGATAATCTGTCTATGTAATCCTGCTTTAAAAGAACAGTCGCATGGGACGATTTTTTCTATGGTGTCTTGTTCTTTTATTGCAGGTTGGGACTGGTAAATGTCAGGTGTTTTAGGGGTTTGTTTTGACTTCGACGGTACATTGGTCGACTCAAACAAAGTAAAAAGAGATTTTTTCATTGAATTTTTTTCTACGTATTGTGGTGGGGAAGAGTTTATTATTGATGCGCTAAATGCTCCAGCAGTGCTGGATCGTTACGAGATATTCGAGATTTTTCGGAGAAAATTTAATTTGCCGAAGGATCAGCTGAGGGAAATTCGTTTAGATTTTAATTGCCAGCTTGGTCGTCGCGTGGCCTCGGCGCCCCTCATGAAGGGGGTCGTGCAATGCCTCGAACATCTTCGCAAAAACAGATGCAGAATATTTATTAACTCAGCGACACCGCAGAACGATTTGATCAAAATTGTTCGATCTAGATCTGAGTTCAATGATGTTGAAGTGGTCCTCGGGCGGCCAAGCTCAAAATCTGAGAATCTTCGAACAATAGTTTTAGCGTCTAACTTTCCTGCTGATAAGATCATAGTTGTTGGCGACGGTGAAGATGATCGACTGGGTGCAGTCGAAGTGGGCTGTCAGTTTGTTCCGGTCTTTGATTACAGAGGGTTACCGATATTTGGGATCAAACCGTTACAAGACTTATCTTTATTAGTGTCCATGACAGATGGATGATTTTCGCAGTAGATATATTGAAGTTTAAACTAAACTAGAAAAGTTTTAGGTCGCGAAAGATATTGTATCCAAGTGTCTGGTTTCAAAAGATACGTGGTTCTTTGCGAGCTAAATTTTCGGAAAAGTGATCACTAGCTCAAAGGATTGCGGATGTCGGATTGGATTATAAAGCCTGTTATCATGTGTGGCGGATCTGGCACGAGACTTTGGCCGCTTTCCAGAAAGGCGTTTCCGAAGCAGTTTATTCCTTTGTATCAAGGTAAATCACTGTTCGAATTAACGTTAGAACGCGTGTCGAAGCTTGGTGATGTCCTTGCGGTTAGCGGCGATGACTACCGCTTCTTTGTTCAGGAAATTGCCGAAAAAGCTGGTGTTGAGCTGACACAAATTCTCGAGCCATGCGGCCGGGATACTGCACCAGCAATGGGATTAGCTGCTGCATTTTCGGGAAAAGCCGAAGATTTGCTACTATTTTGTCCGGCAGACCATTTTATTCCCGCAGACGAAACGTTCAGAGCTATGGTCAATCAGGCGTCCGATCTTGCAAGTGATGGATGGATTGTGACATTTGGTGTTCAACCTAGCGCTCCAAGTACCGCTTACGGATATATCGAAACCGGCACAGCTATCCGGGAGGATGCAAAACAATCTGTTTGCTTCCATGAAAAGCCAGATATCCAAACTGCAATGGAGTTTCTTTCGTCAGGAAAGTTTCTTTGGAACTCTGGGATATTTCTCATAAAGCGTGTCGTCTTGCTTGATGCTCTCAAGGAGTTTGAGCCAGATATTTTTAAGATATGTCTGTCGTCAATGGATAATGTCGAGCAGGACGGCGTTTTCTGGAGACCTAGCGGAGCTTTCGAAGCCGTAACAAAAAAAAGCATCGATTACGCCGTTATGGAGCGCGCGAAGAAAATAGCGGTGGTTCCTTTTATCGGTACCTGGAGCGACGTCGGAAGTTGGGATGCGATGTTTGCTCTTAGTGATGTCGACGACAATGGCTACGGTAAACTTGGCGTTACCGAGAATATCTATGCCATAGACTCAAAAAACACTCTTGTTCACGCATCTGATCGGCGTTTCGTCCTGACGATCGGGACACGGGATTTGGTCATTATTGATACACCCGATGCCTTAATGGTCAGTGCGCTTGATCAGGTTGAGAAAGTCAAGAAGGCGGTTGCAGATTTAGAGAAAGGCGGTCGCAGCGAAGTTCTGGAGCATCGCCGTGTGGTGCGACCTTGGGGCGCATACGACAGTATTGACCACAGCGAAAGGTTCCAAGTTAAGCGCATTACGGTCAAGTCAGGTGCTCGTTTGTCGTTGCAAAAACATAATCACCGGGCAGAGCACTGGATTGTCGTGAAAGGCACTGCGTTGGTAACTCGGGATGATGAGAAGTTCCTTCTTGGCGAAAACCAGTCAACCTACATCCCGCTGGGAGCATTGCATCGCATCGAGAATCCAGGGAAAATCCCACTTGAGCTAATAGAAGTGCAATCGGGCAGTTATTTGGGTGAAGACGATATTGAGCGTTTCGATGATGAATACGGGCGCAAGACGCAATAAACGATGAACTGGAACATTTGAAAGATGACGAAACGGGCGCTCATTACAGGTATTACGGGGCAGGATGGCAGCTATCTTGCTGAATTCCTTTTGGATAAGGGATACGAAGTTCACGGTATAAAGCGGCGTAGTAGCTCACTGAACACTGACCGTATCGATCACCTTTATCAAGATCCGCATGAGCAGAATCGTAAGTTAGTCTTACACTACGGGGATCTAGCTGATAGCAGCAACCTGACTCGTATCATCAATGACGTAAAACCAGACGAAGTATATAATCTGGGGGCTCAAAGCCATGTCGCGGTAAGTTTTGAAGCCGCAGAATACACAGCTGATGTTGATGGGCTCGGAACGCTACGTTTGCTTGAAGCTATTCGTTTCTTAGGTCTTGAAAAAACAACGAAGTTCTATCAGGCATCAACCAGCGAGCTTTATGGTCTGGTACAAGAGATACCGCAAAAGGAAACAACGCCTTTCCACCCGCGCAGCCCATATGCGGTTGCAAAGCTGTATGCCTACTGGATTACGGTGAACTACCGTGAAGCTTACGGGATGTATGCGTGCAATGGAATTCTGTTCAACCATGAAAGTCCGCGTCGCGGTGAAACCTTTGTAACGCGTAAAATAACGCGTGCGTTGGCAAATATTTCCCAAGGTCTCGAAACGTGTCTGTATTTGGGAAATATGGACGCACTACGCGATTGGGGGCATGCAAAAGACTACGTTCGCATGCAATGGATGATGCTGCAGCAAGATGCGCCAAAAGATTATGTGATTGCCACCGGGCAGCAGGTTTCTGTGAGGTCGTTTGTTGAGCAAGCCGCGAAAGAGTTGGGGATTGAGCTGCGCTTCGAAGGTGAAGGATTAACCGAAAAAGGAATTGTCCAGTCGGTTGATCAGTCGATTTCACCTGGGGTGACAATAGGCGATCAAATCGTCAGCGTTGATGAGCGCTATTTCCGGCCCGCCGAAGTGGAAACGTTGCTGGGGGATCCTTCTAAAGCCAAATCAGAACTTGGCTGGGAACCAGAAATCAAATTGTCGGATATGATTTCAGAGATGGTATCTCATGATCTCAAGCGCGCGCGTCAACATCGGGTTTTGAAGGAAAATGGATTTGATGTTGCAATCAATGCCTCGGAGTAAGGCATGACCAAAAGAGTATTTGTTGCCGGTCATCGAGGAATGGTGGGCAGTGCTATTGCGCGCTTGCTGAATGCCGACTCAGATATCGAGCTTGTTACAGCATCTCGTGCTGAACTTGATCTTGAAAATCAAGATGCGGTTAATCGGTTTTTTTCCGAACAAAAAATTGATGAAGTTTATCTCGCCGCAGCAAAAGTTGGTGGAATTCACGCGAATAATACTTATCCCGCGGATTTCATTTATCAAAACTTGGTAATCCAAACCAACGTTATCGGTGCCGCACATGGGGCCGGCGTTCAAAAGCTTCTATTCCTTGGTTCGAGCTGTATCTATCCGCGTGCAGTAGAACAGCCAATGTCAGAAGACGCCCTTCTAACAGGTGTCCTTGAAACAACGAACGAACCTTACGCGGTTGCAAAAATTGCTGGAATTAAGCTGTGTGAATCATTCAACCGTCAATATGGACGTGATTATCGCAGTGTGATGCCAACAAACCTTTATGGTCCCGGAGATAACTATCATGCTGAAAACAGTCACGTGATCCCGGCTCTTCTAAGGCGTTTTCATGAGGCAAAAGAGGAAAACGCGAGTGAGGTCTTCGTTTGGGGAACCGGTCAGCCACGACGCGAGTTTCTTTTCGTCGAAGATATGGCGTCTGCCAGCGCTTATGTAATGAACCTTGATCGTGATCGCTACAGTGCGAACACAACAGAAATGTGTAGCCACATTAACGTGGGATTTGGTTCTGACGTCTCAATTGCCGAGTTAGCGTCCGCTGTTGCTAAGACGGTTGGATACGTCGGCGACATTAAGTTTGATACCAGTCGTCCGGACGGTACCAAACGCAAGCTTATGAACAGCGAACGGCTGTTTTCGATGGGCTGGAGACCTTCTGTCGATTTGGACAAAGGCCTTTTGATCGCCTATCAAGATTTCGTGAATTCAGTTCGTAGAGGTATATAAGTTTTCACCCTTCGAAAGGGTTGAAGACGCCCGGCATGATAGGAAAACGCCCCGCAGCAACCTGCGGGGCGTTTTCTTTTGTCTGGCGATCCTCGATGACTATGCCTCAAGCACATCCTGTGTGGTGACAACCTTGGCGAATGTATCGGCCAGCATCGCCAATTCACCCCGGTGCAAATCTGCCGCCGGGATTACTGATCCGCTCAGTGCATCGGGAAGGTCGCGCGTGCCGGTGGCATCGGCGATCACGGTGACGGCATATTGCTTTTCATTGGCCACCCGCGCGGTGGTCGAAACGCAGACATGGGTCATGAAACCGGCCAGTACGACATGCTTGATACCGGCTTCTGTAAGCAGTTCATCAAGGTTGGTATTGCCAAACGAACTTGGCACCGACTTTGTCACAATCGCCTCATCCTTGGTCGGGGCGACGTCTCTGATGATCGTGGCATAGGGGCCGGATGGATCAAACAGGCCCGTCGCCTGATGCTGGACATGAATGACCGTGCCACCCTCGTCGCGCCAATGGGCCAGCAACCGTCCAATATTACCCAGCGCATCATCAAGCCCGACCAGTTTCAACTGACCGCTGCGGTATTCTTCCTGTGCATCAATCACGATAAGGGCGGCGTCTTTTGGCGTTCCGGTTGGCAAAGTTGCGCCGGCAATGTCAAAGATGGTTTTGGCTGTCATGGTCTGATCCTTTTGCATACTCAAATGATGTGCACAGTTTGATCCTGCAAATTTGCATTATCCAGCGGCAATAATCCGGCTACTATCTGCAAATTCGCAGATTAAGGAAAGCCAGCCGCCATGTCGCTTGATTGGGAAGGACTGCGTACCTTTGCCCACGTCTGTCAAACCGGGAATATGACTGCCGCCGCCCGCGAATTGGGGGTTAATCAAACCACCATCGCGCGCCGCATCGCCCGGCTTGAAGAATGGCTGGGCTATCCGGTCCTGCACCGCGATGGGCGTCTGTTGCGCGCAACACCGCGCGCCCGGTCCCTGCTTGAGACCGCCCAAACCATGCAAACAACCGTTTCAACCTTGCTTGAAAATCAACCTGCATCCGATAATGATCGCCATGCGGTGACGGGGATTGTGCGTGTCACCGGTGTTGATGCCATTTTGGAACATTGCGTCGCGCCGCATCTTGCATCCCTGCATCAAGCCCATCCGGCGCTCGCACTTGAGCTGATCGGTGCCAACCGAAACCTCAGCCTGCCGCAACGTGAAACAGACATTGCCATTCGTCTTGCACGCCCGGAAACCGGTGCCTTTCATATTCGCCGTCTGGGCATGCTTGGCTCCGGGGTGTATTACAGCGGCAATCACCCGCCGGTTAATCCGTATGACGTGCCCTGGATCGATCTTGATGACTTCTTTGCCGATAAACCTGAACAGAAATGGCTGGCGGCAAACTTTCCCGACCGCACAACAATCGGTTACGCCAACCGGGGATCCATCATGGTGGCAATGATGCGCGGTCAGCCATGCTGTGCCGTGCTGCCGGTTTGTGTGGGCCAAGCCCATCAGGATTTAAAACGGCTGAAGGGCTATCATCCTGATGGCCGCGAAGTCTGGCTTCTCACCCATCAGGACAAAAGACACCTGCCACAGGTGCGTGTGGTTGCCGACTGGCTGGCGGATGTGCTGGTGGATGGTGTCTCGATCTCCAGCCGGGCACCTTGAAAATATTCTGATGGTGTCTCGATGAAATACACGCAATAGTTGCCATCTGATTGATCGGTCGTGGGAAAACTTCATGCGCAAAATTTCGGAATTTACATCGGACAACAAAGCCGCGTGGAATGCTTCGGCGACCTATCATCAGGCAACCTTAGACATTGAAGCCTGCGTTACCAGGCTGCGGGACACTCAACACGGCTTCTTTGACAGCACATTTGGCGTGACGCTCAATACCATCGGCGTGCAGGGTAAAAAGGCGGTGCAGATCGGCTGCAATAACGGCCGCGAAGCATTGTCACTTGCCAAAATGGGCGCAACATCGGTTTTGGGTATCGATCAATCCGACGCATTCCTGACCCAGGCAGAGACGCTCAAAAATGCCTCGGGGCTGGAGTGTCAGTTCCTGTGTGCAGATATCTATCACCTGCCGCCACAGGTCGATGGCGATTTTGACCTCGGCGTGATCACAATCGGGGTGCTGAACTGGATGCCCGATCTGGAACGGTTCTTTCAGGCGGCGGCGGGTCTTCTGGTTTCGGGCGGCACACTGGCAATCTATGAAACCCACCCGGTTCTTGAGATGTTCGATCCCGCTGCACCCGACCCGTTTACACCGCAATCTTCGTACTTTGACTCTGTCCCGCATGCCAGCGAGGACCCAATAACATACGATGGTTCTTCTGGTGAAAACGTGCCGGTATCATGGTGGTTTTCCCACACCATGGGCGCCATCATCACAGCAGCAATACAGGCAGGGTTGAAGGTAGACCGGCTCACCGAATACCCCCATTCCAATCGGGAAGTCCAGTTTGACATTTACGAAGGATGCCACGCGCAGGTGCCGATGTGCTTTGAACTGGTTCTGACAAAAAACTGATGGCTGGCGTGCAATTACCCGGTTGTGACAGCGATATCGGTCGCGCGGATCCAAGCACGGCAATCTTGAACAGGTCTTTAGGCGACGCATACAGGTTATCATGCGGTTTCTCTGCTCGATATCAGGGGAACGGCTGCGCGCAACCTTTCAAAACGGCACTCTGTCTTCCAATCCATAAGGCCACCGATCCGGCGTTCAACCTTTGCCGCATGATTTTGGGCAATATCGGCCAAACGGTGGGCCAGAAACGGATTGCAAAACCGTTCAAGGCAGGTCTTCCAATATTGATGTGCTGCGTCTTTGTCCGACCCAAAGGTTGGAATGATTTCCGCCTCCATAATCCCCGACACCCAATCGAAAACCTTCTGGTCGCTCAGAATTTCACGCACGGTTTCTGTCGCCGGTCGATTTTCCGCCTGCCATTTCTCAGCCAGCAACGTATGGGCAAGATTGAGAATGAACAATTTCTTGCGTTCAACCGCCGCAAGGTCGTCAACAATGACAAGGTCTGGGTGTCTGGCTGGCGGCACAAATCCCGACTGCTTTTCAATCGCCCACAATGCATAGGGTTCTGCAACAGCACCGATTGGCTCAATCGGTTCGGAAACAATGCGGTCGACAAGCGAATTCATCCACAAACATTCCGTTTTCAACCATTGCGAAAACAAGGTGCCCAAACCGTGATCAGCGGCAAGACCCACGACAATATCACGCAACACCGAACCGTTGCGCGACACCAACTCGCTTGGCAGAAGGGTCAGCGGACGGCCATGTTTACGAAACCGTTCGTGCAAAAGCAGCGTGAGCAACTCGGGATAGCACGTCCAGCCCGTCGGCGAGATGTCTGTCTCGGTGGGGAGCTCAAATCCCCGATCACCGGTGTTGCTAATGACATAGTCAGCCTCATCGATGAAAATACGCCGCAGTTCGGCATATTGTTCGCGTGCGGAAAGACCCCGCGTGACGGAGGACACATCAATACGTGTGTCGATCTGTTGCCCGCTGCTCAGACCGCGCAAAATAACCGGGAACGATGCGGTTTTATTGATCGCCTCAATGCGGTCCCGGCTGGCGGTTGAGCCGGTTGTTTCGACAACGGTGATGTGATGGTCGCTTCCTTGAAACACCATCAAATCTGCATGGGCCTGAAGAAAGCGGCTGGTGCCAAACTGGATAACGGAAGTCTTCATATTACACCGAAATAATCGCTTTGATCATCGTGTCCCGATCATGCACCCAGTGCGTGATCTGCGCTGGAAACGCATCAATGGAACAGTCATGCGTGTTAAGGGCATCGGCATCAATCTCGCCACTTCTAAACGCGGTCAGAACGCGCTCAAAATCTTCTGACGTGGCATTTCGGCTGCCAATCAAACGCATTTCGCGCTTGTGAAACTCGGGGTCGGCGAAGGAAATGTTGCCATGAACAACACTGACCAACACAAAGCTGCCGCCATGCGCGACATATTGAAAACCGGCCTCCATCGCCTTTTGATTGCCGGTGGCATCAAAGACGACGTCAAACCCGTCGCCTGAGGTCGCAGCCAAAACCTCTGTCGCGGGTTGGGCGGCATTATGCAGATGTTTAAAGCCAAACCGTTCTTTGGCCATATCAAGACGCCCCTGACTGGAATCAAGCAGATGCACTTCTGCGCCACTGGCCTTGGCAAACAGCGCGGTACCAAGCCCGATAGGACCCACCCCAACCACCAAAACGCGGTCATCTTTATGGACTTCAGAACGGCGCACCGCATGGGCACCAATCGCCATAAACTCGACCATTGCGGCATGGCGCACAGGCAAATCACCGGCAGGATAAAGGTTTTCTGCCGGAACACTGATCCGTTCGCACATGCCGCCATCACAATGCACGCCAAGCACCTTGATCTGATAGCAGCAATTGGGTTTGCCACGCTTGCAGGCATGACATGTCCCGCAGGACAAATAGGGGTTAATAATCACCACATCGCCCGCATTCAGGCCATTTGCCGTCTTGGCAACAACACCGCCCAGTTCGTGGCCCATGACGCGCGGATATTCCAGATAGGGGTGAAGACCTTCATAAATGTGAAAATCAGTGCCGCACACGCCGATATGCTTGATGTCGACCAACACATCACCAGCTTGGGCCTCTTTGGGCATCTGGCGCATCTCAAGTTCCAGAACGCCAGGTTTTCGGCATACCAGTGATTTCATCATCTTTGATTTCCTGCTTTCGAAATTCGGATATTTATCTTTGGACGGCGTACGTTACGACGCGACAAGGTTCCGCGGTGACCAGTTGTCGGGCAATTTTCCAAGGATGATCAGATTGAGAAGGTCGTCCTTTGTCACTTCATCAATCGCATGCGTGCCGACATTCTGACCGTTTTTCATGACCATGACCCGATCACAAAGATCAAACACGTCGTTTAGGTCATGACTGATTAAAAAGATGCCGATCCCCTGTTCGCGCAATTTCTCAATCAATTCGGCAACCATTGCCGTCTCTGACGGGCCAAGGGCTGCGGTCGGCTCATCCATAATCACAACACGGGCATTGAAATATATCGCGCGCGCAATAGCGATCACCTGACGCTGCCCACCTGACATATTCAGCACCGTGTCGGTAATGTTCTTGAAATTCGGATTAAGCTGCCGCAGAGCCTGTCGGGCTTCCATCTCCATGCGCTTGTCATCAAGTGTGCCAAACCGTGTTTTAAGCTCGCGCCCCAGAAACAGGTTTGCCGGCGCATCAAGGTGATCTGCAAGGGCCAGTGATTGGTAAATCGTCTCAATCCCGCAGTGACGCGCCTCAATCGGGTTTGCAAGCGCTACTTCTTCCCCATTGACCATAATCGTGCCGTCGGTGCGGTTCATGGCACCCGACAAAATTTTCATCAAACAGGATTTACCAGCACCGTTATGGCCCAGAACGCCAACAACCTCGCCCGGACGCAGTTCCACCGAAACATCTTCAACGGCATGAATGCCCCCAAAACGCTTGCCAATATTTTTCATTTCAACAATTGGTGCGGGCGCTACCATTTTACTCACTCCCCGTGACTTCCAATCAAGACCGGAGGAGGGGTGTTCCCCCTCCGGCCTGTCTGCGCCGCGCTCAGTAAAGAACGTTTTGGGCTTCTGCACTGTCGATGTTTTCTTTGGTCACCATGACCAAACCGGTGTTGATGAATTTCTCAACCGATTTACCCTCGGCAACGTCGATGACCGCATTGACGCCAAGCTGCCCCATCTGGAACGAGCTTTGAACCGCAATGGCATCAAGTGTTCCGTCGCGGACAAAATCCTGCAGGTCTTTGTTGCCGTCAAAACCGATGGCAACAAGTTTGCCAGCTTTGCCTGACTGCACAATGGCGCGTGCCATGCCAATGGCGGTTGGTTCACTCGCACCATAAATGCCCTTAAGGTCGCCATTGGCCGACAGAACATCCGTGGTTTGGTTCAAAGCCAGCGCCATCTGCGATTGCGAATAGAACGGTCCGACAATTTCAATGTCGGAATTGGCTTTGATATATTCGATGAAACCGCCAACGCGGCCAATTTCCGAACCGACACCGGCAACAAATGACATTACCGCGACTTTTCCGGTTTTCCCGACCTTGTCGATCATCATCTGGGCGACAAGTTCACCGGCTTTGCGGTTGTCGGTAGCAAGGAATGCCTGATAGTAGCTTTCAGCTGATTCCGACAGCAGGCTGTCGATAATCACCACCGGAATACCGTTCTCGTTTGCGGATTTTACAACAGGAACGAGTGCTTCTGTATCCGATGGTGCCAGCACAATGCCAGCAACTTTCCGGTTAATCGCGTTCTGAACAAGGTTGACCTGTTCGGCGATTGCGGTGTCTGATTCCGGGCCTTGGAACGTGATGTCATAGCCCTCGGCCTTGGCGACCGCACTGCTCGCCCCCTTATTGACGTTCTGCCAGAAATTGGAGTTGGTCGTTTTCACGATGACGGCAATTTCCTTGTCGGCGGCGGCGGCACCAGTCACAAGTGCGACAGATGCAACCATGCCAAGTATCCCTGATACGATCTTTCTCATAGGTTCCTCCGGTTGATATTGAATTATTATTGATTTTAACGGTTTAGGCAGATCACCGGCGGTTCCGCAGATGATCGATATAGACTGCGCCGATGATGACGCAGCCGATGATGATTTGCTGGATGAAGCTTGAAACGCCGTTCATATTCAGGCCGTTGCGCAAAATGCTGATCACAAATGCACCGATCATGGTGCCGGAAATGGTCCCAACACCCCCCATAAGGGATGTCCCGCCAATCACGGCTGCGGCAATGGCATCAAGTTCATACATAATGCCTTCGTTGGGTTGCGCTGTGACCAGACGCGACATCAAAACAATCCCGCAGATCCCGGCGAGAAAACCCGATGTGGCATAGGCAAACATTTTGGTGGAATTGACATTCACCCCGGCCAGGCGCGACGCCTGTTCGTTGGACCCGACCGCATAGATGTGCCGACCAATCGCCAGACGGCGTAAGATAAATGCGACGATAATCGCCATCACGATCATGATCAGGACCGGATACGGAATTCCCGGAAACAGGACTTTTGGCAGGCCATTCGCCCCAACCGAAAGGGTCCGGAACAAGGACCCGTTGCCAAGGACGCCAAAGGCCTCGCCAAGCTGTGAAACAGGGGCTGCACCGGTCAATTGCAGGGCAAGGCCACGGGCGATTAACATCATGCCAAGGGTGGCGATAAACGGTGCAAGGCGCAGTCTCGTGACAACAAAACCGTTAATGCAGCCGCACACCATGCCGGTCAGAACACCCATCGACATGGCCGCCCAGATCGGCCAGCCATCCTTGACCAAAAGTCCCGCAACGGTCCCCGAAAGTGCAAGAACCGACCCGACACTCAAATCAATCCCGCCGGTTAGAATAACGACGGTGACACCAATGCCAAGCAACGCAATGGAGGTTGTTTGAAGTGACACGGTCATGGCATTGCCGACACTAAAGAAGGCATCGCTTGTCACCGAAAAGACGACGATAAGCGCCATTAAGCTAAACACGGCCGCGAATTTCTGGACAACGTCCTTGCGCTCGTCGCCATTCATATGGCTCCAAAGACGTGCAAAACGCCCCTTGACCTCAGCATCCGAACAGGTGGAAATTCTTTCGCCACTCACAGCGATCTCCCTGAATTCTGAAGCTGTGGCAACGACTTTGAACTTTCAAGGAGGCCCCATGTCCTGCGACATGACTGCTGACCGCGATTACACGTCGCCAACGCCTACCGATATGTTCGACCATTACCTCCCCAAAGCTGTTTTGCGATGGGATCAGCTCTCAATGTTTTTTATCATTAATATACATTTTTCATAACGCATCAAAACTGTCAAATGTTTTTTATTGATAAAAATCATTTGATCTCCTACTCACGAACAAAGACAAAGCAAGACGATTGGAACCGCCAAAATGACCAAATCCAACACGCGCTTTAAGGAAGGCTTCAATCAGTGCCTTGATCTGATTGACGGTCAGGATGTTGGTACGGAGCTTCCGGGCGAAGTCAATATCGCGGAAATGCTCAACATCAGTCGCACGACGGTGCGCAACATTTTGTCATCACTAAATGATTTGGGGATTATCGACTGGCAGGGGCGTGTCAAAACGATCCTGCGTCACAGCAAAAAGGCGGAGCGTTTCTCGGACCGTGAAACCAGCCCGGTTTCAGAAAAAATCGAAGGCAAGTTTCTAGAGTGGATCCTTCAAGGCGACATACCGCCCAATACGCAGCTTAACGAGCTCGAACTGGCACGGCAGTTCGATGTCGGCACATCGACGGTTCGGGAGTTTTTGATCAGCTTCAGCCGGTTCGGCCTGATTGAGAAAAAGCTAAATCACCGTTGGGTGCTGCGCGGATTTACCAAGGAATATGCACTTGAACTTTCGTACGTTCGGGAAATGTTTGAATTGGACGCGGTGCGAAATTTTGTCGACTTCCCGGATGATCATCCGGCGTGGGAAAAACTCGACCGGCTGGAAGAAGAACATCGTAGCCTTCTAGATCATATCGAAACGCGGTTTTCGCGTTTCTCGGAGCTCGATGCCCGTTTTCATGCGACCTTGACAAGTGTATCGAAAAACCGATTTGTGACTGAGTTTCAAGATATTATCTCTCTGATCTTTCACTTCCATTATCAGTGGAACAAGAAGGATGAAAAAGAACGAAACGAAGCCGCGATCCGCGAACATTTGACTTATATCGCTGCTCTGCGCAGCCGCGACGGGGCGCAAATCCAGACCGAAGCCGCCAAACATCTCAGCACGGCAAGGCAGACCTTGCTGCGTTCCCTGCTTGAGAACTAGATGTGATCTTTCAACAGGTTGGTCCTCACCCGGCTGTGACGCGGATATCAGAAGGACCGGTCATGGTCGCGACGACTTGTGCATTGGGAAGGTCATTGCCAAGCGCCTTTTCCAAGGCGCTCGCATCGTCAAAGCCAAACCCCCGCCAACGATCAATCAGGCGCGCGCGCAAGATTTCCTCGGCCACATCAAGATAAATCGAAAGATCAAACATGGCTGCCAACTGATCCCACGGGGCTTGACCCAGCAAAAGGTAATTGCCCTCCACCAGGATAATCTTGTGACGCGGCGATATGCAGCGTGCCGACCCACGTGACAGTTCAAGGCCACGGTCAAACAACGGCACATAAACGTCCTGGTCAGTCTCGGTCTTAAGGGCGGTAAGAATGCGCTGTAACCCGCCAACATCAAACGTGTTGGGGGCCCCTTTGCGGTTCAAAAGGTCACGCTGTTTAAGGATGGCATCGTCAAAATGAAATCCGTCCATCGGCACGACAGCAGCACCGGCTTCGTCACCCCCCAGATGATGACAAAGCCGGTCGGACAAGGTTGACTTGCCCGATGCTGGTGCCCCGGCGATTGCCACAAGGATGCGACAATCGTCCGATTGGGTGGTCTTGATACGTGCAGCCAATGCGTCAAGATCAGGTGTCATGACTGCAAGGCTGCCTGTCTTCTGGGGTTTGACCATGGCGGTGCATGTACGTTACGCCGCGTCACTGATGTCGGGCGCTTCCTTGGCGCCGGTCATAAAGGCAACCGCGTCCGACATGCTGTAATCGTCTGGTTTGATGGTACAAAGCCGCTTGCCCAGCCGGTGCACATGGATGCGGTCCGCAATCTCGAACACATGCGGCATATTATGAGAAATCAGCACAATCGGCATGCCGCGCGCCTTCACATCGGCAATCAGTTCAAGCACGCGGCGGCTTTCCTTCACCCCAAGGGCTGCGGTCGGCTCATCCATGATCACCACGCGCGATCCGAACGCGGCCGCACGCGCAACTGCAACCCCCTGGCGCTGCCCACCCGAAAGCGTCTCAACCGCCTGATTGATGTTCTGAATGGTCATCAGGCCAAGCTCGGTCAGCTTCTCACGTGCAATGCGCTGCATCGCCTTATGATCAAGCGCGCCGAAATATCTGCCCATGATGCCCGGTTTACGCAATTCACGCCCCATGAACATATTGTCCGCAATCGACAGGGCCGGCGACAGGGCAAGGTTTTGATACACCGTCTCGATCCCGGCTTCGCGGGCTTCCATCGGGGATGTGAAACCAATTGGCTTGCCATCAAGCTCAATGCTGCCTTCATCAATCGTGATCGCCCCGGACAAGGCCTTGATCAACGATGATTTCCCCGCACCATTATCGCCGATCACCGCCAGTATTTCGCCGGGATAAAGATCAAAGTCGGCACGATCAAGGGCGGTGACACGGCCATATCGTTTGACGATGCCGCGCGCCTTAAGAACCGGTGTGTGTGCGTTGCTCATGCTGACACCTTTCTGATCCACTGGTCGATTGCAACGGCAATGATGGTCAGCCAGCCAATGGCAAACACCTGCCACAGCACATCAACCCCCGCCAGTCGCAAACCTGAATTAAACACCCCCACAATCAACGCCCCGATCAACGGGCCAATGATCGATCCACGCCCGCCAAACAACGATATGCCGCCAATCACCACGGCTGTAATCGATTGCAAATTGGCTTCCTGAAAACTTTGTGGCGATACCGATCCAACCCGCCCGATGGAGGCCCATGCCCCAACGGCACAGACAAGCCCGGCAAGGCCATACACCATGATCAGGGTACGGTTGGTGCGAATACCCGAAAGCTCGGCGGCTTCCTTGTCATCGCCAATGGCGTAAACATGGCGGCCCCAGCTGGTGTGATTAAGGATGTACCAAAGCACCCCGAAAATCGCCAACATCAGGATCGAGCCATAGGTAATCCGCGCCCCGCCAATCGCGATGCTTTCGCCAAAGAATTTCAACAGCGGTGCGATTTCATCCAAAGTCTGACTGCGGATCGATTGTGCACCCGAAAGCCAAAGGTTCAGCGCAAAAAAGATGTTCCACGTGCCAAGGGTGACGATAAACGGCGGCAACTTGATCCGGGTGACCAGAAATCCGTTAAGCGCCCCGGCGGCGATGCCACCAATAAACCCGATGATGATGGCAATCGGGGCAGGGACGCCAAGGGTGATCGCAAGTTGCCCCATGATCACCGACATCAAAACCATGATCGCCCCGACCGAAAGATCAATACCGGCAGTCAGGATCACAAGGCTCTGGGCGGCGGCAAGAATGCCAATGACGGCAACCTGCTGGAGGATCAGCGACAGATTAAACGGCGAAAAGAATTTGGGTCCGGCGACAAAGCCGAAAATGACGATTGAAAAAACCAGAACAATCACCGGCACCATGGTTGGATTGCCATGCAGGAAATGCTGCACGGTATCAAACAGGTTGCGGTGTTTATGGTCAAACTGCGCGACAGAGCTGTCGCTGGAATCAAGCGTGTGCTCGTATTCCTGTTTTTTGCGTGACGTTTGAGCGGGTTCGCTCATCGCTTCCTCCCGACTTGGTCATGACCGATATCCCGCCGGCACCTTTTCCGGCTCTTGTGGCTGGATTGGTGGTGGGCGCCTGACCAAGTGTAACCTGATGTGGGACAAGAAGGGCGGGGTTAAATCCGCCCTTCCTCGAAATGAACGGGCGCAATTAGCCCCAGCAACGATCCATGCCTTCGGCAACATCAATCGACGGAACACCGTCAACCGGCTGATCGGTGACAAGGTTAACCCCGGTGTCATAGAAGTTCAGACCGTCGGTGTTCTGCGGTTTTTCGCCGCTATCGGCCCATGCCTTGATCGCCTCGATCCCTTTGGCCGCCATCAAAAGCGGATATTGCTGCGATGTCGCACCAATCACACCATCCTTGACGTTTTCAACACCCGGGCAACCGCCATCAACCGATACGATCAACACACCGTCCTGCATGCCAAACGCCTTAAGCGCTTCGTACGCACCCGCCGCAGCCGGTTCGTTGATGGTGTAAACCACATTGATTTCGGAATCGCGCTGCATCAGGTTTTCCATGGCTTCGCGACCACCTTCTTCATTACCGTTGGTCACATCATGACCAACGACCCGGTCGTCATCCTCGTCCCCAATCTTGTTGGGATCCTTGATGTCGATACCGAACCCTTTCATGAAGCCCTGATCGCGCAGCACATCAACCGATGGTGCACTGGGTGTCAGATCAAGCATGGCGATCTTGGCATCGGCTGCCTTATCACCAAGTTTTGCCGCCGCCCATTTACCAATCAGCTCGCCTGCCTTGAAATTATCGGTGGCAAAGGTCGCATCGGCCGCGTCAATCGGCTCAAGCGGGGTATCAAGTGCGATGACCAGAAGGCCGGCATCGCGCGCCTTTTTGACAACCGGGACAATCGCCTTGGTGTCGGATGCGGTGATCAGAATGCCTTTGGCACCCGATGCGATGCAAGACTCGATTGCCTGAACCTGTGTCTCATGGTCGCCGTCCACTTTGCCGGCAAATGTCGAAAGATCGATACCAAGTTCCTCGGCCTTGGCAGACGCCCCTTCCTTCATTTTGACAAAGAACGGGTTGATGTCTGTCTTGGTCACCAAGCAGGCACCAATGTCGGCGGCTTTGGCCGGGCTCGGCAGGGCGGTAAGGCTAAGGGCAAGCGCACCAAGAGTTGCGCCAAGAAGTGCTTTCTTCATCATTTCCTCCCAGGATTTTACCTGAATAATCGGCTGTTTGTGCCGTTAATGTTTGTTTTCCAAACAGGATGCAACGCGCGTTAAATCTGTGGGTCTTCAACCTGTCTGGGCCATACGACACACCAAATTACATCCCCTGTCAATTAATAAATCCGATTGATTTATTAATTAATCCTGTCACTCTTCAAGCCAATCGGGCGCGGGGTCAGGGTCGGCTAATTTGATTAGAATGGCAGTCGTTATATTTGTGAAATACAAGGAAGAGCCCGCAGAACGGGTTGGTATCCCGGGCAAGGGCTATGACGCTGGAGTTCACAAATATAACGACTGTCATTCGGATCAATCAGATTTGCACGGGCTACTTTGTCGCAAAGCCTTGAAAGATGTATATCTTCCTGCGGTTTTGCTTCGCGTATCCGCATAAATCTGATCGACCATTGTAACCAAATTAGCCGGCCCTGACCCCGGATCCCGAGTGGGAGGAACTCTATGACTGCGTCACTATCGACCAATCCTGACCCGACAGGGACGGAAGATCAGGCTGCACGTCCGCTGCATCCGGGCGGCGGGGCAAATCAGTTGCGCGTGCGCGCCTACAATGAACGGCTGGTGCTGTCGTTGGTGCGTCGGAACGCCGGATTGTCCAAGGCCGAAATCGCCCGGCTTTCGGGTCTGTCGGCCCAGACTGTATCGGTCATCATGCGCGGCCTCGAAAAAGACGGTCTTCTGATGCGTGGGGAGCCTGTGCGTGGCAAGGTCGGCAAACCCAAAGTCCCGATGGCGCTTAATCCTGACGGGGTCTATTCCTTTGGTCTTAAGATCGGGCGGCGCAGTGCGGAACTGATCCTGCTTGATTTTGTCGGCACCGTGCGTGGATCGCTCAAAGAAGCCTACAAATACCCCACACCCGATAGCATTCGCCAGTTTGTCCGCGACTCGGTTGGCAAAATCACCGCGACCCTGAGTGCCCCCCAACAGGCCCGGATCGCTGGTATTGGCATTGCCGCACCCTTTGAACTCTGGAACTGGGGCGAAGAAGTCGGCGCGCCGATTGAGGACTTAAATGCCTGGCGCGAAGTCGATTTGATCGACACCATCGGCGCCATCGTCCCGTTCCCGGTGTTTCAGCAAAATGATGCCACGGCGGCCTGCGGGGCCGAACTGGTGTTTGGTCTTGGCCCGAACTATACCGATTTCGCCTATTTCTTCATTGGCTCGTTCATTGGCGGCGGCGTTGTGCTCAATCAGGCACTTTATACGGGCCGCACAGGTAATGCCGGGGCCTTTGGCTCCATGCCGGTTTCGTCACGCAGCGGTCACGCCAGCCAACTGATTGATCAGGCATCTATCTTTGTGCTCGAAGAAATGCTGACCCGCGATGGCCGTGATCCGGCGATGCTGTGGCGCGATCCGGCGTACTGGGCGGAACTCGGCAAGACGCTTGATATCTGGATCAACCACACCGCGCGCAGCCTTGCCCTTGCCATCACGTCGGTCTGCTCGGTGATTGATTTCGAAGCCGTCATTGTCGATGGCGGTTTTCCGCCCGATGTCTGTGCACGCATTGTCGCGGCAACCCGGGCTGCGATCTCCGACCTTGATCTTCAGGGCATTGCCCGCCCGCACATCGAACAGGGGCAGGTCGGCAGTGCCGCGCGCGCCATTGGCGCGGCAAGTCTGCCGCTGTTTTCACGCTATCTGCTTGATCAGAATGTGCTGTTCAAACAGATGCAATAACCAAAGAACGTTCTAGAAATTGTCTTTGCGCTTGCGGATTTCGGTAAAGATTTCCGTTGGGGTGGTATTCTCCATGCCCAGTGCGGTAGCAACATCCGGGTGATCGGCGCGCAGGAACGGATTGGTCGCAAGCTCAACATCAATCCGCGATGGAATGGTCGGGATGTTGCGCGCCCGAAGCCCGTCAATATCCTGACAGCGTGCGGCAAGGATCGCATTGTCGGGCTCAATCGTTTTGGCAAATTTGGCATTGGACTGGGTGTATTCATGGCCGCAGTAAACCTGCGTGCTGTTGGGCAAATTGCGGAACTTTTGCAGCGACTGCCACATCTGTTCAGGCGTTCCTTCAAACAACCGTCCACAGCCCAGCGCAAACAGGCTGTCACCGGAAAACAGCGCAGTAATCGCCGGGAAATAAAACGCGATATGCCCCGATGTATGGCCCGGCACGTCAAACACCCGGCCTTCAAGCTCGCCGATCAAAACCTGATCGCCCTCGGCAACCATTTCGTCCATGTCGGGGATGCGCGCCTTTTCCGCCGTCGGGCCGAGCAATTTGGCGCCGTATTTCTTCATCAATTCCGCATTGCCGCCAATATGGTCGTGGTGATGATGCGTGTTGATCACCAGATCAAGCTGCCAGTCGCGGTCCTGAAGTTCCTTGATCACAGGAGCTGCTTCGCCCGGATCAATGATCGCGGTCATTTCGCTGCGGTGGCAGCGCACGAGATAGGTGTAATTGTCTGAAAGACACGGAATAACGATAACTTCGCCCGCAGCCATAAGGGGACCTCGACCTGATGATGATGTGATGTGCTCCACAGTATCAGCATCAACTGTCTTGAAACAATCACCCAACGATCAAACTTTCTGACATTCTATGAACAGGGTCGTTTCAAAGCTGTTTCCGTGAGGACCGATAGGGTGCTAAAGTCCAGTCATGCGTCAGGATGTCGTTGATCTTCACCGTTTTTATGCCAGTACTCTCGGGCAGGCCGCCCGGCGTCTGATCCGCAGGCGTCTGCGCCTGATGTGGTCGGATGTGCGTGGATTGCGCGTGCTTGGCTTTGGCTATGCGACACCCTATTTGCGGCCCTTTATCGGCGAGGCCGAACGCGTCATGGCCTTCATGCCCGCCCAGCAGGGCTGCGTGCATTGGCCCGCGGGCGAAGACAACCATGTCGCCCTGACCGAAGAAACCATGCTGCCACTGCCCGACAGTTCGGTGGATCGTATTTTGGTGGTGCATCTGGTCGAACATACCGATTCCATGCGTCGCCTGATGCGCGAATGCTGGCGGGTTTTAACCCCCAATGGCCGGATTATTGTGGTGACACCCAACCGAAGCTCGCTCTGGAGTTGGTCGGAAAGCACCCCGTTTGGCTTTGGGCATCCGCACAGTGTCACGCAATTGCAAAACCTGATGCGCGAAAACATGTTCCTGCCGGTCCAGCACAGCCGAGCCCTTTTCATCCCCCCGACCCGGCGGCGCTTTTTGCTGCGCTGGTCGCAGGCGTTTGAAAACATCGGATCGCGACTGTTCAAGGCCTTCGCCGGGGTGTCCATCGTCGAAGCTGGCAAACAGCTATACGCCAGTACCGGCACACCGGCCCGTAAACGTCGTCTGGTTCATATCCCGGTGACCGTGCCCCCACTGCGCCCGGCCGACGGCAATCGACAGCATTTTGAGGATGCCGCGTCACAGCGCGACGATCTGCATCATGCCCAAGACGCGGCGGACGACGCCCAAACCAGAAAATCCTGCCAAACTGGGAAATAGCCAGCCCGGGAAGTAGCCGGATCGGGAAATAGAGCCTGTGAAATCGGGGTGCCGCCACCATATGTGAAGCATATGGTTACAGTATCACGTTTGACAGCCCGCGCAGTTTGAGTGACATAATGTGTATGATCTCTCACAAGAATTACCGAGCATGAAGCCCAACCGCATCCGGAAGCATCCCGCCAGAGCTACCGTCAACGCTACCGTCACCGCCGCAGCCTTGGCCTCATGGGTGTTGGTTCAGTCCGTCTCAGTACCGTCCATCGCGGTCGCGCAGGATGTCATCCCCGTCGTCTTGCACGGTGAAGACAACAATAAACCCTATGCCTTCCTCAATGCCGATGGCACGCCTGCGGGCATTTACGTCCGCATCCTGCAGGCGGCTGTGGACAAGATGCCGCAATATGATCTTCGGTTCGAAAATGTGCCGTTTAAACGCGGCATGGATCTTTTGCAATCGGGGCAGATCATGGCGTTCTTTCCCCCGTATTTGCGCGATGACCGAAACTGGGTCGAACGCTATTCCGTCCCGATCCTGAGCGAAACCGTGGTAGCGATTTGCAGCAAGGACTACGTGCTAAGCCACGACTTGCGGGTCTTCCCGGACGATTTCACGGGCGCGCGCTTCGCCAACAATGCCGGATACCGGCTGGCGGGTGAGGACTTCTTTGACATGGTGGCGGCGGGTGAGATCACGCTTGAAGAAGCCAACACCACCGAAAGCAACCTGCGTTTTCTGATGGCCGGACGGGTGGATTGCTATGTCAATGAACGCATGGCCATCCTGGCGGGCTTGCGTGAACTGGCCGTGGATAAGGAACAGTCGCGCAACATTGATGAAACCGCCATCATCGGGCAGGAATTTGGCTATGACGCCTTTGGCTACGACCCGGCTGGTTCCTGGCCATACCGCGATCAGTTTGCCGATGATCTTGATGATGCCCTGCGCCAAATGCGCGACACTGGCGAAATTGATCAGCTGGTTGTCGAGTATTTCGCTTATTGAATGGTACTGACTGAAGCCATCTTGTTGAACTTCTCCTGTTCATAAGAAATTCAATCTTGATACTGGATTATGGCTGAACGATCCATTTCGGTTGACGGCACGAGCTTGTAATGGCGCTCTTGAGCGATCCGAATTTCGTCATTTTGTATCGTTAATTCAAAAAGAGCAATGACGCCTCCAGCCATAAATTGGGCGGAAACTGCGCGGCATCTCATTCCCGGGAATTTTTGATTTGCAAAAACGATGTCTTGCTGGGTTTGGACGATGCCAATCTGATCTTTTCCTGCCTTTGCCTGAACAGGGATTACGTAGTGACATCCAATTTTGTCTATCCCGACATACAACTCATCAATTTCGATTTGCCCTATGTCTTTAACCGTCGTTCGTAGATGGTTCTGCAGGCTGTATGTTGTAAGACCCAAAAATATATCGACAAGCCTGTTATATCTGACGATGGCCAACAATGCTTGTTCGTCGTCCAGAGCATAAGCGCGAATGATTTCCGGGGTTGCATCGGGGATCCCGATTTGGACAAGGTCGTCTCGCGGGATAATACGTGTCGCCTTTACCAGTTTGAAGCGGTATTTAGCCCGACCTGCTCCAATGATAACCCACTCCAAGCCTTTGGGTTGTGTTGCAAGAATGCTTTCCGGGAATGCCTTTCGATACCGAAAGGAGTAAGGCACATCCCCAATATTTTTTACGGACTTAAAGCCCAAAGCAGGGGCTGCGGCTTCCAATTCTTCTCGGTCAAACTCGAATTCGGCAATCTGGTCGGACCAGTGATCAAAAAATATTTTTTCGATCAGTGCAGCATATCTGCTGGTGCTTGTGTCCTTAGCCATTCGCTGACAACCCCAAAATACGTGCTTCTTCAATATCTGTTTGCTTGCGTTTCTTTGCTCCGCTTTTACGGTCTCTGCGGTGATTGGGAGCTTTTACGCCAAGTAATTCAGCTGCTTTCGACATTTCCAACGTTAGCAACCGTTCATCGCCCAATTTAAGTGTTCTTTCCGGTTTAAACGGAGTGATGTCCAAGGCTTTCAACACAGCGCTCGCTATTGCACGTGCCATGGGCGGCGGGACAGAATTTCCGATTTGGCGGGCGCCATGCCATTTTGTTGAATGCAGCCTGAACCAATCAGGAAAACCATGCAGTCTTGCCATTTCTCGGACAGTTATGCATCTCTGATACTTATAGTGAATTGGCCGAGGGCTCGTGAAAGCCCCTCGCGATCCATCCGTACCGGCGCGTAATGTGTTTGATACACCCTGCGGGGAGAGGCGGAAAAAACGACTGATTGGTTCAACGCTACCAGGGGCGGTCTCTGAGAACCGTCTTTTTGAAATATCGGTGTGGGCCGTGCGCGCACTGGATGTCAGTACTCGAGGGTTCCAGTTGCGCACATACCCGAAGTGCCATGCATCGTTCGTTAAGCATCTTAATTCGGATGCATATGCAGATGGTTTTCCAAGGATTGCACCAATCACAGCGTCATTGTTGGTAAGGGTTGGGAACAGGTCTGCATCCGGAAGGTCATCAAGAGCTTCGGCGCAAGTCGGCCCATCAGGTAAACCAATAATTTTGTGTTTTGCAGATGGATTGTTTGAAATTTCCGACGGATATTCTGGCAAGGGAACATTCTTCTTCGCTCCCAGCAAGATCAGTCGTTCTCTGCTTTGAGGAACGCCATAGTGCGCGGCATTTAGCACCTTCCACTTGAGGCGAACCTGATAGCCGACCGTCCTGAATTCCTCAACAAGTTCGGAGAGAAATTCTTTATGCTTACCGACTGTAAGGCCTTTCACGTTCTCGAAAACGAAGGTCTTTGCATCCAGTTCAGAAACGATCCGAACAAACTCTTTGACCAGATTGTTTCTTGGATCATCAATCGTACGCTGTCCGATCATCGAGAAGCCCTGACATGGGGGGCCGCCAAAAACGCAATCTACCTCACGATTTCCGATGCCTGCGGTTTCACGAATTTCGTGCCCACTAAGTACGGTAACCGACTTCGGGATTATGGCCGTTTGCGGAAAGTTGAATCTATGGATCGCGCAATGAACAGGGTCAATTTCAACTGCAGCAACGATGTCAAATCCGGCCTGCTCAAACCCTAAGCTCAGTCCACCGGCACCCGCGAATAAGTCTATCGCAATCGGTCGCACTGCTGTTTTCCTTCGTGGTTCGTCAATGGATTTGTTCATACGCTATATGCCCCGAATGTTCCATAGTGCCGTTTTATCTTGTTATATAGCAATATGAACAAAACATGAACAGTAAATCAAAAGCGCAATTTTAATGATGAAGCAGTCTTACTCAAACAGTAAGGATCTCAGTGTGTAAGACATAGGGTGTTTAGGCGGTGCTTGCAAAAAAAACAGGCCACCGAAATTCGGTGGCCTGCTTCGTTGGTCAGTCTAACGATACGAACTTAATGTTCGATATCGCGCCAGATTTTACGTTTCACCGCATAGAGCATCGCGGTCAGAACGATCAGGAACAGGATGACCTTGATGCCCAGTGCTTTACGGGCTTCAAGTTCAGGCTGCGCCGTCCAGTTCAGGAAGGCCGAAATGTCACGTGCATGCTGTTCCACGGTCGCAGGCGTTCCATCGGTGTACTCGACCGCTTCGTCATAAAGCGGCGGTGCCATGGAAATCTGATGACCCGGGAAGTAGTGGTTGTAGTGTTTCCCATCAGCAAGGTCAAAGCCCTCAGGGGCTTCTTCCTCATAGCCGGTCAGAAGGCCGAAGACGTAATCGGGGCCACCAACGCGGGCTTTGTTCATAAGGGAAAGATCGGGCGGAATGGCCCCACCGTTCGAAGCCGCCGCAGCTTTTTCATTCGGGAAGGGCGACGGGAAGTAGTCAGACGGCTTGCCCGGACGGGTGAACATGTCACCATCATCGTTCGGGCCGTCTTCAACATCATATTCCGCCGCAATCGCCTTGATCTGATCTTCGTTAAATCCAATGCCGTCCAGATTACGGAACGCAATGAAACGAAGACTGTGGCAACTGGCACAGACGGCTTTATAGACCTGGAAACCGCGCTGAAGCTGCGCACGGTCGTAGGTTCCAAAAATGCCGTCCCAGCTCCAGTCCTGTGCCGCCGGAACCGGGGCGTCTCCGGCTGCCTTGGCTGTGCCACCGGTGAATGCAGTTACCGCGAAGGCGGCTGCAATTGCGGTCAGTGCGAACTTACGCATTTGCACCCTCCTTCAAAACAGATTCGCTAATGCTAGCCGGAAGCGGTTTGGGTCGTTCCATCTTTCCAACCAATGGCATCACCACAAGGAAATGCGCAAAGTAGTAAAGCGTGGAAAGCTGGCCCATCACGATGACCTTAAGTCCCGGTACACCCATGAAGTAGTCATCTGGTGCCTTCGCTCCGCAATAGCCGAGGATGAAGGTATCAACGACAAACAGCCAGAAGAACCACTTGTAAACCGGACGGAATTTCGAGCTGCGTACCTTGGAGGTATCAAGCCACGGAATAACGAACAGGATGACAATCGATGCAAACATCGCCAGCACACCCAGAAGCTTTGCCGGAATGCCAAAGATGGTGAAATCGATCGACCGCAGGATCGCATAGAACGGTAGGAAGTACCATTCCGGCACGATGTGCGGCGGTGTGACCAACGGGTTGGCCGGGATATAGTTATCCGGGTGGCCAAGATAATCAGGTGCAAAGAACACAAACCCGCAGAAGAAGATCAGGAACACGCCCATACCGAACAGGTCCTTGATCGTATAGTACGGGTGGAACGGAATGCTGTCCTGAGGGGTTTTGATCTCAACGCCGGTCGGGTTGTTCGACCGCACGCTATGCAATGCCCAGACATGCAGGACAACAAGGCCCAGAATGATAAACGGCATCAGATAATGCAGCGAGAAGAACCGGTTCAGCGTCGGATTATCGACCGAGAACCCACCCCACAGCCAGGTCACCAGCGGATCGCCGATGATCGGGAAGGCGGAGAACAGGTTGGTAATAACCGTCGCACCCCAGAAGGACATCTGGCCCCACGGCAGGACATAGCCCATAAACGCGGTTGCCATCATTGCCAGCAGGATCAGGATACCAATCCACCACAGCATTTCACGCGGCGCTTTGTATGACCCGTAATACAGGCCACGGAACATATGAAGGAAGACAACGATGAAGAACATCGACGCGCCATTCATATGAATATAGCGGATCAGCCAACCGTAATTGACATCACGCATGATGCGTTCGACTGATTCAAACGCCATGCTCGTATGCGGCGTATAATTCATCACCAGGAAAATCCCCGAAAGGATCATGGTGACCAGAACAAACCCGGCCAAAGAACCGAAGTTCCACATATAGGACAGGTTTTTCGGGGTCGGATATTCGTATGCGGAGTGGTGCAGCATGGAGATCACCGGAAGTCGGTCATCAACCCATTTCACCACTTTGTTATTCCATTGAGGTGCGCTCATCATACAGCTCCTTAGCCGATCCGGACGGATGTGTCGGTGAGGAAGGTGTAGGTCGGCACCTCAAGATTCTTCGGCGCAGGACCACGGCGGATACGGCCCGACGTATCATAGTGCGAGCCATGGCACGGACAGTACCAACCATCATAATCGCCACGGGCTTCCCCGGTGGCGGTGCCCATCGGGATACAGCCCAGATGGGTGCACACGCCGACAACGATCAGCCATTCCTTCTTTTCGACACGCGCGTCATCACTTTGCGGATCGACAAGTTCATTTAATGCGACCTCGTTGGCCTCATTGATTTCACGTTCTGTACGATGGCGGATAAAGACAGGCTTGCCTCGCCACATTACTTTAACGGCCTGACCAACCGGGATGTTGGACAGGTTGACCTCTACAGAAGCCAGCGCGAGAACGTCCTTGGACGGGTTCATGCTGTCCACGAATGGCAACAACGCACAACCAGCGCCAACAACGCCGACTGCGGTGGTCGCCAAGGTCAGGAAATCCCTGCGGTTCTCGTCCGGCTGATGCTCGCCGGATGAATGCACCGATTGCGACATAATGTCTTCCTCTTTCTGCCCCCAAAACAGGCATGCGGAATGCCCAAAGCCAGACTTAGGGCATAGATGGTTAATTTCCCTTGATGAAAATCAAACAATCCAGCCGCCAAAAGCCTTTAGGCCTGTTTCCGGGTCCGTATACTAACAAAAAACAGGTTTGTTAAGGAGAACTTGGAGTTGCAAATTGTTTGCATTCGATAAGATCATCTGGTTTTGCACTGCACAAATACGTAAAACCTAGCGTATTTGCGCGATTATCCGCCCTTTTCAACCAAGATGATGCGGTCTTACCTTTTCTTATTCCAAATAAGTCTAATGCGGGTTTCTGTCGGTAATTTTATAACTTTGAAGGCCCATCGGGTCTTCATCGCGGCGATTCTGGGCACATCATCAAAACGACGCGGCACGCCGGTTTTGCAAAAGGGCTAAGAAGGCGGTTCGAACCGTAACAACACCGTACAGATTTTGGATAAATAAAATCGGAAAATTGTCGATTTAAGTTGGCCAAGGGCGGTCCTGTGTGGATAAAACAGTTCCGAACTTTGAAACAAGCTGACGCGCGCGACACCGTTGTCGCTTCACAAGGACCCTCAAAGAACGCCCATGAGAATCTGTCTGTTCGAACCCGATATTCCGCAAAACACCGGCACCATCCTGCGCATGGCCGCGTGCTTTGGGCTGCCGGTTGATATTATCGAGCCCTGTGGCTTTTTGCTGACATCGGCGGCATTGAAACGTGCGGGCATGGATTATATCGACAAGGCGGACTATATACGCCACGCCGATTGGCGCGATTTCGTCGCCGCACGCGAAAATGGTACGGTGCCGGGGCGGTTGGTTCTTTTGACCACAAAGGGCGCTGAACCCTATTGCGATTTTGACTTTCGCCCCGATGATGTTCTGATGCTGGGCTCGGAAAGCAAAGGTGTGCCAGACCAAGTGCATGACTATGTCGATGCGCGTGTGGTGATCCCGATGCAGCCCGAAATGCGATCCCTTAATGTGGCCATGGCAACCGCGATGACACTGGGCGAGGCGCTTAGACAGACGAATGGCTTTCCTTCAAGCCAACCAAGTGAATGAACGGAATGAGTAACGCAATGACGGACGCAAAAACTGCTGCAAAAAAGGCAATGAAAACCGGCACCGAACACACGGTCGATGCCGCCCTGATTGCCGCACGCAAACAAACCGCCCAAAACTGGTTCCGTCAATTGCGCGACGATATCTGTGCGTCGTTTGAGGCCCTTGAAGACAGCTATACCGGACCGCTGTCGGATCGTCCCGCCGGTCGTTTTGATCGCACCGTCTGGGAACGCGGCACCAATGAAGGCGGCGGCGAAATGTCGGTGATGAAGGGGCGTGTCTTTGAAAAGGTCGGGGTCAATATCTCGACCGTGCACGGCGAATTTTCCGAAAAGTTCCGCGCCGAAATCCCCGGTGCCGCCGAAAACCCCAATTTCTGGGCGGCGGGCATTTCACTGGTCGCACACCCATGCTCCCCACATGTCCCGGCGGTGCATATGAACACCCGCCATATCGTCACCACCAAGGCATGGTTTGGCGGCGGGGCGGATTTAACCCCCGTCTTCCCTGATGACACCGACACCGCCGATTTCCACGGCGCGTTCAAGGCCGCCTGCGATGCCCACGGCGATGACTATTACGACCGCTTTAAAAAATGGTGCGATGAATATTTCTGGCTCCCACACCGTAATGAAGCGCGCGGGGTTGGCGGGATTTTCTATGATTATCTCGATGCCGACTGGGATGAGGATTTCGCCTTCACCAAAGACGTTGGCATGGCCTTTCGCGACATTTACCCCGAACTGGTCAAACGCCATTACAACAAGCCCTGGACCGATGATGACCGCCGCGCACAACTGATCAAACGCGGCCGCTATGTCGAATTTAACCTGCTTCATGATCGCGGCACACGCTTTGGCCTCATGACCGGCGGCAACACCGAAGCCATCCTGATGTCCCTCCCGCCTGAGGCCAACTGGCCGTAAGGTTTAACCCCACACGCCCTTCCCGCGCAGCCGGGAAACTCGCCTCGCATGTGCGACGCTATCGGCATCATGGGTTCCCACCTGCGTGGGAACGACGGTGTTGGGACAGCACATCCATTTCTCATATCCTTGGGGTAATCCCACCTTGCCCGTCATTCCCGCGCAGGCGGGAATCTCGTGAACACGGCTTTCAGATGCTGCTACTCTTGATGGTCCCGGGGCAACTCACCCAGATGGTGGCGCATCCAGACCGTTTCTTCAGACGCGGTGCGGCCAAAGTGTCGCTTGAACTCGCGGCTGAATTGCGACGCACTGACATAGCCAACAGATGCGGCAACTTCCGTAACCGTCTGCCCGTGATGGGCCAGTAAAATGCGCGCTTCATGAAGGCGCATTGATTTTATGTATTGGATGGGGCTGCTGCCCAGCAACCGGCGAAAGTGCGCGTGATAGGATGGCACGCTCATGCCCGCATGCTGGGCCAGTTCCGGTATCGAAAGCGGCTTTGTGAAATTCTCACGCAGATATCCAAGGCTGCGCAGGATTCGTCCGGCCGTCCCGCGTTGCTCAAGGGCGGCAATCATCTTGGCACCCTGCGGGCCGGTCAGAATGCGAAAATACAATTCCCGCATTAATCCATCCCCCAGTATCGCCGTCTCAACCGGGCTTTGCAAAGCCCGGAGCAACCTGTGCAAAACGGCGCTGATCTCCGGTCCTGTTTGGGTGGAAATCAGGCTGGCGGGTTCGGACTGTGTGTCGGTTGTGGCATATCCTTCAATTGTCGCGACAAGTTCGGCAATCAGCCGCATGTCAAAATCCAGATAGATGGCAAGTAACGGATGTTCGGGGCTGGCATCTGACTGCATGCGAAACGGGACCGGCACCGAAACCGCCAGATAATGCTCCTCGTCATAAACGTAAATATTGCCATCCAGCACACCGCGTTTGCTGCCTTGGCAAACAAACACCACGCCCGGCTGATACAGAACCGGCACGTTGTGAAGGACGCTTTCACTTCTAAGAACGCGCAGGCCCTTAAGCGACAGGAAATTATAGCCTTCCTTGGGCGCAAGCCGTGCCGCAAGAACGGCAAGACTGTCTGATGTTCTATCGGACATATGTCTGTTTCATAGGATTGGGCAAATAACTCAGCTAAATGGGCGTGGATACGCGATGGTTTTCATAATATCTGACAGTTCGCTGCTTAATCAAGACAACGAATGGATCACATATCATGACAAAACGATTTTTCATCACCGGGGCGAATTCCGGTTTCGGCTTTGCGATTGCCAAGGCCGCCGTCGCACAAGGCCATTCCGTAATTGGTGCAGTTCGATCAGATGCGGCCCTGTCGCATGTGCGCGCTGAATTGCCTGCGGTGCAGCCGGTCCGCTTGGACGTCACCGATTTTGACAATATTCCAAATGTCATCGCGCAGGCCGAAGATGACTTTGGCCCGATTGACGTTCTGATCAACAATGCCGGCTATGGCCATGAAGGTGTGCTTGAAGAATCCCCAATGGATGAATTGCGCCGCCAGTTTGAGGTCAATGTGTTTGGCGCAACGGCGGTTGCCAAGGCCTTCTTGCCGCGCTTTCGCGAACGCCGGGTTGGGTTTATTGTCAATATCACCTCGATGGGCGGCATGATCACCATGCCCGGCATTGCTTATTACTGCGGCAGCAAATTCGCCCTTCAGGGAATTTCCGAGGTGATGCGCGCCGAAATGGCCCCGTTTGGCGTCCATGTTACCGCCGTTTGTCCGGGTTCGTTCCGCACCGATTGGGCCGGGCGCTCCATGGTCAGAACGGATCGATCCATTTCGGACTATGACGCAGTGTTTGAACCAATCCGTCAGGCGCGTTTGGAAAAAAGCGGCAAACAACTTGGCGACCCGGCAAAGCTGGCCGATGCCGTTCTAACGCTGATCCGCGATCAAAACCCGCCTGCACAACTGCTGCTGGGCAGCGATGCCTATCAGTTGGTGTCCGATAAACTCAACCGCATGCAGGGTGACATTGAAAAATGGAAACACCTGACGGTTTCGACAGACGGCTAGACCGGATCACGTCTCATTCATCAACCAGTCCAGCAATGTGCTCGTTGTACTGCTCGCCGTCGGGCTGGGCACCAGCCAGTATCCGCGATCCTTACGCGTGACCTCTGGTCCGACGGCGATAAGGCTGCTCAGCGCATCCTCTCGATGTGTTTTTTACTCAGCCCGAGGGGAGTTTTTTTTGGGGGCATTCTTCCCACACCTTTGGGGTGATACGTTGGTGTAGGAAAAAAGAGCCAGTCAGCATCCTGCCAACCGGCGTAAGTCGGGTCTTTCGTGGTTCATTCGTCTTGATGACCTACTGGTCATCATACGGAACATCGAGCCCCTCAAACGGATCTTCACCAAATTCTTGGGAATAAATCTGAGCAAAGACCTTCATCCAGGCAACAGTGCCCTCGTCTTCCAACGGGGACTCAAATACTGGCTGAGCTGATCCAAACATTTCGGCATGCAACTCACCGGTCGTCGGGCGGTGATTTTCATCAAAGGTTATAACCTCAAGGGAAGCACCGTAACGCTCTTTTAGGGCTTGCGACACCTGATTTGCGATATAGTCGTTACGCTTTTCGCCCTCCAGTCCCTGTTGATCCGCCATACTTTGTGCACGTTGATACGCGCCCCCATCGACAATACCCGTACTGGAAAATCCGGTATTTACGCCGATCGTACCAACCAGTTTTCCATTTAGACGGAAGGCGGTATGGATCGGCTGAGCATTCTGTGATGCCAGTTGTGCTTCGGGATCAGACTCTATTTGACGGCGCAGAAAGTCTCTTTGCCGGGTCAGCACTTCTTCTCTTAAACCGTCAGGTAAAGCAGACTTCGACATTTTAGGGAGTGCAGATAGAGATACTGCAACACCATTTTGCAATGAGATCTGTGTCAAATTGACCTCCTGTTTTCTCATTCAGGTTGCAGATCATGGCTAGCAACTTTCGTGCCAGTGGTGTTTTGCAAAATTATCCCCGATCCCGTGGCGAAAGACCGGGGAATGCTCAACTTCCTGAGTTAAAGAAATACGGTGAGATCAAAGCCTTGTTGGCTCTCGTCAACCAAGAATTCAAGGACAGTTCTGGGGCGGGTACGCCATGTCCTCGGGGCTATTTCAACCTTGCACGTCATTCCCGCGAAGGCGGGAATCTCGACCCGCACGTGTCATCCGTTTCGTTGGCGCTCACGTCCCATTAATCAACCAGCCCACGCCACCCCCTGTTCGGCCAAGGCGGCCTGAGCTCCCTAAGGGGACAGTCCCCTTTTTCCGAAATTGGACACTCGATCATTCTGAGTATCCTTTTCTGGGAAGATAAACTTCGATATCGTGCTCGCAAAGGGGGCGCACATGAAAAACAATCTGCTGGCATTTAGTATCGCAAGTGGCGCGACTATCATGTTTTGCATTGGGGTCGCTGCTGGTGTCAGTATGTCGCATAGCGAAGCGTGGGAATTGACATCGGATAGCACGTTTCGGCTTCAGTGGGAGGTTGTTCTCACCGGACTTTTCGGGCTGGTTGGGGGGTATCTTGCCTACCGAGGTGCCACTCACAATACCCGACACCAATTGTCTGTGGCTGCAGCTATGTATCTGCACAAGAATAACATGTTGCGTTATTTTGTTGCTGCCACAGACCCAACTCACGATATGGGGAGACTCATATTGGGAGAGTATCGAAACGGAAATATTGATATGGTGAAGGACTTGGCTCAAACAGCTATCGTAAATATGGGGGAGTTGCCATTCGAGATATCTACAAATGACAACATTGATCTTTATCGAAAGGCGCATAGTAGTTTGGAATTGATGACAAAACTCACTGAACCTCGAGAGCCTGTTTTGATGCAAACACGTCATCATGTAAGAGAGCTTAATGATGTGCTCGTTGGGATTGCTAATAGCACTTAACGCGTCAATCTTATGCATGAGCTTGTTGGCTTTCAGATAGATTGAACTTATCGCTTCCCCTCCCTACCGAAAACCCAACATTTTACGATTTTACCACCGAAAGCCTTGTTGTGGCTACAGAGACTTCTTATTCAAAAGGTTAGGAATCTGAAGCGTAATCGGGAAAACACCTCACGTCTCATTCATCAACCAGTCCAGCAAGGTGCTCGTTGTCTTGCTCGCCGTCGGGCTGGGCACCAGCCAGTATCCGCGATCCTTGCGCGTAACCTCAGGCCCGACGGTGACAAGGCTGCCCAGATCAAGATGATGATCGACCAGCCCGCGCCAGCCCAGTGCCAGCCCCTGTTCGGCCAGCGCGGCCTGAATGATAAATCCATATGTATTCAGGCCCAAATCACCTTGGGCGCGGGGGCGTGTCACGCCAAAGGCTGCAAGCCACGTTGCCCATGTCAGCCAGCGTGATTTTCCGGTTGTTTCAAGATGCAGCAACGGTGCGCTGGCAAAATCTGCCGGATCGTTGAACGGGCCGAACCGTTCGAGAAACCCCGGCGTGCAGACCGGCACCACGCATTCGGGGATCAAAAGGCGGGCGGTGTCGGGGAAATCTTCGCGCGCGCCAAACAGCATCGCGGCATCCGTGTCGCGCTCCAGCGCATCTTCAAGTCCCTGTGACGCCACGATATGGACTTCCGCCTCGGGATGCAGGCGGCGGAAATCGGTCACACGCGGCATCAACCAGAATGCAGCAAATCCGAAATCGGTGAAAATCCGCACCGCGGGCACCTTTGACGTGCGGCGCGTATCGCGTGCGGCCTTATCAATGCTTTCCACACTCGACTGTACCGCCTGAAACAAAATCTCGCCCGCATCGGTCAGCCGGCTTCCGCCTTGTGACCGGCGCAGCAATGACACGCCGAGCTGCTCCTCAACCCGCTTGATCTGATAGGTGACAGCGGGCTGCGTCAGGCCAAGTTCATGGGCCGCGCGCGTTAAGCTGCCCAGCCGTCCGGCCGCCTCAAAAATACGCAGCCATCCAATATCAAGCGGGCGTTGTGACATAAAAATTCTTTATGTTGGTGATTAAAAATCAGCGGGTTTCATCACGCAATGATTTGTGGATTTAATGATTGTTCCGCATTCAACGTCAAGAGCATTCCGCGTGAGGCTCATTTTGCTCCCCCGGCAATGCTTGAAAAATGCGCGCTTTCCATCCCTGTCCCGGAGTGCATTCGTTTCATGAAGTCCCCGAATATCCTGATCCTGATGGCCGACCAGTTAAACGGGACCCTGTTCCCCGATGGTCCGGCTGATTTCCTCCATACGCCGCACCTGCGCGCACTTGCCGAACGCTCCGCACGGTTTAAAAATTGCTATACCGCATCTCCGCTTTGCGCACCGGGGCGCGCATCCTTTATGGCCGGGCAATTGCCCAGTCGCACACGGGTCTATGACAATGCCGCTGAATTTTGCTCCGACATCCCGACCTATGCCCATCACTTGCGCCGCGCGGGGTATTACACCTGCCTGTCGGGCAAGATGCATTTTGTCGGGCCCGATCAGTTGCACGGCTTTGAAGAACGCCTGACCACCGATATTTACCCGGCTGATTTTGGCTGGACCCCCGATTACCGCAAGCCGGGTGAACGCATTGACTGGTGGTATCATAATCTGGGGTCTGTCACCGGGGCCGGGGTCGGGGAAATCTCCAACCAGATGGAATATGACGACGAGGTCGCCTATAACGCCACGCACAAGCTTTATGACCTGTCACGCGGTCACGATGAACGCCCATGGTGCCTGACCGTCAGCTTCACCCATCCCCATGACCCGTATGTTGCGCGCAAGAAATTCTGGGACCTTTACGAAGACTGCCCGGAACTCGAACCGGAAATCGGCGCGTTCGCGTTTGACGATCAGGACCCGCATTCCAAGCGTCTTTTGCAGGCGAGCGATCATACCGCCTTTGACATCACGCGCGAAAATGTCCGCCGATCGCGTCAGGCCTATTTTGCCAATGTGTCCTATATCGATGATAAAATCGGTCAGATCATGGATGTGCTTGAACGCACCGAGCAGGCCGACAACACCATCATTCTGTTCCTGTCTGATCATGGTGACATGCTGGGCGAACGCGGCCTCTGGTTTAAAATGAGCTTCTTCGAAGGCTCGGCCCGCGTGCCCCTGATGATGGCTGGACCCAACATCACACCGGGCTGCTACACCGATCCGGTATCGACCCTTGATGTCACCCCGACGGTGGCCGATCTGGCCGGTATTTCGCTTGACGAAATCATGCCATGGACGGACGGCACAAGCCTCCTGCCGGGCCTCTCGGGCACCAAACGCACCGAGCCGGTCCTGATGGAATATGCCGCCGAGGGATCTTATGCCCCGCTGGTCTGCATCCGCGAAGGCAAATGGAAATACACCTATTGCCCGCTTGATCCTGAACAGTTGTTTGATCTGCAAGCCGACCCGCATGAGCTAAAAAACCTTGCCATTGATCCGGCCATTGATGCGGCCAGTGCCGAACAGCTCGAACAGTTCCGCGCCGAACGGGCGGCCCGCTGGGACATCGACAGTTTTGATGCGAGTGTGCGCGAAAGTCAGGCACGCCGCTGGATTGTCTATGAGTCTTTGCGCAATGGCTCCTATTTCCCATGGGATTATCAGCCGCTGCAAAAGGCGTCTGAACGCTACATGCGCAATCACATGGACTTAAACGAAGTCGAAGAAAAACAGCGCTTCCCGCGAGGGGAGTAAAGAAGCTGCGCCGGTAGTCTTGTGGGACAGACAGACCGGCGCAGCTTCAATACCGAATTTTCAAATTATAAGCCGCCTGGTGGTCTGGTTCGGGTGCAGATCACTTCCCTTTTCGGGGCCGTTGCGTGGGACGTGTTTTAACGGTGCTGATCAGGAGGCAAAAACAACGAAAAGTTGGATACCCGGCACAGTGAGGCAAGCATAGTATGAAAGAGAAAATGAAGGTGGGTCCGCTTGGGCCTTTCCCCCATGTCTGCAAGCCGGTGTTTTCCATCTCGGCCTTGTTGATCCTGGGGTTCATCGTGTTCGGTGCGTTTTTCACCGACACAGCAGCATTGGTTTTCACATCAGCCCAGTCCGCGATTGCGGATTATTTCGGCTGGTTTTTGATCATCGTTGCCAATCTGGCGGTGGTGGTCAGTCTTTATCTGGCGATTGGTCCTTATGGGCGGGTCCGTCTTGGCGCGCAAAGCGAAGCCCCCGAATACGGGCTGTTTTCATGGACGGCGATGCTGTTTAGTGCGGGGATCGGCATTGGCCTGCTCTATTGGGCGGTGGCTGAACCCCTGTATCATTTCTTTGCGCCCCCGATGGCCGAGGCAGAAACCATTGCCGCAGCCGAGCAGGCAATGACGATTTCGTTCCTGCACTGGGGCATTCACGGCTGGGCGATCTACTGTATCGTTGGGCTGTCGCTGGCCTATTTCCATTACCGCAAAGGTCTGCCGCTTTCGATCCGCTCAGCACTTTATCCGATGATCGGCGAACGCATTTATGGTCCGTGGGGGCATGCGGTCGATATTCTTGCGGTCTTTGGCACCATGTTTGGCATCGTCACCACGCTGGGGCTTGGTGTGATGCAAATCAGTTCCGGGCTCAATGGGTTGTTCGGTATTCCCGATACCCTGTTTGTTCAGATTATCCTGATCGGCATCATTACGATCTTTGCCACCATTTCGGTGATGGCCGGGCTCGATAGTGGGATCAAGCGGATCAGTAATTTCAACATTCAGCTCAGCTTTGTGTTGCTGGCCTTTATCGTGATTACCGGCCCGACGCTCTATATCTTCGACAGCTTTGTTGAAAATGTCGGCAACTACGTCAGTGATCTGGTCAAGCTCAGCTTCTGGAGCGAAGCCTATTCCGGTACCGACTGGCAGGTTGGCTGGACCATCTTCTATTGGGCATGGTGGGTTTCGTGGTCACCGTTTGTCGGTATCTTTATCGCCCGCATTTCGCGTGGGCGGACGATCCGCGAATTCACCTTGGGTGTTCTGTTCATTCCGATCGTCATTCTGTTCTTCTGGTTCACCGCCTTTGGCGGGGTTGCGATCCATATGGAACTTCTGGGTGATCCCGGATTGATTGAGGCCACCAAGCAGGGCTACGGCAACGCCATCTTCAAGTTGCTGGAATTCCTGCCAATGACCAAGTTTGTCACCGCTGTTGTGATTGTCATGATCGTTGTCTGGTTTGTGACCTCCTCAGACAGTGGCAGCTTTGTCATCGACATGCTGACCGCAGGCGGGCACACCAACCCGCCGCGCGTTCAACGCCTGTTCTGGGCCCTGACCGAGGGGGTGATCGCCGCCATCTTGCTTGTCGCAGGCGGGCTAGCGGCCCTGCAGGCGGCGGCCGTGGTGGCGGGCTTCCCGTTTGCCTTTGTCATCCTTGTGATGATGTATGGGCTGCTCAGGGCCCTGGGACGCGATCATCTTGTCATGTACCGCTATAAACAGTGGTTCGAGACAGAACATGACGCCGACCACAATCTGCCCGACGCCTATGTCGGCGAAACGGAGTTGCCCACCACCCCCGAAGCCCCGCAAGGCTCGGTCGGCGCAACGCCCAAGTAACCTGAAAACCACGTAACAACATACGTGTAAACGGACGGTCTGGTGCAAACTGGATCGTCCGTTTTTTTGGTTAAGGTATCCCAAGCCTCAAGCCTCAAGAGTAAGCGTCCGGTCTCCTACCCCTTATTTCCGATCCTATAATTTGCGATTCTGCATCGACTAAGCGGGCACTTAACGATGGTAGAGAGACGTAAACGGCGTAAATGCAGCGATGAGGAGAAGATCAGGATTATTGCCCAGGCCAGGATGTCTGGCGTATCGGTTCCCGAGGGTACGCATCGCTATGATTTAAATACCAATATGGTCTTCAAATGGATAAGAGACCCCTGGTGCAATTCTGGCAGTGACGATGAATTGGAGGTAATGAGCTCCCTGCCTGTTGGGGGCGCAACCCGTTTACCTGCACGCCTACAGTACCGTTCCCGAGGCTCAGGCAGCAATCGGAAAATACCTGATCTTCTACAACACCAAGCGCCCACGTTCATCGCTTGACGGGAGGACACCTGAGCAGGCTTACTTCAGTGCGTTGCGACCAATACCGGTGGCAGCATAAAAAGGGTCAGCATCCACTTATAAAACCCTTTCATACTGTTCAAACAAACCGAGCTGCTTCTGAGTTTCCAGACGAAATAATTGCCTCGATACTGCATTGGAGGCTAACGTCCGATATGGATTGGCCAAAAAGAGATACTCATAATGGTGATTTCAGAGAAACCGTTCGGTCCTACATTGCCAGAGGAACTAGCAGCAAAAGAGAATAGTCGTGAGCGTAAGCGATTTCTGGCAGAGCAGAGATCGACGGCAGAGAAAAAGAAGAGGATGGCGATTGTGGGTGTTCCGAAAAGATTGCACGCGTAGGCGTCTGCATGGGGCCGGGTTGGATGTGAAGCCAAGCCAAGCCAAGCCGGGCAGCGAGGAGGCTGCTGCGGTCTTGCCTCCCCAATGCTGGCGAGTAACTACAATCGTTTGATTGTGTCAGCTCTTAGCCAATGGCGAACAGAGTAGGACGCTCATCGCAGTTAACCGTTTGAGCCTCTGGCTGCAAGCTCATCAGACAAGATATCGAAGATCGCGCGCATCCTGGCATTGGTCTTGAGTTCACCGTGGGTGACAAGCCAGACAGGCACTTCAGCTGAGACTTCATGTTGCAAGACAGCCTCTACACCGGGCGTTATACTTGCGAGGTCTTCAAACATAACCGCAAGGCCCAGTCCTCGCTTGACCGCCTCCCATATCGCCACCCCTGAGTTGGCGACGATGCTGAATTGTTCCGCGCTGATAGTGCTGTTAATTGCGCTTAACATCTCCAGGACGCGCCCGGATGAATCTCCGAGGAATGTAATTCGTTCGCTGATATCGTTTAGCGTTGCCGGGCGGCCAATAATGTCGAGATAAGAACTTGCTCCATAGAGATAAGCTTTCGTGTTCCGTATCCTTTTGGCATAGAGATTCGGGTTCTTAGGCTGCACGTTTCGGATGGCGATATCAGCCTCACGGCGCCCTAAATCCTGCACGTCATTGGATGAAACGATTTCCAGCTGAACGTCGGGGTAGGCAATCCGGATGCGCTCAATGATTGGTGGAAAGAGATAAGCGCAGAAAGCATCACTTGCGGTGACGCTGACAGGGCCCGCGATTCTTTGATCCTGTCCGAGCGCCGAAAGACTGAAGAGGTCCGCCGCCTCCTTCATCGCTTTAGCATGCGCGACTAGAGCAAGGCCCTTGTCATTTATCGCCAAGGATTTTCCGACCCGATCAAAGAGCAAGAGACCAAGATCGCTTTCGAGAGTAGCGACATGCCGGCCCACGGTCGGTTGGGACAATCCCAGAAGTTCAGCCGCCCCCGTAAATGACCCCATTTCAGCGGTAGCGAGAAAGGATTGAGCCTGTGACCAGTCGAATGTGGAGCTACGGTTTCTCATACAAAAATGAATATCACATAGGCAAAATTTGGCAATTTATAAATCAAAAATGAATAGATAAAATCCAGATCTCTCCATTGCAAATACACATGGATACTCGATGTCGGACTGGACCAAAGTGTCAGGGGCCTACCGTTCAAGCTGACCCGTGCAATACTGATTGGGTGCCGCGAATAAATATTGGTGTAGCCCTCGTGCCAATCTAGAGGATCTGAGATGAACGCACTAACCAGCCGTGAATGGTCAACATTGATTTTGATTTTTGTTTTCTCGTCAATTCCCGCATTCGGTGGCCTGGTAAGGCTTGTTGAACTTGCAGGTGGCCCTTCTGTGCTTCCTGAAAATCCGCGGGCCTTAGCCGATCCGTGGCCGATCATTCTCCACATCTCGGGCAGTTTCGTATTCTGCATCGCAGGCGCGGTACAGTTTCTACCAAGTCTGAGACGCCACCACTTGTCGACACACAGAATGCTCGGTCTCGTGATGGTGATTGCAGGGATGCTGTCAGCAAGTACCGGGTTGTGGATGACCTTCTATTTTGCCTTCCCCGAGGCCATTCAAGGCATTCTCCTGTTTTCTGTGCGGGTTATCCTTGGTTTCGCAATGATCGGGCTGCTTGGATGGGCAATCATTGCTGTCAGGGCCCATTCCTTCAGAAGCCATGGGGCTTCGATGCTGAGGGCCTATGCGATCGGTCAGGGCGCATCGACACAGGCTTTGATGGGAATTGCATGGATCGTCTCCTTTGGCGTCGAGCCCACTGGGTTCTTCAGAGACTGCTTTATGGTGCTTTGTTGGGTTTTGAACCTCCTTGTCGCAGAAGCGTTGATTCATTTCTTTATCGCGAAACCACGGCCCGCAATTCCAACGCCCCACGGGGCTTCCGCCTTATAGGAAGGAAAACAAATCATGCATTGGAAACTCGCAACCGTTGTATCCTTGCTTGTATTGACTGGGTGTGGCTTGGGGAAAAATCTCGTTAAGGCAGGTACCGAAAAAGAACAATACAAATCCTGTGTCCCTGTTCAGTTGGAGGGGCTGTCGGCAAGTGACGGTGGCCGAGGGCACAATCTCGAGAGAGCGACTGAGGCCGTAGTGTAAGTCGCAGGAAAACTTATACGTTCTAGCAATGATCGACTTGGCGATGACCATCACGGGTAACTTGGTCTCTAGAGGGAAATTCTTGGAAGATGAGGAGGCTACTCTCCGCAGCGGACTGCATGATCTGGCGGCTAGTTTAGTATCAAAAAACATCTAGTGATCCATGACCGCCTAAGGTCATAAGCAGACTTGATCTGTCTCCCAAGCTTGCAGGCCATGCTCTCGGGTTCCACCGTAATCCGCAGATGCTCATGCAAACTTTTCTGGAAAGACGCATGCAATATTTTCCGACGCCTAGGTGTTTGGTCCCAGCGTTTGATGGTGCGGATTTAGGGTGAAGTGTTATACATGTAAACGGACGGTCTGGTGCAAGCTGGGCCGTCCGTTTTTTCTTGGCAAGGGATCACAAGACCCCAAGACTCAAGCTCCAAGACGCAACAGCCGCGTGATCCACGAAATCGGGAATATCTTTAACACAACACCTATCCCGGCGGAATTGAATGTCTATCGCCCATTCCGGGTTGGCTGATGGTCCTCCACGACACGGGGGCAAGGCCGCCCCATACGCTGCCGCGCGCAAGGATATATTGTATGAGGAATAAAAAGGCCGTCCGTGGACCGGATGGATTTCGGTTTTCTATGGAATGAAGAGACGCATTTCAGTCATGGGCCTGGCCCGAAAACCGGGTTTTAACCATGGAATCCCGGGCACAGAAATCCTCATACCATTTGCTTAAGGTCGGGCGGCCGGTTTTGAAATCGATCAATTCGCGAAACGCGATCCAGTCAAGCCCGGTGGCCAGCGCAATATGGCCGATTGTGACCGGGGTTTTGGGATCAAGGGCTGTTTCAAGATGGTCAAACGTCTCGATCAATTTGGCCTTCTGCCCATCGGCCAGCGGCGGATACCGAAGTTCTTCCGGGCGACGATTGGTTTCCCAGCGATACAGCACACCGGCATCACACATCCCTTGCGCCAAGGCATGCAAACGTAAGGCATGCCAACGCTTTGGCGCTTTGTGCGGGATCAGTTTGCGCCCCCGATGCAGGCGATCAAGGTAGTCACAGATCACCATTGAATCATACAACGTCATACCGTCTGGCAGGATCAGCACCGGCACCTTGCCCAGTGGATTGGCGGCAAAGATCGCCTCATTGCGGTTGGTCGGGCTGGTCTCAAAATGCACGACCTCAATCCGCGCTCCCAGCCCGCACTCAAGGGCAAACACCAGCACCTTGCGCGCGAACGGCGAGTGGGTTTGATACAGCAATGTGTGATCGGGTTTTAAATCATCAGACTTTTTATGCATGAATGTGCCGCTGCCTGCCACGTTAGTCGTCCTTGCCGCCTTGATATCACCTTGATATCATCTTGGGCCATCCCCGACACTGCGATTATGTGCGTACAATAAAAAACGCCCGGTCCATCAGAACCGGGCGTTTATTCACTGAAAATGAATAATCACGATGATTATTCAAAAAAATTATTCTGCAGCAACCGCCGTTTTCTCACCGCGCACCAGCGCCATGTAATCTTCCATCATCGCTTTGCAGACGGTCGCAGGCGTAAATTTATACGGCCCGATTTCGGCAACCGGCGTGACTTCGGCAGCCGTTCCGGTCAGGAAACATTCGTCAAAATCGGCCATTTCTTCTGGCATGATCGCGCGCTCAATAACTTCATAACCGCGCGCCTTGGCAAGGCCAATTACCGTACGGCGCGTGATGCCATCTAGGAAGCAATCAGGGGTCGGTGTATGGATCTGATTATCTTTGATAAAGAACACGTTAGCACCGGTCGCCTCGGCAACCTGGCCCCGATAATCAAGCATCAGCGCATCGGCATATCCTTTGCGCTCGGCTTCGTGTTTTGACAGGGTACAAATCATGTAAAGGCCGGATGCCTTTGCATTTGTCGGGGCTGTGTTCGGGGCTGGACGGGCCCATTTTGACAGATCGAGACGAATGCCCTTAAGGCGTTCTTCGGGCGCGAAATAGCTTGGCCATTCCCAGCAGGCAATCGCCACATTGATGTGGGTTGTCTGGGCGGAAACACCCATCATTTCACTGCCACGCCACGCAATACGGCGGACATAGCCCTCATTGATATTGTTGGCAGCCAAGGTTTCAATCACCGCATCATCAAGCTCAGCCGAGCTGTACGGGATCTTCATATCGAGGATTTCACCGGACTTGATCAGGCGTTCGCCATGCTCTGCCAGCTTGAAAACCTTGCCATTATACGACCGCTCACCTTCAAACACCGCACTACCATAATGGACAGCGTGGCTCAGCACGTGCAAAGTACTTTCACGCCAAGGTTTAAGGGCACCATTATACCAGATAAAACCGTCACGGTTGTCGAAGGTCGGAGTCGTCATTTGCCAAATTCCAATTCAATTTCGCTCTTGGGCGTAACTTTATGTCCTTATTTGTCTGGTCGAAGTAACATTCATAGATTAATATGTCAATATAACTGACATAACGGAAAAGCATGGCAGATATCTCTACACGCAAGGTCAACCCGCTTTTCCTGCGGGAAGAAGAGCTTAGGCAAGGCATCGAACTGTTGTTCTATGCCTACCGTGATTTCACTGCGGTCGCAGACCAGGTGCTTGAGCAATATAATTTCGGGCGCGCCCATCATCGGGTCATTTATTTCGTAAGCCGAAACCCCGGCATTACGGTCAGTGACCTGTTGTCGATCCTGCGCATTACTAAGCAATCGTTGTCACGTGTGCTCAGCCAGTTGGTGCGCGAAGGTTTCATCGATCAAAAGACCGGCCTGCAGGACCGACGCCAACGTCTTTTGACCCTGACCGACAAGGGTGATGCGCTTGAGCGTGAGATCACGGAAAAGCAACGCGGGCTGATTGCCGCCGCCTACCGCGAAGCCGGGGCCGAATCGGTTGAAGGGTTTCGCAAGGTTTTGCTGGGTATGCTTGAAGAAGATGATCGCAAACGGTTTGAGGACGATGGCCCCAGCGGTCCGAACGGCCTGCGCCGGCGCGCGGGGTAAGTTGAACGGGCTCCTGACGCCGACGGACGTTTCGCGCGGACCTTGCGGTGGATATGGTTAAAAGGGGCATTTTGCCCCTTTTGTCATGAATTGTCATAAAGTTGAGATGGCGAGCTTGATGCTTTTGAAACACTTTTTGGCCCAAGTTAATCGGCATAAGTCAGGGATGATTTCGGTGTTTGGGGGAGTTTGATGAGCATAGCAGATCAGCCACATGTTCTTGTGGTCGATGATGATGATCGCTTGCGAGGGCTTCTCACCCGGTATCTGGGGGAGAACGGATTTATCGTCTCAGCTGCGCGCAATGCGCAAGAAGCCCGATCCAGCCTTGTTGGACTTCAGTTTGACTTGATCGTACTGGACGTCTTGATGCCCGGTGAAAAGGGTGTCGATCTGGCGCGAAGCTTACGTGAGTCTGGTTCAAAGGTTCCGATCTTGCTGTTAACGGCACTTTCGGAAACGCAAGACCGCATTACCGGACTTGAAGCCGGGGCCGATGATTACCTTGCCAAGCCGTTTGAACCCCGCGAACTTGTGTTGCGGATCGAGGCCATCCTGCGTCGGTTTTCCCAAATGCCCGATCCGGATGTCGATCAAGGGGATGGCGACGATGACGGCGTGCGGTTTGGGCCGTTTTCGTTTGATCCTGCACGCATGACATTGCAATCGGGCACTGAGCACATCTATCTGACCACGTCCGAGCAGGCACTGTTGGCGGCATTGGTGGCGCGGCGCGGTCAAATCACATCGCGTGAGGAGCTTCATGGCCTGATGGGCGGCAATCCCGTCGATGCCGGGGCGTCACGCAGCATTGATGTGCAGGTAACCCGCCTGCGTCGAAAATTTGAAGAAGACCCCAAGCAACCAAGATACTTGCAGACAGTACGTGGTCGGGGCTATGTGCTGTATGCAGATTGAACTGAAACGATGATTATGATCAGGTGTGGCGAAATGAACAGGGAAGTGCACCGTGGGTAGTGAACGGAACGGACGGATCAAGCGATTGATGCCGACAGGCCTTTTGGGCCGGTCGCTTTTGATTCTGATGACGCCGATGTTGCTGTTGCAGATTGTCACTGTGCTGATCTTTTTTGAGCGCCACTGGGACACAGTTGCACGTCAGCTCAGCCGTGGACTTGCTGGTGATGTGGCCTATGTCATTGACTATCTGGGGCAGTTTCCTGACGAAGAACATTACCAATGGATTCAGCATTCAGCACGCGGACGCTTGCAACTTGATCTGGTGTATGAACCAGATGAGATTTTGCAGGAGGAAACCACGGAACCGCCGTTTGGTTTGGTGTCCGAGGAATTGTTTAATGCCCTTGATGAGCGGTTGGCGCGTCCGTTTTATTTCAATCTCGACCTTGATGACCGCAGACTTGAAATTCGGGTTCAACTGAAAGACGGCGTGCTGTCGATCGTCGCCCCGCGCAAACGACTTTATAATTCAACCACCTATATCTTCTTCATGTGGATCGCCGGTTCGGCATTGATCCTGTATGGGGTTGCGGTGATCTTCATGCGCAATCAAGTGCGTCCGATCCGCCGTTTGGCAAAGGCTGCTGATCAGTTTGGCCGGGGTGTCGATGTCGAGGACTTCAAACCTGAAGGGGCGTCCGAAGTTCGCATGGCGGCAACATCTTTCTTGTCGATGCGCGACCGTATAGGTCGGCATTTGTCACAACGCACAGCCCTTTTGGCCGGGGTGTCACATGACCTGCGCACACCTTTGACCCGTATGAAGCTTGAACTGGCGATGCAGCAATCATCGCCGGGTGTCGATGCGCTCAAGCAGGATGTGGTTGATATGGAGCGCATGGTCGATGCCTATCTGGCGTTTGCGCGCGGTGAAGAAGGTGAAAAGGCCGAGCCGACCGATATTGGCAAACTTCTGACCGATCAGGTTGGCGAAGCCTTGCGCGATGGTCAGCAGATTGATCTGCATATCGAAGACAATCTTGATATGGAGCTCCGCCCGCAATCGATGCGCCGCTGTATTGCCAACATCATGTCCAATGCCGGGCGGTATGCCAACAACCTGTCGGTGCGCGCCGGTCGGCGTGGGGCCGATTATGAAATTGTCTTTGATGATGATGGTCCGGGCATTCCGGCCGATAAGCGCGAAGAAGTCTTCAAGCCATTTTTCCGGCTTGAGGAATCGCGCAATCAGGCCACCGGCGGCGTCGGGCTTGGCATGACCATCGCACGCGATTCAGCGCGTGGGCATGGCGGTGAAGTCGTGCTGGCGGATGCACCGGGCGGTGGGTTGCGCGTTCGCCTGGTTCTGCCGATTGGACATTGATCCGGATATTATCTGACATGCAAAAGCCCCGTTTGATGCGGGGCTTTTTGTTGGGTGGGATTTTGCTGCGCAATCAGAAGAACGTCGCGATTTCCGAAAGGTCTTTCTTCTCGGTCGCATGGGTCGGGATGGTGGCATCCGGGGCCGGGTAGCCGGTGACAAGCAGGATATAGGGTTTGTTGTGATCCGGGCGTCCGCAAATGTCGGTCAGGAAGCTCATCGGGTTTGGCGTGTGGGTCAGGGTGGCAAGGCCCGCACGGTGCAGGGCGGCGATCAGAAATCCGGTTGCGATGGAAACGGATTCTGGCACGTAATAGTTCTTGCGCATCTTGCCATCGGCAGAGGTGCTTTTGCGTTCGCCAAAAATGCAGATCAGCCAGGGGGCCGTTTCCAGAAACGGTTTGCTGTCATCAGTGCCCAGCGGCTTGAGCGCTGCGAGCCATTCTTCACCACCCCGACCTTCGTAAAAGGCACGTTCTTCTTCCTCTGCCGCGAGGCGGATCTTGCGCTTCATCGCCGGATCGTCAGTCACTGAAAAATTCCAGGGTTGATGATTGGATCCTTTGAGTGCGTTAGCGGTTGGTCGTTAAGGGCGCGGCGGATATATGCCATCGGTCACGATTACCCAATTGAGACCAATCTGTGGGGGGATTGTCTCGACTGTTGCCTCAGGTTCACCGCTATCATGAACGAAAGCCCTGAAGTTGCCCTCGGGAACGATCGCAGAAAGATTGAAAACCGAGGGGGGAATGTCGACAGCAAGGCCGTTTGTTTCAGCATAGCCGGCCACCGACACGGTCAAGCCGCTGGTGTCGATGCTAAAGCCGCTACCATCAACAGTTTTTCCGGTAGCTGGAATATCGCCGGAAACAGTTACCCACCCTCCAGACACATCACCGGGAGTCGGGCCGGTATCGAACATACTGACGGGGTTTCCACCAACTGTTGCTTTGGCAAGGGAGCCATTCATCTGCGGGACGGGTGAAGAGCCATTGGTAGTGTTAACGCCGACGTATCCGTTCAAAGTCACAGGTGTTGTCCCGGATACAGGAGCCGTACCGCTCACCGATGCCGTGCCGGACAATGTACTGCTTGAAATGTTCAGATTTGCATTGCCTGATAGCAAGCCGATAGGAGTGTTGATGCTTCCGGTTACCGGATAGGCGGGTGAAACTACGCCTACTTCTGCGTCATGATTATGCTTTGGCACAGGCACGATGGCGCTTTCCGCACCGCGTTTTTCCCCACGGATTACGTTGTCCAAGGTTGGTCCCTGACCAACGCCAACGGCCGTTCTGCCGCGCATATCGGGCAAGCAAAAAGTGATGCGACCGTCCCCGCCGAATGTGTCGCCGATAATGGAATAGAGAGATGCATAATTCGAGATGCCAATAGTTTGGCCAAGGCAAAGAACCGTGTCTCTAGGTGCAAAGTTTCCGGCAGTGCAGCTTACGCTTCCGATATAGGATTCAGGTCCCATGATCAAATCCAATCAATCTAGAGGGGAAAGGCTAAAGGCACGAATTGAAACATGACGTTACGAGTTGTTCTTCATCCAGCGAAGTGACCAGTTTAAGCTGTGCTGTCGGCGGCCTGTATCAACAGCGACGATAAGAGAATCCCCGGTCGCAACCGGTATCGGATCGCCCAAGGTGAAAATACCGCAAGACCAAGATGCCCTTGTCTGGCCGGGATAATTGACAATTTGCAGATCCGGATCCAGAGATGGTGCCATATCTGCCTCAAACCAAATGACAAAAGATCTTAGAATGCCGGGACGATCAATGACCAGATTTATCTTGAGCGGATCGGCTGTCGGAACCTCGGTCAGGCCTACGGTGACTTCATCCAGTATAGCGGGCGGGCCCAACGGTACGAAATCTGTCTCCGGCATCTTGAAAGCCATATTGTGATCACCGGGAAGGGCTTCTAGAACCGACCAGTCAAAATCGGCGATGGCGGAGCTGGAGTGCAGCGCATTTGTTAAGTGACTAAAATCAGACGGGGCAATCATAGCGCGCACGGTATGTGGGATGGCAATGCCATCAAGCTTAAGATTGTTACGTGCAAAGGCGCCGGCCAAACTCTGGATTTGCTCGTCAACGCCGGTTGTTCCCATCGTTTCCGTAACCAGAATATCCACTTTTTCAGGCAGGCGAATTGTCTCGGCATCGCCGACGACAACTTCAATCGTGTCGCTATAGCCATTGGCAGCAATATTCTTGCGTGCCAGCTCCGCAGCTTCGGGAACACGTTCAATGGCATAGACTTTCTTCGCTCCGGCGCGGGCGGCAAAAAGCGCAAGTACCCCCATACCGGTTCCCACATCGGCCACAACGCTTTCAGGGGTGACAAGTTTTTCAAGTGCTGTCCGATAGGCCTGCATGCGCTGATTATCTTGCAGCATGTTGCTGAACGCATTTGCATGGCCGTGCAATGACATGGCGTTTCTCTGTGCCGAGAAATTCATTGTTACCTCTTGCGGATACTCTGCTTCCTGATCCAGGTAATCCTATTGTATGCCGATGGGGAAATAAATAAGATTCAATCCCTTATGCTAAAGACGGTGCGTTTAGAAAAACGTCGCGATTTCCGAAAGGTCTTTCTTCTCGGTCGCATGGGCCGGGATGGTGGCATCCGGGGCCGGGTAGCCGGTGACAAGCAGGATATAGGGTTTGTTGTGGTCCGGGCGTCCGCAAATGTCGGTCAGGAAGCTCATCGGGCTTGGCGTGTGCGTCAGGGTTGCAAGGCCCGCACGGTGCAGGGCGGCAATCAGAAAGCCTGTCGCGATGGAGACCGATTCCGGGACGTAATAGTTCTTGCGCAGCTTGCCATCGGCCGAGGTGCTTTTGCGTTCGCCAAAGATGCAGATCAGCCAGGGTGCGATTTCAAGAAACGGTTTGCTGTCATCCGTGCCCAGCGGGCCAAGCGCGTCGAGCCATTCTTCGCCGCCACGTCCCGCGTAAAAGGCGCGTTCTTCTTCCTCAGCCGCATCGCGGATCTGCTTTTTCATCGCCGGGGCGCCAATGACCGAAAAATGCCATGGCTGATGATTGGCGCCATTTGGCGCGGTTCCTGCCGCACGGATGCAGGTTTCAATAATGTCGCGCGGCACGGGCCGGTCAGAAAAATCGCGCACGGTGTGGCGGGTTTTAATGTCGTCATAAAATCCCTGAGCCCGCGCGCGCATCTGCGCCACATCATATTCCTGATAATCTGGCAGGGGGATCGGAACGAAGTCAGTTGTCAGGCCCTTGGTGGCAGTCATGGCACTTCCCTGAAATTGTTGTTTTATTAAATTGTCAGACAATCGTACGGGGAGATGTGCCCTAGAACAAGTGTCAAAAGTAGAATTTTGGGGCAAAGCCAGTATGTTTGGGTGAGAGGTCGGACTGGTGGCCAGATATTGGCCAAGCATCTTGTGAGGTCCCAAAACGCCCTGCCGCAGCAAAAAATGCAGCAGGGCGTTTATCGGAAGAAATCAAACCTTGGCAGGAATACGGGCGATCACTTTGATTTCGAAATCGAACCCGGCCAGCCAGTTGACACCAATCGCCGTCCAGTTCGGATAGGGCGCCTGATCAAAGACGGTGCTTTTTACGTCCATGATTGTTTCGAACTGATGTTCTGGATCTGTATGAAACGTTGTGACATCAACGATGTCATCGATGGTGCAGTCTGCGGCGGCGAGCACGGCCTTGAGATTGTTAAATGCAAGGGTGACTTGCTTGCGGAAATCGGGTTCGGGAGAGCCGTCTTCGCGGCTGCCAACCTGGCCAGAGACGAAGAGCAGGTCACCGGACTGTATGGCTGCTGAATAGCCATGCTGTTCATAAAGATCATGACGGTTTGCGGGGAAAACGGGTTTGTTGGTAAGGGGCATGTTGTCCTCATTAAGGTAAGAGTGGAATTGTTTTGGGTATTCACATACGATGCGTATATTAACTAACGACATACGAAACGTATGTCAATGACATACGGTGCGTATATGAAAAAGGTGGGACATGGCGATAACAACCCGCGCAGCTAAAATGGCGGAAACGCGCGCAAAACTAATTGCCGCAGGTCGCAAGGCGTTTGCGGAAAAAGGCTATTCCGGTGCATCGATGGACGATCTGACAGCAGATGTCGGTTTGACGCGCGGTGCGCTCTATCACAACTTTGGTGACAAGAAGGGATTGATGGCGGCGGTTGTGGATGAGATCGACACCGTTATGGCCACATGCGCACATGAAGCGGGCCAGAAAGCCGGAGGTGGCTGGAAAGGCCTTTTGGCCGAAGGGGCGGCCTATATCGAAATGGCGCTTCAGCCCGAAGTGCAGCGGATCGTGTTGCTCGATGGTCCGGCTGTGCTTGGCGATCCGTCACAATGGCCAAGTCAGAACCGCTGCCTTCAGGCAACAATCGCGACCTTGCAGGAACTTGCGGCCGAGAAGGCGATCAAACCTGTTGATATTGAAGCCATCGCGCGGCTTCTGAACGGTGTTGCACTTAATGCGGCACTTTGGGTGGCCGCAAGTGAGACTCCAGAGGCGACCTTGCCCAAGGTCGTAGCGGCGTTCGAATGTCTTGCGTCTGGTGTTCTGATCACGCCAGAAAGCCGTGTTTAGGACGCGTGATCATTGAAATGATCGTCGGGCAGGGCCTGCACCAATTGGCGCGACTGGTCGACGTGATCGACCATGATAGACTCGGCCCGTTTGGCATCCCCTTGTTTGATCGCGACAACGATTTCGCGGTGTGCGCCATTGGTCGCCAGGACCTTCTCGTCGGCGACAAGCACGCGAAATTGCAGCCAATAGACGTTATTGGCGATCCGGCGCAGCTGTTCGCATAGCAGGGCATTGCCGCTGACATCGGCAAACAGCATGTGAAAGGCAAGGTTATGGCGCGACATGGCGGTGAGGTCGCGGGCGGCCTCGGCGCGATCAAGCTGGTCCTGGATGGTTTCAAGTGGGCTGATGTCTGCGTGCAGCATTGGTGTCGCCAACCGTACGGCCAGTCCTTCCAGCGCGCTTCGAACAGTAAACAGGTCATCGACTTCGCGCCGGGTCATGTGCCGGACACTGACGCCGCGATATGGCTGGGAAAGCAGCAGGCCGTCCGAGGTCAACTGACGAAAAGCTTCGCGCACAGACGGGCGGCTCACCGACAGTTTCTTGGCAAAGTCGTTTTCGGTCAGCCGCTGTCCGGGGGCCAGACGGCCTTCGCGGATGGCATTGGTAATGGCGTCCGTGATGTGCTGAACCGTCAGGTTGTCGGGTTTTTCTGCGGCAGGTTGCATCATATATCACCCGTTTGCGGTGGATCATTGTTCGCCCGGTTCTGATCGGGTATCACACAGCAATGCCGTGTTGCCAATCGGGGCGGGTCACTCTATCGTGCATGATTGTCAGACAATATTCTACATATATTTTGTATAAATTTGTGTAATTCACACAAAAATTACAAAAAATGAGATTGTTTTCTTGCGATATACGGTGAAGTGATGTTAAATCGCGCCAACTTGGCATGGACGTTTTGCCGGGATATACATCCTTATTCCCGCCGCGCCCCTGAAAACATCTTTAGACGAAACGGATTGATGCAGCGTTATGGCCAGCAATTTTAACGAAGAAACCGTCACCTATGTCCATCACTGGACGGACACTCTCTTCACGTTCAAAACCACGCGTGATCCGGGCTTTCGGTTCATCAATGGTCAGTTCGCGATGATCGGCCTCGAAGTTGAAGGCAAGCCGCTTTTGCGCGCCTATTCGATGGTCAGTGCGAACTATGATGAAGAGCTTGAATTCTTCTCGATCAAGGTGCCCGATGGACCGCTGACGTCGCGTTTGCAGCACGTCAAGCTGGGTGACAAGATCCTGGTAGGGCGCAAGCCAACCGGAACCCTGATCCATGACAACTTGCTGCCGGGCAAAAACCTGTGGCTGTTGTCGACCGGGACGGGTTTGGCGCCGTTCATGAGCGTGATCCGCGATTACGAAACCTACGAGCGCTATGACAAGGTCATTCTGGTGCATGGCTGCCGCGAAGTGCGTGAACTGGCCTATCAGGAATTCATTCACAGCGAACTGCCCAACAATGAATTCTTTGGCGAAGACGTTCAGAGCAAGCTTCTGTACTATCCGACCGTCACCCGCGAAGAGTTCAAAAATCAGGGCCGCATCACCGAACTGATGAAATCGGGCAAGCTGTATAGCGACCTTGGCCTGCCCAAGCCATCCCTTGAAAATGACCGCTTCATGCTGTGCGGCAATCCGGAAATGATTGCCGACACGCGTGAGATGCTGGTCGAGTGGGGCGGCAAAGAAGGCAACATGAACGAGCCGGGCCACTTCGTCATCGAGAAGGCGTTTGTCGAGAAGTAATTTCAAGGCTTGATAACGCTGGTTTCAAAAATAATCGGCTATTTTAAAAGGGCACAGCGCATTGCGTTTGTGTCCTTTTTTAATGTTTTGATCCAAAAATATATACCTATGGATATATACCTCCTCAAATGAGGATATTTTTGTATAGGTGTTTTGCGTAAATTCCTCTCAACGCCGCGTTCGGCAGTAAGAGGCAGTGTTCTGCCTTAATGACGATTGATAGGAGTTTACCATGACCATTTTCAATTTTTTTAAGCGCAACACCGGTTCTCTGGCGAACGAGACTTTGACAGCACTTGACCAGTCGCAGGCCGTTATCGAGTTTGATCCGCAAGGAACGATATTGCGGGCAAATGATAACTTTTTGTCGGTATTGGGATATGAGCTGGCCGAAATCGTTGGCAAGCATCACGCGATATTTGTGCCTGCCGAAATCAAAAACAGTCCGGACTACGATACGTTCTGGTCTGATTTGCGCGGCGGCACGTTTAAATCCGCAGCATTCCCACGCATCACCAAAAGCGGCCAGCGGGTCTGGATCGAAGCAACCTATAACCCGGTACGCAATAAAAAAGGCGAGGTTGTCAAGATCGTCAAATTTGCATCCGACATCTCCAAGCGTCAGCAGACATTTGCCGATTTCGAAGGCAAGGTAAATGCGATCAACCGCAGCCAGGCGGTGATTGAGTTTGATCTTCAGGGAAACATTCTGGACGCCAACGACAATTTCCTGAATGTGATGGGCTATGAACTGTCGGAAGTTGTTGGTCGCCGCCACAAAATCTTTGTCGATCCGCAATATTCAAGCAGTGCAGAATACGCGGAATTTTGGAGAGATCTGGGCCGCGGGAATTTCTGTGCACGGCAGTTCAAGCGCATTGCCAAGAGCGGGAAAGAAATCTGGATCGAGGCGTCTTACAACCCGATTTTTGATCCGGACGGCAATCCTTATAAAGTCATCAAATATGCCACGGACATTACTGAACAGGTGAATTTGCTGTCGGATCTTAAGGTGATGATCGATACTAATTTCACCGAAATTGATCACAGTCTGGGCGAGCTTGATCAGCGATCAGATGTGGCAACTACGTCTTGCGATGAAACATCTGCCAATGTTCAGGCGGTCGCCGCAGGGACTGAGCAACTTGCGGCATCGATTGCAGAAATTTCGCGCAGCATGGATGAAGCACGCGGATCGACCGATCTGGTGCTGGAAAAGGCGGTTCAGGCAGGTCTCTCGACCGGCAGAATGACCGAAGTTGTTGGCGCGATGAGCAACATCATTGACGTTATTCAAGGTATCGCCGGACAGATTAACCTGCTGGCGCTCAATGCAACGATCGAATCTGCCCGTGCGGGGGAAGCAGGCAAAGGGTTTGCGGTGGTCGCTACCGAGGTCAAAAACCTTGCCAATCAGGTGGCCCGCGCAACCGAGCAGATTACCGGTGAAATTGAAGGTGTTCAGCGGATAACAGAAGAAGTGACCAACGTTCTTGGTACCATTCAGGGCGATGTCGAAGGTGTTGTGAATAACGTCACCACGATTTCGTCCGCAGTCGAAGAACAAAGTGCGGTGACCCAGGAAGTGTCGGGCAATATGCAACGCATGGCAGAATCGGTTGAACGGTTTTCATCAACCGTCCGTTATATCCGTGACGCATCATCACTGGTGTCGGGCACCGTTGTTCGAACCCGCGAGGCGGCACTCGTTCTTGCACGATAGCTGATAACAGCTATGAGGCAGAGTGGGCGGGGGCACGATGTGTTCCCGCCCTATTTTTTGGCAAAGGCGACCTTGAGGACGATCTTTATCGAAAAGCAGGGCGTCAAAAGATCGGTTGTCACCGTTCCAGCTGTACCCGTCGGTTGCACAGTCAGGCAAAGCGTGTGTGCGAAGCCGGACGTGATGTGGGGTTAAAACAATCGACTGCCATTGGGGACTTCCTGATCAGGTTTGATCAGAACGATGCCTTTGTCATCCGCGCCATCGGGAAAACCCAAACACAGGAATTCGGACATGAACGGTCCGACCTGTTTTTTGGGGAAGTTGATAACGCCCGCGACCTGACGGCCGATCAGCTTTTCGGGGGTGTAATATTTGGTGATCTGGGCTGATGTTTTTTTGGTGCCGATGTCCGGGCCGAAATCCACCCACAGTTTTAAGGCCGGGCGGCGGGCTTCGGGGAAGTCTTGCGCATCAATAACAGTACCAACGCGGATATCGACTTTTAGAAAATCATCAAAACTGATTTCGCTCATGATGTGGTCTCCTTGTTATGGCGCCAGATTAATGCGGGACGTCTGGTCTGAGAAGTCCAAAGCACGGGCCGGTCCAAAGTCAGGAGTTTGAGCAAAACATAAGAAAAATGGCAGGACCAGAAGGTCCTGCCATCAAGTAGATTACGGGAAGTGTAAAGCGTTAAGCTGTTACTTCGCGACCGCACTCTTTTCGATTACGGTTTTGAATTCGTCGAGAGAATCGGTAAAGCGAGTCTGCAGAAGAGAAAGTGCCTCTTCCTGAGACTTGGTTACCAGACCTGACAGTTCCTTGGCATTCGAAAGTGCTTCTTCGTATGCGGCTTTCGCGACTTCGGTCTGCTTTGCAGCAGACGCCATCGGGTCGTCAGCGGATGTAGCAGCAAAATCTTTGCCCTGCGTCTGGACTTTGTCCAGCAGCGACTTGAAGATTTCACCCTGGCGCTGAGCAACAGCCTGGAAACCATCGAAGGCTACCTTGTTGGCTTTGGTCAGGGCTTCCATGTTTTTACGCTGGAAAGCCATCATTTCGTTCACGTCAACACCCGGAATTTTAAAGTCCGCGGTGTACTTGGTGAAGTCGAGATCAAAGAACGGGTTCGTTGCCTTTTTTGCGGCGGTCATGGTTTGCACTCCATCTAAAAATTTGAACATTTATGGAATGAGGCGCTATTGTGCGCCGCACAAATTCAACTGCAATATGAAGGAACGGATCGCTTTCGTCAAGGATTATTTTGCACTGCACAAAAACCGTAAGGTTAGTGTTTTATGTTGGTAACATAACCCTGGGTATCTATGTCTCTTTTGATTTTCAGATCAGATACTTAGGGTGCTGTTGCAGAAGAACTACTGGTCTGTGCGGGCGTTTGCGCCGTGGTTTCCTGTTGGGATGAACCATGTTTTTTTGCTGCAAAACGGTGATATTTTTTTGAAATTTTGCCGCACAGGCGATGCGCCTTGCCAAGACCCTTTTCAACCCGGGCGTCCCATGTTGCGGCCTTTGACAATTCACGATCAAGCAGGGCCATGGTCGGGCCAAAGTCGGTACTGGTATCATCAAGCCACAGCTTAAAGCAGCGGGCATAGATCCCGGTCATCGCGGCAATGCGCAGGCTGCCGTGAAGGCCGCCGGTGCGAAAGCCTGCCGCGTCGAGCATCCAGCGCATCGATCCGAAATGAGTTTTAATGGCACGCAAAGAATCTGCCGGGCCAAGATCACCACGGGCGCACAGGATCGAGCGCAGGGCAGGGCGATAGGCCGCCAGCGCATCAAAGCGCGCCATCACAATTGCGATAAGCCGGTCGTGGCCGGGCTCGTTGAAATCTTCGGCATCGAGATCGGCGAGAACGTCGCGGTCGATTTTATGGATGAATTTGCGAAGGATATCGCCCTTGCCACGACAATGATCGTAACATTCCGCAACCGTCAGGCCAGCGGTCTGGGCGATATCGATCAGGGTGACGTCATGCCAGCTTTTATCGGCGGCCAGTTTCATGGCGGCCGTGATCAGGGTATTTGGGATATCCTTTTTCGCAGGCATGACTGTCTCCTTATTGGTGAGGGCGGGGTGTTTTAGCCCGCCAGTTCGACCGACCGTTTGCGGGCGGCTTCAACCGCACGGGTCATCAGTTCGGGCAATCCGGATTTCTGATCCATCAAAACATTAAGGGCGGCCGCCGTGGTGCCGCCGGGGCTTGTGACATTCTGGCGCAGGGTTTCGGCGGTTTCTTCGCTGCTATCAAGCAGGAAACCCGCACCAACCACGGTCTGACGGGCAAGCAACATCGCCTGTTCTGCGGGAAGCCCCGCGGTTTCACCCGCCTGTGCCATGGCTTCGACCAGATGGAAGATATAGGCCGGTCCGCTTCCTGAAAGGGCGGTGACCGCATCCATCAGGCTTTCATCCTCGACCCAGGACACAAGACCGACGGTTTTAAGCAGGGTTTCGCACATGTTGCACTGGGCGATGCTGACATTTTCAGTTGGGCACATCACGGTCATGCCGCGCGAGACCGCAGCAGGTGTGTTGGGCATGGCACGCACAATGCGGGCGTTTTCGCCCAGATGGCTGGTAAAGAATTCAATGGTTTTGCCCGCCGCCACCGACAGAAACACGGTTTCCGCGCGTGCAAGTGGTTTATAGGCGTCAATCACATCAGGCAGGACCTGTGGTTTGACGGCAAACAGCACGACTTGCGGGCTAAAGTCCTTGGGCACGTCTTTGACATCAGTGATGCCATTGATGCCATAGCTGGTTTGGAGTTTCTCGGCCGCTTCGGGCTGCTCAACAATATAGACATTGCTGGCAACAAGCCCTTGGGCAAGCCAGCCTTCGAGCATGGCACTGCCCATCTTTCCGCAACCGACCAGCAAAAGACGCGTATTCATAAAATTGCTCCGCTTTATCCATCCGATACTGTTGTGCGGGGTGCACTCAACAGTCGTGATCCAATGCCGTAGCGATCTTCTCAAGGTGGGTCAAGTCAGGCCGTAGGGCAAGAGGTGGCGAAGGTGGGGGCACCAAAAATAGTTATGTACATCACAAGCGGGGTGTTTGGCTGTGGTTGGTGGGTTTTGCCGGATTTTATTTTGTTCGATGATCTGCTTTCGGTGCCAAGGTGGCGTTTATTTTGTTTCGCCGACCATATGATGAAACCGAAAAAAAAGCGCTGCAACAGGCCGTTATATGCAAAAGGACGGCACTATGCCGTCCTGATACGCGTGATCGGTGGAAGTGGGTTTGGGCGGTTACGCCTGCCCAAGCGGTTCTAGCATGGAATGCATCAAAGCTTCGTCGGGGGATTTGCCCTGACCCAGTACGAAATTAAACGCCGGGAAAAACCGTTCACATTCCGAGACCGCAATGTCGATCATTTCTTCGAATTGTTCGACCATTGGGGGGACGTCGCCGCCAAACAACAGTGTGTGACGAAACAGCGGCATGTTTTCTTCGAGCCACAGACCGAAATGCCCGATCCAGAGTTGCTCGTTACATTTGGTCACCAGTTCATACATGCGCGGGCGCAAGGGTTCGGGCACGAACAGGTCAAAGCAACATGCGATGTGCAATGCTTCTGCATCGTCACGCCAGGTGAAATAGACCAGATACGTGCACCAATGGCCCGGAATCTCGACCACCACTTCATCGGTGCTGCGTCGTTCCAGGTGCCATTGGTTGGTGCGGGCGATATCTTCGACAAGGAGCAACGGATTTTCGTCGTCCATATCGCCAATATCGTCGGGTTGGTCGTTCATATAAACCCAGCCTGTTTAAGCATATGCGAAAGGGCGCGCACTATATGCCGCGGCGTGCCGTGTTTCAACCGCCCTTAATCGCAGGACTGCAATGAGTTTCATGTCATTGTCGTCCTGCGTTCCCAATTGGCCGGGTAAGACGGGGCTTATCCGACCAAAGAACGACGGTTATCTGACCTTAATGTGGGGAGGGTGGCCCGGTTATACGTCTTTTTTCGCAGTTGTTTTTGCGCTGGTGCGTTTTGCTGCCGGTTTCTTGGGCGCATCGGCAACGGCAAGACGTTTTTCAAGATCGGTAATTTTGGCTTCGAGCGCGTCAATGCGTTCGGCTGCGCGAATGGCAACATCATGCACAACGTCGAATTCTTCGCGGGTGACCAGATCCATGTTCACCAGGATTTTCTCAAACTGCTGACGGATCATTGCGTCGACTTCGCCTTTGACGCCGGTCATGGTGCCCAGTGCAGAATTGGTGACACGGGTCAGGTCATCGAGAATGCGGTTATTGATTTGCATGTTCGTCTCCGGCGTTTGCGATCAAATTGTTGATCGTAATATGGTTGGTTATGCGATGCGGGGCAAGTTGATCGTCCTTTCGGCGTGAGAATATCCTCGTTTTCAATGGCTTTTCTTGCTCCAGATCAGGGGCGGTCCTATAAAGTGGTCAGATTAGAATTCATGGGACGGGCTCACGCCCCGATACCCGTCAGGAGAACGTCATGCTTATCGTTACCGGTGGTGCCGGATTTATCGGCTCCAATATTGTTGCCGCCCTTGAAGACCGCGGTGAAACCGACATTGTTGTCGTGGATCGCCTGCGCGATGGCATCAAATGGAAAAACATCGCCAAGCGGAACCTGCGTGACATCATTCATCCCGATGAACTGCCAGTATTTCTTGAACAGCATTCGGGCGATGTCGATGCGATTTTCCACATGGGGGCGATTTCTGCGACCACCGAAACCGACGCGGACAAGATCGTTGCCAACAACCTGAAACTGACCACATGGCTTTGGGAATGGTGTTCACGCCATTCCGCGCGCCTGATCTATGCGTCATCGGCGGCAACATATGGCGATGGCAAGCAAGGGTTTGACGACAGCTTTAACGAAGGCGACATGGCGAAACTGGCGCCACTTAATGCCTATGGCTGGTCGAAACATGCGACTGATCGCCGGTTCCGCCGCATTCTGGATCAGAACGGCTTCCGCCCCAAACAGTGGGCTGGGTTGAAGTTTTTCAACGTTTATGGCCCCAATGAATATCATAAGGGCGGGATGCGTTCGGTCGTCTCCCAAATGTTTGACAAACTGTCAGCGGGGGAAACCGCGACCCTGTTTAAATCACACCATCCCGATTATGAAGATGGCGGGCAGTTGCGTGATTTTGTCTGGGTCGGTGATGTGGTCAATATCATCATGTGGCTTTATGACCACCCCGATGTCAGCGACCTGTTTAACGTTGGAACCGGCAAGGCACGCAGTTTCAAGGACCTGGCACTTTCGGTGTTTGATGCGATGGGCAAGACGCCCGATATTAAATATGTGCCAACACCAGAATCGATCCGCGACAAGTACCAGTATTTTACCGAGGCCAACATGGCCAAGCTGCGTCAAGCAGGCTATGACGCGGAGATGACGTCGCTTGAAGAAGGCGTGCGGTGCTATGTGCAGGATTATCTGGCAACAGACGATCCGTTCCGCTGATCAAATGGGGGTTGTGGCGCCCGAAAGGTGACTGCCATGATGCTGCCCATATCCTTTGTGACATCCTGATACGCCATTTTGTTTAATCCCCGTTTCGGACCGGAGTTTTTTTGATGCTCAGCCTTGCCTTTCCGGCAATAGACCCGATTGCGATTTCCATCGGCCCGATTGCCATTCGCTGGTATGCGCTGGCCTATATCGCAGGCCTTCTGATCGGCTGGCAATACGTGGTGTATTACTGCACCAAAACCCCAAAGATCATGAGCAAAAACGATGTTGATGATTTGCTGTTCTGGGCCACACTTGGGGTGATCCTTGGCGGGCGGATTGGCTATGTGCTGTTTTACAATTTCGATTACTACATCGATAACCCGGCCAATATCCTGAAGGTCTGGCAAGGCGGCATGGCGTTCCATGGCGGGTTCATGGGCGTGATTGTTGCGATCATTCTGTTTGCGCGCAAACGCGGGATTTCGATTCTTGCGGTTCTGGATGCTGCGGCGGTGGCGACCCCGATTGGTTTGTTCTTTGGCCGTATTGCCAATTTCATCAATGGCGAGCTTTTTGGCCGTGCGACCGATGCGCCGTGGGGCATGGTGTTCCCCAATGGCGGACCAATGCCACGCCATCCAAGCCAGCTGTATGAAGCAGCCCTTGAAGGGCTGATCCTGTTTATCGTTCTGTTTGTATTGTCACGCAGTGCGTTCGTGCGCCACCGTCCGGGAATTCTCGGCGGGACGTTCGTTGCCGGGTATGGCATTTCGCGGATCATTATCGAGTTTTTCCGTCAACCCGATGTGCAGCTTGGCTATCTGGTGGGCGGGACGACGATGGGGCAGTTGCTGTCGATTCCGATGGTTCTGGCCGGGGCGGCTGTCATTGCATATGCCTTGAAGCGCAAGCCGATTGAAACCCGCGTGCATCCCAAGGATGACCCCAAAAGCAAAGATGGAAAGACCGCGTGACCGAACCGTCTGCCAACCCGCTACTTGAGCATATCAAACGCCGGATTTCGTTGTCCGGGCCGATCACGATTGCCGATTTCATGAATGAGGCCCTCGCCCATCCTGAATTTGGCTATTACCGCAAACAGGACCCGTTTGGCCGGGCGGGGGATTTTATTACCGCGCCTGAAATCAGCCAGATGTTTGGCGAGTTGATTGGTCTTTGGGCAGCGGTGAGCTGGCAACAGATGGGTGGTCCGTCGAAAATCGATCTGGTCGAACTGGGGCCGGGGCGCGGAACCTTGATGTCCGATGCCCTGCGCGCGGTGCGTAATGTGCCGGGCTTTAGTGATGCGATCACGGTTCGGTTTGTTGAAACCAGCCCGGTTTTGCGCACCCATCAGCAAACATCAATCATGCCATATGGCATTCCCGCAACATGGCACGAAGCGTTTGACGATATCCCCGGTCGGGCCGGTGTGCCGACGATTGTCATTGGCAATGAGTTCTTTGACGCGCTTCCGATCCGCCAGTTTGAACGTGGGGAAACCGGATGGGCCGAACGGCTTGTCGGGGTTGATGCAGAGGGTGGTGAACTTGGGTTTGTGCGCGGACGTGAAACGCCGGTGGCCGATGCGCTGGTGCCTGCGACCCTGCGCGGGACGGCGAAAGAGGGCGACATTTTTGAGTCCTGCGGCCCGGCGATTGCCATTGCCGATCAGATTGCGCGCCGTTTAAATGACAACGGCGGGGCGGCATTGTTTATCGATTACGGTCATCCCCATAGTGCGTTTGGCGATACGTTGCAGGCGGTAAAGGCCCATGAATATCATCCGGTTCTGTCACAGCCGGGCGATGTTGATTTGACAGCCCATGTTGATTTCGCCGCCATTTCACGCGCGATGATTGAGGCGGGCGCGCGGACCGGGGCGGTATTAACCCAGGGGACGTTTTTGGCGATGCTGGGCATTGAACAGCGTGCCGAACTTTTAAAAACCGATGCCAGCGAAGAACAGGCAAAGGCGATTGATCAGGCACTTGCGCGGTTAATCGCGCCCGATCAGATGGGAACGCTTTTTAAAGTACTGATCGGCTATGGTGCGACGACGACACCGCCACCCTGCATTAGCGGGGTAGAAGGGTGAACCCGATAAACCCGTAAACGCCGACTGATGATGACGTAAGCACGGAGCACACCACAGCATGACCCATCCGATAACGCATGGTATCGCCCGCACTGCAAACGGGCTTGAGTGGTTTGAGGCCGAAAACCTTGGCACCCCATCATCGCTGCGGCACGGATTTTTCAGTCGCAAGGGCGGGGTTAGCGACGGCATTCACGGTGGGCTTAATGTCGGGTTTGGCTCCGACGACGATAAGTCCCGGGTGGCCGAAAACCGCGCACGTGCCGCCAAGGCATTTGCGGTGGCGCCCGATGACCTGACAACGGTGTATCAGGTGCATGGTACGGATGTTGCCGTGCTGGATCGGTCGCTGTCACGTGACGAGGCGCCGAAGGCCGATGCGATGGTGACGGACCGTCCGGGTATTATGCTGGGCATTCTGACCGCTGATTGCACGCCGGTTTTGTTTCACGATCCCAAGGCTGGTGTAATTGGCGCGTGCCATTCGGGATGGCGCGGGTCTTATGGCGGGGTTTCCGAAACAACAGTGACGGCGATGGAAAAGCTGGGTGCGAGCCGCGAAAACATTATTGCCGCTGTTGGTCCGTGTATCGCGCGCGCATCTTATGAGGTGGACGCCGCATTCCGCGATACGATCCTTGACGGACCAGAAGGCAACAAAGACCTTTTTGATGCGTCGTCGCGTGTCGGACACTATATGTTTGATCTGCCGGAATATGTGCATCGCCGCACGATTGCGACTGGCATTGCCAAGGTCGAACTTGTGGCGCGCGACACGTTGGCGCAAGAAGACCTGTTTTACAGTTACCGCCGGACGACGCTTCGCAAGGAGCCCGATTATGGCCGGCAGCTTTCCGCGATCATGCTGTCAGAAGCGTAAGGGGGATACGCCATGCCACATTTGATTATGTTGTTTTTCTTTATGATCATCGTATCCATGGTTGGGTGCGTTTTGATGTGATTTTCAAAGTGGCTTTGATGAAATCGTTCCTCCGTACTTTCCTTCTTTTTGTTGTCACGATCATCCCGCTTGGTGCCTGCGGCGATTTGCCGCGCCCGTTTCAAGGCGCGGGGCGTGAAGGTGATCCGTCGCTTCTGGAATTGCGTGATACCGAAACCGTGCGGGTCGAAGGCGGCGAAGATTTGCCGGAAGGCGCATCGCAGCATTTGGCACGGGCGATGGCGCGCGCATTGCGATCACGCGATATCCCGGCCTATAGCGACAGCCCACAAGGTGGCGATTATATCCTGCGTCCCAACGTTACGGCCAATCTGATTGATGCCGGGGCATCGGTTGATATTACGTGGGTTTTGATGCGTCCCGATGGCTTGGCGATTGATACCACAAAGGCCACAGGCGAATTGGGACCGGATCAGTGGTTTGCGCCTGTCCCAACGGGACCGGAGGAAGGCGATCTTGCCGTTCCTAAGGAACTGGTGGAGAAAGTCCGCGATCTGGGCGGGATTGACCAAGACCCGCAAGAAGAAACCTATGACGCACTGGTCGCACAATCGGCCGACAAGATTGCCTTTATGATCACCGGGGATCGGACCGCATTGCGTGCAGCCCCGGTCATGAAAGTCGCCCTGATTGATTTCGCAGGCGCACCGGGAGATGGTAACACTGCATTGGCAAGGTCGGCCGGGGCCCTTTTGCAATCCAAAGGGATCGAGATCGATAATACCGACATTGGGGATCATAGCGTGATCCTGTCGGCGACTACCCAAGTCACCCCGATTGATAAAAGCAAATCGCGCACACCGGTGGACCGGGTGTTGATCGAATGGGTGATCATGGATGTCGATGGCACGGAACTGGGCCAGATGAAGCAAAATAATGTGGTTCCGCACGGTAGCCTTGATGAACGTTGGGGCACAATCGCATCGCTTGCGGCACAGGCGGCGGTTGAATCCCTTGAAGGTGTTTTGGGCCAGATCGCCAACCGTAAACAATGGCAGTTGCGTGCACGTAAAAAGACCGCATCAGCGCGTTAGGGGCCCGTTGTCCTATTGGTGTTGCGGGGGGATGCATGACTGCCTTGTCGTTATTCGCCATTGGGGCCATTTACAGACTGTTAACGGATGGGTATAAAGCCGCCGCGATCTGCCAAGATGCGGAGTAGCCAAACAGTGGTCTTTGAGTGTTGTGAATGTGTCGTTGTGCCGGATGGGGAAACCTTGAAAACCGGGGCTTTGAGCGGCAATGGCATGCAGGGAACCATCCCGGCACTTTGTGCAGGGCGGAGTCGCAAATTCGTTTTTTCGCTTTCCCGGCACCCATTATCCGAGGCCCCGCTATGAAGATCCTCGCTGGTAACAGTAACCATCCCTTGGCTGAGGCAATTGCTGACCATCTGAACCTGCCGCTTACCCGCGCAGATGTTAAGCGATTCTCCGACGAAGAAATCTGGTGTGAAATTCAGGAAAACGTCCGCGGTGAGGACGTTTTTGTCATTCAGAGCACCTCTTATCCCGCAAACGACAATCTGATGGAACTTCTGGTGGTGATCGACGCACTGCGTCGTGGGTCTGCACGTCGCATCACGGCCGTCATGCCGTATTTCGGCTATGCCAGGCAAGATCGTAAATCGGGTCCCCGCACCCCGATTTCGGCCAAACTGGTTGCCAACCTGATTACGGTTGCCGGTGCAGATCGCGTTCTGACCATGGACCTTCATGCAGGTCAGATTCAGGGCTTCTTTGACATTCCGCTTGATAACCTGTTTGCGTCTCCGGTTCTGACCAGCGACATCCGCAACAAGTTCGAAGGCCAGAAACTGGTCATTGTTAGCCCGGATGTTGGCGGTGTTGCCCGTGCACGTTCGGTGGCAAAGCGTCTTGATGCGGAACTGGCGATCATTGATAAACGCCGCCCGCAGGCCGGTGTGTCGGAAGTCATGCATGTTATCGGTGATGTTAAGGATGCAGCCTGCATTCTGGTTGACGATATCGTCGACAGTGCCGGTACACTTTGCAATGCGGCAGGTGCATTGAAAGAACGCGGTGCGGCATCGGTTGCGGCCTATGTCTCGCATGGTGTTTTGTCGGGCCCGGCGGTTGAGCGTATTGCCAATTCGCCGATGTCTGAAGTGGTCACCACCGATTCGATCAAGGCATCGGATGCGGTGCGGACTTGCGCAAAAATCAGACAGCTTCCGATTGCGCCGCTGATGGCAGAAGCCATTCGTCGCATCTCGGAAGAAAAATCTGTTTCCGTTCTTTTCGATTGAGGGTATAAGGCCCTCGTCGCGCTGGCACCCCTGGAGGCCAGCGCGCTTGTTTTCGTGGGCTTTCAGCGGTGATTTACACCAACCTGCGTAAACAAATTTTATAGTTCAAGGAGATTTTCTGATGGCAAACTCTGTTATCACTGCGGAAATCCGTGAACGGGCCGGAAAGGGGGCCGCCCGTGCCGTGCGTCGTGCCGGTATGGTCCCTGGTGTTATTTATGGTGCAAAACAAGAACCTGTTATGTTCCAGATTGACCCGCGTCCGCTCGTTAAACTTCTGCATCAGCCTGGCTTCTTTTCTCACATTCTGACGGTTAACGTCGGCAAAGAGAAATACGAAGTCCTGCCACGCGACGTTCAGTTCGACAAAGTGACTGACGCACCGATCCATGTTGACTTCCTGCGCTTTGCAAAAGGCCAGACCATGAACGTGGAAGTTCCGGTTCGCTTCATCAACGAAGAGAAATCACCGGGTCTGAAACGCGGTGGCGTTCTCAATATCGTTCGTCACGACGTCGAAGTTAGCTGTGCGCCTGCTGCTATCCCGGAAGAGCTGGTCTTTGACCTTACGGGTGTTGAAGTTGGTGACTCGATCCACATTTCGGCAATCAAATTGCCGAAAGGTGTTGAGCTTACGATTACCGACCGTGACTTTACCGTTGCAACCGTTGCTGCTCCGTCCGCTCTGAAATCGGAAGATAATGCCGATGACGCAGAAGATGGCGAAGAAGACGCAGCGGAATCGACCGAAGAATAAGATTGAGGTCTTAAGATGTTTTTGGTGGTTGGATTGGGAAACCCGGGATCGGGATATGCCGCCAATCGCCACAATATCGGCTTCATGGCGGCGGACGAACTCGTCCGCCGCCATTCTTTTGGTCCCTGGCGCAAAAAGTTTCAGGGCCAGATTTCCGAAGGTGAATTGAACGGGCAGAAAGTTCTGGTTCTTAAACCGGAAACCTTCATGAACCTTTCGGGGCAAAGCGTTGGCGAAGTGCTGCGCTTTTACAAGATTCCGGTCGAAGACGTTATTGTCCTGCATGATGAGCTGGACCTGCCGCCGGGCAAGTTGCGTGTGAAACGCGGCGGGGGCCACGGCGGACATAACGGATTGCGATCCATCGACGCCCATTGTGGCAAAGAATACCGTCGTGTGCGGTTGGGCATTGGACATCCCGGTGAAAAGTCACGTGTACATGGCCATGTTCTGGGGGATTTTTCCAAATCCGAACAGGATGGCTGGCTGATGACGTTGCTTGACGCGGTGGCAGCCGAGTTTGCCCGACTGACCAAGGGCGATGACGGCGGCTTTATGAGCAAGGTGTCAAACATCGTGTCACCGCCAAAGCCAAAGGCGCCGAAAAAAGACAAACCAGCGGTGAGCAAAGCCAAAGGTGAGGCCAGCGAACAAGAACCGGCTGGCGAAGATATGAACAATTTGTCGGGCGCAGCACAGGTGCGCATTGAAAAGGCCGATACCCCGGTCAGCAATGCCGCAAATGCGATGGCGCAAGCCCTTGCCAAGGCATTTGGTAAAAAGAAATAGTCTTTCGGCTTGATAATATTCGAGCCGATCCTGATAGAAACAAATCAAGTTACGGAGCCCGGAAAGATGGGATTCAAATGCGGTATCGTCGGTATGCCAAATGTTGGTAAATCGACCCTTTTTAACGCCCTGACCCAGACGGCTGCGGCCGAGGCGGCGAACTTCCCGTTCTGTACGATTGAGCCCAATACAGGGCGTGTCAGCGTCCCGGATGATCGTCTTGATAAAATTGCGGCGATTGGTAAATCGGCAACCATCATTCCGACCCAGCTTGAGTTTGTCGATATTGCCGGTTTGGTGCGCGGTGCGTCCAAGGGCGAGGGGCTGGGTAACCAGTTTCTGGCCAACATTCGCGAAACCGATGCGATTGTCCATGTGCTGCGCTGTTTCGAAGATGGCGACATTACCCATGTTGACGGGTCGGTTGACCCGGTACGCGATGCGGAAACCATCGAAACCGAATTGATGCTGGCCGATATGGAAAGCCTGGAAAAACGTATTCCGGGTCTGCAGAAAAAAGCCCGCCAGAACGAAAAAGAAGCCGTTTTGACCATGGAGCTGATTGAGCGTTCTTTGGTCGCGTTGCGCGAAGGTCAACCAGCCCGCACCGTCAAAATTGATGGTGAGGACGAAGAAAAAGCGTTCCGTATGCTGCAGCTTCTGACCAGCAAGCCGATCCTTTATGCGTGCAATGTTGACGAAGACAGTGCGGCCGAGGGCAATGAATTGTCGGCCAAGGTTGCCGAAATGGCCGCCGCACAGGGTGCACGTTCGGTTGTGATTTCTGCGGCAATCGAGTCTGAAGTAGCCTTGCTTGACAGTGCCGAAGACAAAAAGGAATTCCTCGAAGGTCTTGGGCTTTCGGAAACCGGTCTGACGCGGTGTATCCGTGAAGGGTACAAGCTGCTTGATCTTTTGACCTTCTTTACCGTCGGCCCGAAAGAAGCACGTGCCTGGACGGTGTATAAAGGGGCGACTGCGCCGAATGCGGCGGGCGTCATTCACACCGATTTTGAACGCGGTTTCATTAAGGCCGAAACCATTGCCTATGACGACTTCATCGCATTCAACGGTGAAGCTGGCGCGCGCGATAATGGTAAGCTGCGTCAGGAAGGCAAGACTTACATCGTTAAGGATGGCGATATCTTCCATTTCAAATTCAACGTTTAAGACGCATATTAAACGTAACGAATTCAAAGCCGTCGCAGATTTGCGGCGGCTTTTTCGTATCTGGCCGTGCCGGTTCAGGTGCGAAGGGGTTGTCAAAATAGCCCGAAAAGGTCACCCTTCGCGAACGCAGTAATGAGGTCACGATGAACGAACTAAGCCCGGCAAAACGCATTCTTCTGGTTTTCAACTCCGCCACCGGTCAACCGGGTCGGGTTGGGGATGTCATGCATCGCTATGGCTATACGTTCGATATTCGTCGTCCGGGTGAAGGCGATGTCTTGCCCGACGACCTTGGCGGCTATCACCTGGTTGTCGTATTTGGCGGGCCGATGAGTGCCAACGAGGATGATCTGGGCAATGTCAGTGCGATCATGGACTGGTTGCCCAAGGTGGTTGCCAGTGATGTGATGTATCTGGGCATTTGTCTTGGCGCTCAGATGATGGCGCGTCACCTTGGTGCGTCGGTTGCCCCTCATCCCGACGGCCTGACGGAAATCGGCTATTACCCGGTTCAGGCGACAGAGGCCGGGCGCGATTTATTTCCCGATAATATGATGGTCTATCATTGGCACAGCGAAGGCTTCGGCTTGCCCGAGGGGGCGGAACTGATGGCGACCGGGCCAACATTCCCCCATCAGGCCTATCATATTGATGGGCGCATCTGGGGCATTCAGTTCCACCCGGAAGTCGATGATGAAAGTCATGAACGCTGGCTGTCGGGGGCGGGGGATAAGACCGACCGCCCAAACGGGCAAGGCCCCGATGAACAGCGCGCAGGCCGGGCGAAATATGACGCAGATTTTGGCGCATGGTTTGAACGGTTTGCCGCCAAAGTGCTGGTCGGGGGGCGTGTCTGCTCGGATATCGGTCGTTAATTTAGGTCCAGACCCTCGGCGACTGGTCCCTTAATTTCCGACCATCGCCTGACCAATGGTTCCCGCATCACTGCCAAACCAGACCGACTGCGTTTCGCGGTTGTAATCCATATGGCGAATGGTAATGCCCCCCGATGGGACCGGTGTGTTTGAAATGAATTTTTCCGCCGCCGGGTCAAAGCCGACAAACATCGCAGGTCTGCCACCTTCGACCGCCCAGACATGATTGGACGCATCAATTGCCATGCCATAGGGGCGGGAATTTTCGCCGCCGGGCATTGGCCATTCATCAATCATGCCCGATGCGGGATCAAGTCGGCCCAGAACACCGCGCGCATAACCCGTGTAAAAAACATGTCCCTGATCGCTTATGGCAATCCGGCGCGGGCGCGCACCATCGGGCAGGGCATGTTCACGCAGTTCAAGAGTTTGCGGATTAACCGAGGCCAGCTTGTTGGTGCCAAGAAGGGCAATCCACAAGGTACCATCAGGGGCCTGTTTGATGCCATAGGGACGGGCACGCGGTGTCGGTACCTTGATCAATTCAACATCGTGGCTTTGCGGGTCAAGCCGGCCGATGAAATTACCATTTTGAACCGTGAACCAGATGAAACGGTTATCGGCATCGAACATCAGGGTATGGGGATCGCGCGCGGCATCGTTGGGCATGGCAATTTTGTCGATCTGATCGGTTTGCGGATCATAGCGCCCGATATATCCCAACAGGTTTCCCGCGTACCAGACAATGCCATCAGGCCCGACAATCAGGTTATGGGGGCCGGGTTCATCTTCAAGATCGCGTTTGAAAAATGCCCCGGTTTTTGGGTTAAGACGTCCGATGTAGTCGCCTACCTGCCCAACAAACCAGACTTCATCGTCCGATACCGCATCCGGGTCACGTGGCAATCCACCATATTCGACATTCCATTCGCGAATTTCGATTTCGCCAAAGGGATCGGCAGCATGGGCGGTGAACGGGACCACAGATGCCAGAATGGAAAAGGTCACGAGAAAGCCAAAAGACATTTGCACACGCATGATGATATTCCTGCACCCGGAAGTTTCAGCTATCGACGCGGTGCAATTATGCCCGACCTTTGATAAACCCCCAAAGGTCAGACGATCACAATCACGTGCTTGCCAAGGTGCGGGCGGTCATGTGCAGCCAGGCTTCGATTTTTTGGGCATCAAGGGGCAATGTGTCGGCAATGCCGCCGTGGAATTCGGCCCACGCATCGGCATATTCACCCCGCACCCCGACCAGTACAGGAATTTCAAGTTCCATCGCGCGTGAGATGACATCACGAAGCCCGCGTCCTTCGGCCTCGCTTCGGCCAAAACGTGCGACGATCAAAAGATCACTTCCGGCTTCGATATCTTGTGCGAGCTGTTCCGACAAGCTCGATAGCGCATCGCCGTCGAGCTTGCAGCCCTTTGCCATGGCACCCCGGTTTTTCGTGATCGACATTTCCGCGCCGGATCGCAAGTTGCGGACATAGACCAAGGTGCCGCAATCACGGTCCTTATGGCGTTTTTGGACATAGCCAGAAATACGGTCGCACCGATAATGGGTCGTTATCTGGGTCAGTATGGCGTCAATTGGTTCCCTTGGCTGGAAACGTATTCCAGCCAGAAGGGGTTTAGATTGGGTGTCTTGTGTCACGCTGTCGTATCCATCATCAGATTACTGCCATTCGGGAACACCCGACATGTCAGGTAGATGATGCGCGATCCCCTTGTGACAGTCGATACATGTCTTTTCACCGGTGAACAAAAATTTCTGATGGGCTTCGACGGCACGGGGGCTTTGACGGGTGATGTCCATTGATTCATCTGAATGGCAATTGCGGCATTCGAGCGAGTTATTGGCTTTAAGCCGCGCCCATTCATGTTGGGCCAGCTCAAGACGTTTATCGAGGAATTTATCGCGCGTGCTGATGGTGCCAAAAATCTTGCCCCAGACTTCTTTGGAAGCCTGCATTTTACGGGCGATCTTGTCGGTCCATTCATGGGGGACATGGCAGTCTGGACAGGTGGCGCGCACACCAGACCGGTTTGAGTAGTGAATGGTTGATTTCAGTTCGGCATAGACGTTGTTTTCCATTTCATGGCATGAAATGCAGAATTGTTCGGTGTTGGTTGCTTCCAGTGCGGTATTGAAACCACCCCAGAAAATGACGCCGGCGATAAAGCCGCCCACGGTCAGGAATGCCAGACTGTAATGGACACTGGGTGTCGTCAGAACTTTCCAGTACCGTTTCAGAAGATTAATCATCGCCAATCCCCCTATTCCGCAATACGTGTGCCGTTGTCAGGCAGAAGTTGATCAATATCGACAAAGTCATTATCGACCAAAGGTTTGACTTCTTTCTGCGGGACGTGGCATTGGGTGCAGAAATAACGACGTGGACTGACGGCGGCCAAGAACTGGTTGTCGCGGTCCATGAAATGCGTGATCGAAACCATGGGCGCCCCGCTTTCGCCGGTGCGTGAACGGGCATGACACGATAGGCATTTATTGGCATTGCGGTCGATTTGATATCCTTCGATATCATGCGGAATGGTTGGCGGTTGCTCCGGATAGTTGCGCGGGCGTTTGACGCTGTTATCTTCAAAATTGGTAATGCGTGGTGCTGCGGATTCCTGATCCGGGGCGGTGCTGCGCAATGTTGTTATCGGTTCTGCGGCATATGCCATGCCAGCAATGCCGACGATGGCAAGCGACAGCAACCATTTTGGACTTATTTTCATGGCTTCCTCCCTCAGACTTTTTCAATGCGAATGGCGCATTTTTTGTAATCAGTCTGTTTTGACATTGGATCGGTGGCATCAAGTGTGACCTTGTTGATCAACTCGCTGGCATCGAACCAAGGAATGAAAACAAGTCCGCGAGGCGGCTTGTTACGACCGCGTGTTTCAACCCGTGTGCGCATGTCGCCACGGCGTGAGATTACTCGGATTTCATCACCCCGCCTTAGCCCCTGTTCAGCCGCATCATCAGGATGAAGGAAGCACAGGGCATCTGGGAATGACCGGTAAAGTTCTGGCACGCGCTGGGTCATGGACCCGGAGTGCCAATGTTCCAAGACGCGTCCGGTGCAAAGCCAGAACGGATATTCTTCATCAGGGGTTTCAGCCGCTGGTTCATAAGGAAGGGCAAAAATACGTGCCTTGCCATCCTTATGACCATAAAACTCGACCCCGGCGCCGGGCGTGACATAAGGGTCATATCCTTCGCGGTACCGCCAAAGGGTTTCCTTGCCGTCAACCACCGGCCAGCGCAGGCCACGTTCCTTGTGATAGCGGTCGAACGGTGCCAGATCATGGCCATGACCACGTCCGAAGGTTGCGTATTCTTCAAACAGGCCTTTTTGGACATAGAAGCCGTATTCTTCAGACTCGTTATTGTCGTAATCAGGCGCCGTTTCCTCAAGCGGGAACTTGTCGACGTTGCCGTTGCGATACAGAACGTCAAACATGGTTTTTCCGCGCAGTTCCGGTGCCTTGGCCAGAAGCTCTTCCGGCCAGACGTCCTCGATGGCAAAGCGTTTGGAAAATTCCATCAGTTGCCAAAGGTCGGATTTGGCGTTCCCGGGCGCCTGAACAAGTTGATGCCACATATGCGTGCGGCGTTCGGCATTGCCATAGCAGCCTTCTTTTTCCACCCACATTGCGGTGGGCAAGACAAGATCGGCAGCCTCGCAGGTTACGGTTGGGTATGCATCAGAAACGGCGATGAAGTTTTCCGGATTGCGATACCCCGGCCAGGCTTCCTCGTTGATGTTGGCTGCTGCCTGCATGTTGTTATTACATTGCACCCAATAGGCATTGAGTTTGCCATCCTTGAGCATGCGGTTTTGTTCTACTGCGTGATAGCCAACCTTGTCGGGAATGGTGCCTTCGGGCAGTTTCCAGATTTCTTCGGCATGCTTACGGTGTTCGGGATTGGTGACAACCATATCGGCAGGCAGCCGATGGGAGAACGTACCAACTTCGCGCGCGGTGCCACAGGCGGATGGTTGCCCGGTAAGTGAAAACGGTGAATTGCCCGGCTCTGCAATCTTACCGGTCAGAAGATGGATATTGTAACACAGATTGTTGGCCCATACCCCGCGTGTATGCTGGTTAAAGCCCATGGTCCAGAACGATGTGACCTTGATTTTTGGATCGGCATAAAGTTCAGCCAGTGCTTCCAGACGTTCCTTGGGTACACCAGTCATTTCATGGGTTTTATCAAGCGTATATTCCGACACAAATTCGGCGTACTCGTCGAATGTCATATCGGTTGAACCACCGGCATCGGATGCGTGTTCAGCTGATTGTTGGCGCGGGTCTTCTGGGCGCAGGCCATAGCCGATATCGGTATTGCCCCGACGGAAAATGGTGTGTTTGTTGACAAAGTCAGTATTGACCCGGTCTGTCGATATGATGTGGTTGGCGATGTAATTGAGGATCACCAGATCGGTCTGGGGTTTGAATACCATCGGGATGTCTGCCAGATCAAAGCAGCGATGTTCATAGGTCGATAGCACAGCGACTTTGACATGCGGGGCCGACAAACGGCGGTCCGTGACACGGGTCCATAGAATCGGGTGCATTTCCGCCATGTTCGATCCCCACAGAACAAAGGCGTCTGCGACTTCCATATCGTCATAACAGCCCATCGGTTCGTCCATGCCAAAGGTCCGCATGAAGCCGACAACGGCGGATGCCATGCAATGGCGGGCATTGGGATCAAGGTTGTTGGACCGGAAACCGGCTTTCATCAGCTTGGAGGCGGCGTATCCTTCAAACACGGTCCATTGGCCTGAGCCAAACATGCCGACAGATGTCGGACCTTTGGCCTTTAGGGCCGCTTTCCATTTCTCGGCCATGATATCGAATGCTTCGTCCCAGGACACCGGTTCGAAGTCGCCATTCTTGTCATAGACGCCGTTCTTTTTGCGCAAGAGCGGTTCGGTCAGGCGATCCTTGCCATACATGATCTTGGACAGGAAGTACCCTTTGACGCAGTTAAGCCCCCGGTTCACCGGAGAGAGAACATCCCCATGGGTTGCAACAACATGATTGTCCTTGGTTGCGACCATGACCGAACACCCGGTGCCGCAGAATCGGCAGGGGGCCTTGGACCATTTGAGTTTGGTGTGTTCTGTCTCTGTCACCAGATTCTGTGCAGATGCTGGAAGACTGATGCCAGCGGCTGCAGCGGCAATTGCTGCTGCTTTTGCCTTAAGGGCATCGCGGCGGGATATCTTTGTCTTGAACATCGTTTGTTTCCTTGGGCCAGATGTCAAATTCTTGATCGTTGGCTGGTGCGCGGTGGCACTAATTGGCGTTTTCGTTGTGGTGATAGACCAGGTTGACGCCAAGAACGCCTGAAAGGTCACCGATCTCTTTCATGGTGTCGGCCAGTTGCCGGTCATTCTTGGCTTCAAGTACGACAATGATTTTTCCCGAGACGTCACGTGCGGTGATTTCGATGCCGGGAAAGGCTTCAAGTTGTGTCGCGATCACGTCCAGATGTTCGGGACGGGCCTGAACAATCATGCTGGAGATCACCCCGATATTTTCATCCATGGGCGTGCTCCTTTTGGGGGGTAATGGATATGGCGTCGGCCGGGCAGGCCGAGAGGCATGCGCCGCAACCGGTACATGCGTCTTCATTAACGATGACACGGGCCCGACCACCCAGCTGTGGGGCGATACGGATGGCAGATTCCGGACAGACATCCCCACAAGACCGACAGTAAATCCCGTTTTCCGCAAAACAGGTTTTGGCAACCGTAATGTCGAGGTTCCAAGGGGTATCGGCTGTCGCGTCAAAAACATCTTCTGCACAGGCATGCGAGCAGGCCCCGCAAAAGGTGCATTCACCTTTGGTGAAATCAATGACCGGATGGTTTCTGCCGTCAAATGCGATGATGCCTTCCGGGCAGGCGGGCGCACAATCACCACATCCCGTGCAACGGGCATCAAGGTGCCACGCCCATGGTGGCCGGATAACATCATCGGTCTGATCAGAATGCGTCGTCGATACAGCCCTGAAACGGGCAAAGAAGTCACGACGGCTTGTCTGTTTTGCGTTTGCAGGCATATCAGCCCCCTTGCCCCTACATCGGAGGTCCGGGCGGTCCGGCAAACATCTGATAAATCCAGATTGAAAAGCCCAATCCACCAACGATTGCAACCGAAAGGGCGGGGGCCAGGAACACGGCCAAAAACAGAAAGCATCGCAATTCTGTTTTACGCCGGGGTGGGCCATCTAGAGTTTGGCTATCGCTCATGGTTTCGTTTCTCTCACTTCGAGGGGAGGAAACCTTTCCTTTCGCCACTATGTCCCAAGCGAAAGCTGGTGTTCTCTTTTTGGGGTTATCGGGCGGGACCGATGAATACCCACTTCGAAGTTAAGGTCATTCCCGTGAGGATTTCAATCTTAAATATAATTAACTACATAACTTTGAAATTATAAGTATTCTAAAAAATGGCTGTCTGATAGAGAAACAGCGTTATTCTGAGTTTTGCGGCCTAAAACCGATCAATCACAGTGACGCCGGTTCCGACGAAATTGTCCATATTCATAAGCGCCGTTGCGCCTTCGGCCAGTGTGACTCGGTCGCCGATGAGTTTTTGCGGGGTGAGTTTACCGGTCATGATCATGTCGAGCATGGCGTCATAGCGAAACGCCTGCATGCCGTGGCTGCCGAGAATTTCCAGTTCATGGGCGACAACGCGGTCCATCGGGACTTTGGCGTGGGCGTGATCGCCGGTCATAAGGCCGATCTGAATGTGTTTGCCGCGTTTGCGTAAACTGGCGACCGAGTTAAAGCAGGTCTGCTCACTGCCAAGTGCATCAACCGATACATGCACACCGCCGCGCGTGATGTCCTTAATCGCGGTTGGGATGTCGTCAATGGTGCGGGCATTGAGCGTGGCATTTGCGCCAAGTTCCTTGGCAAATTCAAGTTTGCTGTCATCAATATCAACTGCAATGACATAGGCACCGGCGGCAGCAGCAATCATGACCGCCGATAGGCCAACCCCGCCCGCACCATGCACCGCAACCATTTGTCCGGCGGATACTTTGCCCTGATCAATCACACCACGGAAACTGGTGGCAAAGCGGCAGCCGAGGCTCGCCGCGGTGGCGAATTCCATATCGTCTGGAAGCGCAATCAGGTTGGTGTCGGCATAGTCGATGGCAACATATTGCGCAAAGCTGCCCCAATGGGTAAAGCCCGGCTGGAACTGGTTGTCGCAGACCTGATGGTTGCCGCTGTGGCATTCAGGGCAATGCCCGCATCCCGATACGAACGGCACGGTGACCCGGTCGCCTTCCTTCCAGCGTTTGATGTCCTTGCCAACCCCGACAATGGTACCGGCAAATTCATGGCCCGGTACATGGGGCAACTGTACATCGGAATCATGGCCCATCCAGCCGTGCCAGTCGCTGCGGCATAATCCGGTCGCGCCGACCTTGATCACAACGCCATCATTGGACGGGGTGGGATCATCAACGGTCTGTATGTTGATCGGGCCTTGGTACTCGGTGAAATAGGCTGCGCGCATTTTGGGGCTCCCGGCGTGAACGAGCGGAACGTTATTTTCTAAGTATCGTCCTTGTCGCGGTCGGAATGCAACCGGACAACTTTGGGCACACCAATGCCCGGCTTGGGGGCCGGTTTTGGTTTTGGTGCGGTTGGTTGATAGCGGCCCCACGGGGATGTGTCGCGGTCTTCGCCGGTCGGGGTTTCCTTGCCCCATGGGCCGCGCCGGTCGCGCTTCATCGCCGCACGCTTGGCAGCACGTTCGGCCTCATAGGCCGCGGCCCATGGTGGGACGCCAGACCCGGAGGTACTTGCGCCGCGTGCCTTGCGCCCTGGTCGGCCGGGGCGATAAACGCCAAAGGCCGGTGCATGTGATCCATCATGCCATAGCGGCACGTTGCGGTGCTTGAACAACGGGATCAGGACAAGCCCGGCAATAAAGCCGGCGATATGGGCAACCCACGCAATGCCGCCGCCGGCACCACTGCCGAAATTAAAGACCTGTGTCACGAACCAGAAGCCCAGCACGAAGACGGCCGGGACGTAGAAAATGAACACCCAGAAGAACCAGACCAGAATGCGGGCCTTGGGATAGAGCAGGAAATAAGCCCCCAAGACACCGGCCAGCGCCCCCGACGCACCAATCATCGGAATTTGCGACTGGGTGTCGAGCAACCCGTGCCCAACGGCGGCGGCAACCCCGCACAGCAGATAGAAAATCAGGAAGCGGAAATGCCCCATGGCATCTTCGACGTTGTTCCCAAACACCCAGAGATACAGCATGTTGCCCGCAATATGCATCCAGCCACCATGCATGAACATAGAGGTGAAAATCGACAGGAATTCATATCCGGGCGGGAAAGCGGCAAGTTGGGCTGGTAGGTTGGCATAGCCAAACAGGACGGCAGGAATGGCTCCGTATTGCAAGGTGGCCAGCGTTGCGCCCTTTGGACTAAGTGATATGGTCACAAGGAAGACAGCCACATTGATTGCAATGATGGCGTAGGTGACCCAAGGCGTTATCGTGGTCGGGTTGTCGTCCTTGATCGGGAGCATCGGCTCGGTACTAATCCTGTGGCACGTTTAAATAAGGTTGCGTTTTAGGCCTGAGCCGATTGGGCATAAGCACCAATAGATTATGCGACATGCACTTGTTTCTGTGCGGTCAAGCTATCACGAAGATGAGCCGCCAACTGACGATATTCACGCTTTCGGGCTGAACTGCGGCGCCAGACCATGCCAATGCGCCGAATGGGGACCGGGTTTTCAAATGGAATGATCTTTAGAGAATCCGGGCGGCGGGCTTCGACTTCCAGCGACATTTCAGGCAAAAGCGTTGATCCGACACCGGCAGCAACCATTTGCACCAGAGTTGACAGGCTATTGGCCTGAAAATCGGCGGACTTGCTCCAGCCGGCTTTCTGGCAGACCTCAAGTGCCTGATCGCGCAGGCAATGACCGTCTTCGAGCAGAAGAAGCTTTTCGTCCTTGATGTCGGCGATCTCGATATGGCGTTTTTTGGTCAGCGGGTTATCCGGGCTGCACGCAAAGACAAACCGGTCTTCAAACAGATCAAATTCTTCGAGCCAGTTTTCTTCGATCGGAAGTGCGATCAGAGCCAGATCAAGTTTGCCCGCCGCCAGAAGCGATACCAGTTTGGATGTCTGGTCTTCGCGCAGGAAGGGCTGCAGTTTGGGGAAGCCTGATTTTAACTGTGACATCACGTCGGGCAAAAGATACGGACCAATTGTCGGGATTACGCCGATATGGATCGGACCCGAAAGTGGTTCTGTCGCGGCCTGTGCCATGGTGGTCAGTTCATCGACTTCATGGAGGATACTTCGCGCCCGCGAAACGACATCTTCGCCCAGCGGCGTGATGAGGACCTGGCGCTTATTGCGTTCAACCAGCTGCGCCCCGAGCAGGCTTTCAAGCTCGTTAATCGCGGCTGAAAGGCTTGGCTGGGTGATAAAGCATGCCTCGGCAGCGCGGCCAAAATGGCCACATTCCGCCAAAGCGACAAGATATTTGAGCTGCTTGATGCTGGGTTGGGCAGCCATTAATTTTTCCTATCAACAAGCGAAGTTTTATCTATTTGTCTTAGTTAGTGCATTTCACTACAAATCGCCAGCAGTGAGTGTTCATTTCGCACTTGCGTACAAGAATTAGCGGCCTGTCGGGGGCCGCAATTGGGTTTTTTAACTAGGGTTAGGAGTAACCATAATGCTTACCGTTGGTGATACGCTTCCTGAATTTAATCTGACTGGTGTTTCGGGCAAATCCCCGGACAGCTTCGCACCGGTTACCGATAAGTCCTATGACGGCAAGTGGAAGATTTTGTTCTTCTGGCCGAAAGATTTCACCTTTGTTTGCCCGACCGAAATTGTCGGTTACGGCGAATTGAACGGTGATTTCGAAGACCGTGATGCGGTTCTTCTGGGCTGCTCGACCGACACCGATTTCGTCCATGCTGCATGGCGCACCCACCACGAAGATCTGGGCGACAGCCCGTTCGTATGGCTGGCTGACGAGAAAAAAGAACTCTCGACCGCCCTTGGTGTTCTGGCCAAAGACGCCGGTGTTGCCCTGCGTGCGACCTTCATCGTCGATCCGGATAACATCATCCGTCACGTGCAGGTAAACGATCTTAACGTTGGTCGTAACCCGCATGAAGCACTGCGTATTCTTGATGCGCTTCAGACCGACGAGTTGTGCCCGTGCAACTGGACCCAGGGTGACGAAACCCTCTAAGTCTGGTTCAGACGATTTTGGGATCGGGCATTTGCCCGGTCCCGCTTTCAGCCCATCGGATGTTTATCGATCCTGATGTCTGCATATCTGGCAGTCGGGTGGCGGCTGATTTGTTTAATGATTTTTGCGACGTTCGCATCACGGAATTCAGGGGAAAACCAATGACTTCGATTACCGAAATCAAAGACGCAATGCCAGCCTATGCCAAGGACCTGAAGCTGAACCTGTCGAGCATGGCGAACAATCCGGGCATGACCGATCAACAGGTTTATGGCACCGCGCTGGCCTGTGCTTTCGCATCGCGCAACGCCAAATTGATCAAGGCAGTTGCCGCAGAAGCCAAAGCCAAGCTTTCCGACGAAGCCCTTGAAGCCGCCAAGGGTGCGGCCGCAATCATGGGGATGAACAACATTTATTACCGGTTCGTACATCTGGTGTCAGATGACGAATATGGTTCGATGCCAGCGCGCCTTCGCATGAACATCATCGGCAAGCCGGGCATTGATAAAGCCGATTTTGAGCTGTTTTCAATCGCGGTGTCGGCGATCAACGGCTGTGGCATGTGCATCGATAGCCATGACAAGGTTCTTAAAGGCGCTGGTATCAAAAAAGAAACCATTCAGAACGCGATCCGTATTGCGTCTGTGATCCATGCGGTCGCGGTTGTCATTGACGCCGAAGACGCACTGGCTGACTAAGAAAACCGAATTTCCGGGTTGCGGCCCGAACGAAAAAGCCCCGGTTGCATGATGCAGCCGGGGCTTTGTTTGTTTTGATGGTGTTGGGTCCTTGCCCCTAGGCTGTGACTGGTGCTTTGATGCCAAGATGTTTCAGGCTCGCAGTAATCACCTTTTCAGGCTGATCAAAATGCGGGATGTGGCCGCATTCCTTGATCAGCATTTTTGTCACCGGGCCGCGGACATGTTTGCAGATGGTATCGACCTGATCGTCACTTCCAAACTGGTCATCATCGCCCTGTATCACCAAAAGCGGGCAGGTGATGTTGGGCAGTTCGTCAACCATGTTCCAGTCGCGAAATGCCGGTTGGCGCCATGTATCGACCCATGATTTGAACACCATGTCAGTCTGGAAAAAATGATGGCGTTCGAGTTTGGTTTTCCAGTCGGTCATGGCATAGATTGAGGCCGCATCATTGATCCCGGCAATGGTGACGTCTTCAACAAACACATGTGCGGCTTCGGATATGACAGCGCTAACATTGTCGGGAAAGCGGGCGGCATATTTAAGCGCAATGGTGGCCCCGTCGCTGTGCCCAAACAGGACCGGGCGGGTCAGACCAAGTTGGCTGATCAATCCATGCAGATAGACATCACTTTCGACATTGTGAAAATCAATCGGGCGCGGGACATCGCCGTCCCCATGTGGATCAGACCGTCCATGGCCGCGCCGTTCATAAATGATCACCGGATGTTTGGTGGCGGTGGCAAACTTTGCCGGGAAATCGCGCCACATGCGGATGGTGCCCAGGGCCTCGTGCAGGAAAATGATGGTGGGGGCATCGTCCATCACATCGAGGGGAATGATCCGTTGGCAGGACAGGCTGACCCCGTCGACGGTGACATAGAAATTCTCGTTTAACATGGTGTGTCCGATTTATCGGTAATTTGGTGCGCAATTGTTGAATTGAATAATGGACAAAAAAACAGGGCCCGGCAAGTGCCGGACCCTGTGAAATGTTTTTCAGCGAGGAAATGCTGAACCCGTGCGACTTATTTCAAAGCAGCACAAGCGCGTTTGATGCGTGCGCAGGCTTCGGTCAGGGCCGCATCCGACGTTGCATAGGAAATGCGGAAATACGGGGCCAGACCGAATGCCGAACCCGGAACTGCAGCAACGCCTTCTGCTTCAAGCAGGTAGGTGATGAAATCGGTGTCGGTTTCGATTTTCGTGCCATCCGGGGTGGTTTTGCCGATTACGCCCGCACAGGACGGATAAACGTAAAACGCACCTTCAGGCTTTTTGCACGACAGGCCTTCGCATTCGTTCAGGGCTGCGACAACCAGATCACGACGGCCTTTGAAGACTTCTGCGCGCTCGGCGAGGAAATCTTGCGGACCGTTCAGGGCTTCGACCGAAGCAGCCTGACTGATCGAGGAGGTGTGGGTGCTTGACTGCGACTGAACCTTGTTGATCGCTTTGATCAGCTCAACCGGACCCGCCGCATAGCCAAGACGCCAACCGGTCATGGCATAGGATTTCGACACACCATTACAGGTCAGCGTGCGAGCTTTGAGCTTTGGCTCAACTTGGGCAATGGTGGTGAATTCGAACCCGTCATAGACGAGGTGCTCATACATGTCATCGGACATGATGTAGACGTTTTCGTGTTTGAGCAAAACGTCCGCAATTGCGCGCAACTCGGTGCGCGAATAGGCCGCACCGGTCGGGTTGGACGGGGAGTTCAGAACCACCCATTTGGTTTTTGGCGTGATGGCAGCTTCAAGCTCGGCAGCGGTGATTTTAAAATCGTTTTCTTCCTGACATTCAACAATGACAGGGGTGCCTTCGGCCATCAGCGCCATATCCGGGTAGGAAACCCAGTACGGTGCCGGGATGACAACTTCGTCGCCCGCGTTCAGCGTTGCAAAGAACGCATTGAACAGGGTCTGTTTACCACCACACCCGACGGTGATTTCGTCGATAGTGTATTCCAGGTCGTTTTCACGTTTGAACTTTTCGACAATTGCCTTGCGCAGCTCGGGCGTGCCGGCGACCGGAGTGTATTTGGTCTTACCTGCATCGATGGCGGCTTTGGCAGCGGCTTTGATGTTGTCGGGGGTATCGAAATCCGGCTCACCTGCGCCAAGACCGATCACATCAACGCCAGCGGCTTTGAGCTCGGCGGCTTTGGTGGTGACGGCAATGGTGGGAGAAGGTTTGATACGGCTCAAACGGTCGGCAATAAACGCCATTGGTCTGTTTCCCTGGAATGAAAAAAGAAGTGAAAAGAATCGCGTTCTTTCGGATCGGACCCTACGCCTGCCTTAATTTCAATTCAAGGCTCATTCGGCGCTTCTGCGGGTTCTTTGGGATGATTTGATCGTATTTTCGACCCTTGATCTGTCTGATCGGAAAGAACTTAACCCTTAACGCCATGAATTGGGCATTGTTCCCATTAAGTGGCGTCCTGACATCTGCTGACATTTCCTGACAGGATGTGTCAGGGGTGGGGCTTGCGGTTGGGCATATCTGTCTTATAACTACACATAGGATAAAACAGGGGCCTGCCCGATGAATGCGCTACCGGAATTTTTGACAAAACGCCGCCCGCCGGTCGAAGGATCGCGGGAATTCAAGCTAGTGACAGAATATCAGCCAGCAGGCGATCAGCCCGCCGCGATAGCCGAGCTTATGGACGGCATCAATGATGATGAGCGTGATCAGGTTCTGCTGGGTGTGACCGGGTCGGGCAAGACCTTTACCATGGCCAATATCATTTCACAGACCCAGCGTCCGGCATTGGTTCTGGCCCCGAACAAGACACTCGCCGCCCAGCTTTATGCGGAAATGAAGTATTTTTTCCCGGAAAATGCGGTCGAGTATTTCGTATCTTATTACGACTATTATCAGCCGGAAGCCTATTTGCCGCGCAGTGATACCTATATCGAAAAAGACTCGTCGATCAACGAGCAGATCGACCGGATGCGTCACGCGGCAACCCGTGCGATTTTAGAGCGCAACGACTGTATCATCGTCGCGTCGGTGTCGTGCATTTACGGTATTGGGGCGGTTGAAACCTATCTTGAAATGACGCAGCGCATTTCGGTTGGCGATGAAGTTGATCGCAACGACATCATGAAGCGTTTGGTCGAATTGCAATATACCCGCAATGACGCGGCCTTTTCACGCGGGACATTCCGGGTGCGCGGCGATGTTTTGGAAATTTTTCCGGCCCATTCGGAAGACCGCGCATGGCGGGTGTCGATGTTTGGGGACGAGATTGAGGAACTGGCCGAGTTTGATCCGCTGACCGGGCATAAATTTGCCAGCATGGATTCGGTCACGGTCTATGCCAATTCGCACCACGTCACCCCGCGCCCGACCTTGGTGCAGGCCATGACAGGTATCAAGCAGGAGCTGAAAGACCGCCTTGCCCAGTTCCAGAACGAAGGCAAGCTTCTGGCAGCTGAGCGGATTGAGCAACGCACGACGTTCGATCTTGAGATGATGGAAACGGTTGGCCATTGCAAAGGGATCGAAAACTATTCGCGCTGGCTATCGGGCCGTAATCCCGGTGATCCGCCGCCGACCCTGTTTGAATATTTGCCCGAAAATGCCTTGCTGTTTGTCGATGAAAGCCACGTTGCCGTGCCCCAAATCGGCGGCATGTTCAAGGGTGACTTTAACCGCAAGTTCACCCTGGCCGAACATGGGTTCCGCCTGCCAAGCTGTGTTGATAACCGGCCGCTGAAATTCGAAGAATGGGAAGCGATGCGCCCGCAAAGCGTGTTTGTGTCGGCAACACCGGGCAAATGGGAAATGGAACGCACAGGGGGCGTGTTTACCGAGCAGGTGATCCGTCCCACCGGTCTGATCGATCCGGTTTGTATTATTCGGCCGGTCGAAACGCAGGTTGACGATTTGCTGGGGGAGGCCAAGGAATGTGCGGCTAAAGGACAACGTGTTTTGGTCACGACCTTGACCAAGCGCATGGCCGAGGATTTAACCGAATATCTGCACGAACATGGCATTCGGGTGCGGTATCTGCATTCCGATATTGATACGCTGGAACGGATCGAGATCATCCGCGATTTGCGTCTTGGCGTGTTTGACGTTCTGGTCGGGATTAACTTGCTGCGGGAAGGCTTGGACATTCCCGAATGTGCGCTGGTGGCGATTTTGGATGCAGACAAGGAAGGGTTCCTTAGGTCGAAAACATCACTGGTGCAGACCATTGGCCGTGCGGCGCGTAACGTTGATGGGCGTGTGTTGCTTTATGCCGATAAGATGACCGACAGCCTTGAATACGCGATTGATGAAACCAACCGTCGGCGCGAAAAGCAGGTTGCCTATAACGAGGCTCATGGCATTACGCCCGAAAGTGTGCGGTCGCGGATCAATGACGTCATCGAAAGTGTCGCTGAACAGGACTACGTTACGGTCGATACGGGTGTGTCGGGCGATACGCTGATTGGTCATAACCTGCGCGCCCACATCGAGGATCTTGAAAAACGTATGCGTGATGCCGCCGGAAACCTTGAGTTTGAGGAAGCCGCCCGTCTGCGTGACGAGATCAAGCGACTTGAAGATCAGGAACTTGGTCTGGCCGAAGCAGGGCCAATGGCGCGAACGATTGGTACTATCGGACCCGGTTCGAAATCAGCTAATAAATCAAAATACAAGGGACGCCGCCGCAAGGGGCCTTAAGGCATGAATTGATCTTGTGGTCTTTGGTTGCCGGGGTTTGGGGGGTATTCCAACCTCTGAAATGTGTCGAATTTGCCATAAAGTTAGGTTTGACTAACTTTAGAAGCCGCGTCATAAATAGTGACCTTACAGACCGTAAGGGTATTTCACAGTCAGGCCGTTTTCAGATGTCCGAAGCCAAGCAAGCCCCCGCACGTGATGTGGGATGGCGCAATGATGCATCCGATCCATCCTTGATGGAGGTGTTTCGATCCATTGCGGTATCCAACCAGTCGGGAAAATTCCGTAAGTTTCTGGCCTTTGCCGGACCGGGGTATCTGGTTGCGGTTGGCTATATGGATCCGGGCAACTGGGCGACATCACTGGCCGGTGGGTCGCAGTTTGGCTATGCGTTGCTGTTTGTCGCCTTGTTATCCAACGTCATGGCGATTGTTTTGCAATCACTGTGTGCGCGGTTGGCCATCGGGTCAGGCCGCGATCTTGCGCAGGCGTGCCGGGATGCGTTTCCGAACTGGGTGTCATGGCCGCTTTGGGTTTTGGCGGAACTGGCCATCTGTGCGACCGATCTGGCCGAAGTCATCGGGACGGCGATTGCACTTAATCTGTTGTTTTCGATCCCGCTTGAATTGGGGGTTTTGATCACAGCAGCCGATGTTCTTTTGATCTTGTGGTTACAGGGGCGCGGGTTTCGCTGGGTCGAAGGGTTCATCATCTCATTACTGGCGGTGATATCGGTCTGTTTTGGTGTGCAGATTGCCATGGCCAACCCCGATTGGCATGGGGTGATTGTCGGTTTTGCCCCGACAGTCGATCTGATTGGCAATCAGAATATGCTGTATCTGGCACTTGGTATTATTGGCGCGACGGTGATGCCTCATAACCTGTATCTGCATTCGGGCATTGTGCAGACGCGGGCCTATGAGCACACCCCCGAAGGTAAGCGCGAGGCGCTTAAATATGCCACGCTTGATTCCACCGTTGCCCTGTCATTTGCGCTTCTGATCAATGCATCGATCCTGATATTGGCGGCCGCCACGTTCCATGTGGCAGGGCGCACGAATGTCGATGATATCGGCATTGCCCATGAGTTGCTGGCGCCACTTTTGGGCGCATCGGTTGCCCCGGCATTGTTTGCCATTGCACTTTTATGTTGCGGGCTCAGTTCGACGGTGACCGCGACCATGGCCGGTCAGATCGTGATGGAAGGGTTTATCAACATCCGGCTGCCCAACTGGATGCGGCGCTTGGTGACGCGGCTGATTGCGATTGTGCCGGCGATTGCCGTGACGGTGATTTACGGCGAAGGACAAACCGCCAAGCTTTTGATCCTGTCGCAGGTGGTTTTGAGTTTCCAACTGCCGTTTGCTGTCGTGCCACTTGTGATGTTTACCGCGTCGCGTGAAAAGATGGGTGATTTGCGGGCCCCGATGTGGATGACGATTGCCGCATCGCTGATTGCGGCGGTCATCATCGCGCTGAACATCAAGCTGCTTTATGACATCACGTTTAATGGTGTGATGATCTGATCGGCGGGGCATCGTTTGACATGCAAAGAAGGGCTGCCGTGTGGCAGCCCTTCTTTGTTGGGACGTCGTGGGTCGGGGAGGGATTACATAAACAGTTTTTCGTCTTCCATGCCCTTGTACATGTCAGCCACATAGTCGCCGTAGCCGTTGTAAATCTGGGTCGGGACGGTTTCGCCGTTATTGAGCAGGCGTTCCTGTGCCTGACTCCAGCGTGGATGGGGGACTTTGGGGTTCACATTGGCCCAGAAGCCGTATTCATCCTTGTTGAGTTCTTCCCAGAAACTGACCGGGCGTTTGTCGGTAAAGGTGATACGGACGATGGATTTGATGTTTTTGAACCCATATTTCCACGGGGTGACCAAACGCAGCGGTGCACCGTTTTGTTTGGGCATTTCTTCGCCGTAGATGCCTGTGGCAATCATGGTCAGCTCGTTGGTGGCCTCGGCCATCGACAGGCCTTCGACGTAAGGCCATGGATACCAGAACTGACGCAGGCCCGGCATGGTTTCCTTCTGGCTGGCGGTTTCCATTTCGACATATTTTGCGCCTGACAATGGCTTGGCAAAATCGACCAGTGCCTTCATCGGAAAGCCTGACCACGGGACGGTCATGGCCCATGCCTCAACACAGCGGAAACGATAGACCCGTTCTTCAAGCGGCATTTTGCGCACCAGGTCTTCGAAATCGATTTCAATCGGCTTTTCGACCATCCCGTCAATCTTGACCGTCCATGGACGCAGTTTAAGCGCCTGTGCGGCTGATGAGATGGATTTGTGCGACCCGAATTCATAGAAATTGTTATAGGTCAGCGCCTTGGCCTTTTCGGTCATTTCGCGATCAACGGTATAGGCCGGATTGCGGGTCACCGGATAAAGGTCGGCGGTGGGGCTTGTCCCTTGGGCTAGCGCACTGCCAAGCGGCATGGCTGCGGCGGAAGCACCGATTGAACCAGCAGCAATCCCTTTTAGAAACTGCCGGCGGTTTTTGTAAACCGCTTCGGGGGTGGCTTCACGTTCCGGGATTTCCCAGCCTTTGTTGCGGCGTATCAGCATTGCTTCCTCCAAAATCGCACTGAACATAATGTCCGCGCAAAATGACATTCGGGCAAGTCACGCCTCGGTGAACAGCCAGTGAGACGTGTTTGATTTCAGTTTGTTGGTCCTTGTTGGTACGGCGACAAACCGCGAATTGATCAATTTCTCCATCAAATGATCGTGCGAAGTGATCGACGGATAGGTATTGTGATCGAAATCAGATCAAATCAGGGTGGCGATACGTGTTTGAGTTTAAAGATATCGAAATATTGCAAGACATCGTCAAGGCCGGTGGGTTTCGCGCAGCAGCGCAGAAATACAACCTGTCGCAATCGGCGATTTCAGCCCGCGTTTCCGCATTGGAAAAGAAGCTGGGCATGATGCTGTTTGACCGCAGCAACCGGCAGGTGCGCCTGACTGCGGCGGGGTTACGGTTTATCGAGGAAGCCCAGCGCTTATCGCGCGCACGTGATCGCATCTGGCAGGAGCTGACCCATCCGGGCGAGCTGAGTGGGACGGTCAGGATCGGGGTGGCGGAAACCATCGTGCATACGTTGCTGACCGATATGCTTAACACGTTAAAAGATGACTTTCCCAAGGTCCGGTTTGAATTATCGGTTGATACATCCGGGCAGCTTAGCAAGGCGCTGAGTGACGATGACATGGATGTCGCGATCATGTTGCGCGAATCCGTGCCACAAGGGGCCGTTGCCGCGCCGCTTAAGCCGGTTGAGCTTGGCTGGTACTGTGCCGAAGATCTGGAATTGGGTGACGCGCCCTTGACGTTACGCGATCTGGCCGAGCACGCTATTGTGACTTTTCCCAAAGGAACGCCGCCGTTTCGCGAAGTCGAAAGTATCTTTGCCGCCCCCGATATTTCGCAACCGGCCCTGCATGGTTCGGCATCGCTTTCGACGGTCAAACATTTGGTGGCGGGGGGCTTTGGAATTGGGGTTTTACCAACACTTATGGTCAAGAATTCCGAGTGGGCCGACCATATCAAACCAATCCCTGTTTTGCCTGAAGCATCCCTGACGGCATTGCATTTTGTCATCACTTATTACGCCGAACGGAACGGCGAAATTGGCGCGGCTATTCAGGAGGCAGCACGACTGTCAGATCAAATTGATCGCTAAAAACGATCATAAACCATTTAAAATGATTACTTGACAAGATCGGTTCCATTTCTCAATCTTTCGTCAGAGGCAGAGAATGGGACTGAAAATGACCGCATCAAAAAGCGCCACCCGTTCCGTTGACACCAATTTGGATGATATTTCGCGGATCACGCCATTGGCGTTGCGCACATCAATCCGACGTGGCGAGCACACAGGAACGACGACCGGTTTCTCATCAGGGTACCTTCAGGGGAACCTTGCGATTTTACCGGCGGACTATGCCGACGAGTTTTTGCAGTTCTGTTCAAAGAACCCCAAATCATGCCCACTGATCGGCATGTCCGAACCGGGATCGCCCCACATCCCGGAACTGGGCATTGATCTTGATATCCGAACCGATCTTGCGGGTTATCGCGTTTTCCGTGGTAGTGCCGAATACACCAGCGTCACGGACGTCTCCGATGTCTGGCGTGATGATCTGGTGACATTCGTTCTGGGATGTTCATTTTCATTCGAAGCGGCCATTACGCGCGGCGGTGTGCGGTTACGCCACATGGATGCGAACCGTAATGTGCCGATGTATGTGACAAATATCGCGACCACCCCGGCCGGGCGTTTTCACGGTCCCTTGGTGGTTTCGATGCGATCCTTTGCGCCCGGTGATGCGATCCGGGCGATCCTGTATTCCGACAGATATCGTCTGGCCCACGGCGCACCGGTTCATATCGGTGATCCATCGCAGATCGGTATTGCGGATATTATGAAACCGGATTTTGGCGATGAACCCGTCATCAACGAGGGGGACATCCCGGTTTTCTGGGCGTGCGGAGTCACGCCACAAATGGCAATTCGCAACGTGTTGCCGGATTTTGCCATCACGCACGAGCCGGGCTTGATGCTTGTAACCGACGTTCTTGCAGAAGCCGCGGAGTTTTCCCTTCAGACGAAGCCTGAAGTATATCAATCATAAACGAGTTATCAGAGAGGACATTCTTATGAAAAAGATGGTTTCTTCGCTTTTGGCGGTATCCGCACTTGGTGCCGGTTTTGTTGCCACACCTGCAGTTGCCGAAGAACTTTCGGTTGTCGGCAGTTGGAGCAGCCTGCCGCTTTATAAACAATATGAAAACCCGTTCTGGACCGAAACCCTTCCAGCAGATTCAAACGGTGACATCACTGTTCAGATGACCACCCATGATCAGATGGGCATTGGCGGCGGCGACGTTTTCCGTTTGCTGAGCGACGGTGTTTTTGACGTTGCCATGACGGTTGGCGATTACGCGGTTGGCGATGCGCCAGAACTTGAAGGCCTCGATGTGCCGCTGGTGGCAAACACCGCCGCCGAAGCACAGGCCATGGTCGAAGCCGCCCGTCCGATGGTCGACGAGATCTTTGAAGCCCGTTTCAATTCCAAGGTCCTTGCCATTGCACCATATCCGCCGCAGGTGGTTTTCTGTGCGGGTGCAGTGACTTCAATCACCGATCTTAAAGGCAAAAAAGTCCGTGGTTCGGGCCGTATGACCACCAAGTTCCTTGAAGCACTGGGTGCCAACGGTGTGAATGTGGCGTTTTCGGAAGTTCCGGGTGCGCTTGAACGTGGGGTGATCGATTGTGCCGTCACGGGTGCCGGTTCCGGGTACAGTGCAGGTTGGTGGGAAGTATCCGACCATCTGATGACCATTCCGCTGGGCGGATGGGATCCGGTTGTTACCGCGATGAACCTTGATAAATGGAATTCATTGTCGGCTGAAACCCAGAAATTCATCACCGATGAAGTTGCAACCAAATTCGAAGCGCCAGCTTGGGCATCGGCTGCCGATGCGTTGAAAAACGATGTTGCATGCCTGACCGGTAATGGTACCTGCCCGGCGGGTGATCCGGCGAATATGACGCTGGTTGATGTGTCTGATGCCGACGTTGCACAGGCAAAAGCCATCCTGACCGAAACGGTCCTGCCGGAGTGGGCAGAACGTGCAGGTGATGACTGGGTTGCGCGCTGGAACGATAGCGTTGGCAAAACGGTCGGTGTTACCGTACCGCTGAATTAAGTTTCAGCAATAGGCGGAGAGGCCGGAACAGTGACCAATACATTGATTGCGGCCATCCGCCGCACAAACCGCATTATCGCGTTGCTCGTCGGACTTGTTCTGACGGGCACCGTGATCCTGATTATCGCAGAAATCGTGCTGCGTGAAGTCGGTATATCGCTTGGCGGTGCCGAAGAAATATCAGGATATGTTATGGCAGGCGTTGCCAGTTGGGGGATGTCATATGCCCTGACGGAGCTTGCCCATGTGCGCATTGATCTGATCCGGTTGCGTTTGCAGACACGCGGTCGGGCGTTGCTTGACCTGATTGCAATTGTGGCTTTGGCCGGGGTGGCATCACTTGTTGCGTTTCAATGCTGGCCGGTGCTTGAAAAAACCATCGAACGCGGATCTCGGGCCAATACTGCGCTTGAAACGCCCCTTTGGATTCCACAGACGATCTGGCTTTCGGGCTGGATCTGGTTTGCGGTGTCGGCCTGCGTTCTTGTCATCCTGTCATTGGTATTGATGATGCGTCGCGATTTTGATCAGGCCGATGCGCTTGTCGGTGCGCGCTCCGAAGTGGAGCTTGAGACATGATTTTTGCTGTAACCGCATCCCTTTTGGGCTTTTTGGCCTTATCCATCCCGGTCGGGATTGTTTTGTTTCTGCTGGGCATTGGTGTTGACCAGTTCTTTACCCCGTTCCCGCTTTTGCGCGGGCTGGGTCAGGTTGTCTGGTCATCGTCAAACTCATCAACCCTGATCGCCATTCCATTCTTTGTCCTGCTGGGCGAAATTCTGGTGCGTGGCGGGATTGCCGAAAAAACCTATGAGGCGCTGGATAAATGGTTTTCCTGGCTTCCGGGTGGGTTGATCCACGCCAATATCGGGACCGCGACGATGTTTTCGGCAACGTCAGGATCATCGGTGGCCACGGCGGCCACGGTTGCAACGGTGGCGATGCCGCAAGCCGAAAAGCTTGGCTATGATCCAAAACTGTTTTCCGGGGCGATTGCGGCGGGCGGTACACTTGGCATCATGATCCCGCATCGCAATCTGATTGTCTACGGGTTCCTGACCGAAACATCCATTCCACGCCTGTTTCTGGCGGGTTTGGTGCCGGGGCTTGTGATGGCGGTTGCCTTCATGCTGGTCACGGTTGTTCTGTGCAAGATCAAGCCGTCGCTTGGCGGGCAAAGCCGTTCATTTACATGGGCGGAACGTGTCGGAAGCCTGCGACATCTGATCCCGATCCTGATCCTGTTTATCGCGGTGATCGGATCAATCTATGCCGGATGGGCGACACCGACCGAGTCTGCGGCCATCGGGGTTGTGATTGCCATGTTGATCGCCGCCTTTAACCGGGGTGTTTCCAATGACATGATTAAATTGTGTCTGGTCGGAACCGTTCGGATTACCGCCATGATCATGCTTGTGATCATCGGGGCGTATTTCCTGAACTTTACCCTGACGGCGGCGGGCATGGGGCGTGAACTTAAAGACCTTTTGACCGGCCTTAACTTTAGCCCGATGGGCACCCTTATGGTCGTGGTCGCTCTTTATATCGTGCTGGGTTTCTTTATCGAAACCCTGTCACTGATGGTGGCGACCATTCCGATCATTGTGCCGATCATGACCGGAATGGGGTTCGATAAGGTCTGGTTTGGCATTCTTTTGATCGTTCTGATCGAGATGGCGTTGATCACCCCACCGGTTGGCTTGAACCTTTACGTTGTGCAGGGGGCGCGAAAATCCGGACGACTTTCCGAGGTCATGCTGGGCACGATCCCGTTTGTTCTGGTGATGATGGCGATGATTGTCGGCCTGATCTTCCTGCCGCAACTGGCCTTGTTCCTGCCTGATTACCTTTAGGGGCCGGGCAGGTTCCTTCATCACACCATTTGGCTGACGGGCCGGGAATATCCCGGTCCGGGCCCCTTCATTGTGCCGGGCTTTGATCTTGGCACCCCCAAAAAATTCAAGAATACTGGGACATCAACATGCAGATGACATTCACTCTTGCGGGCACAGAAATCAGTTTTGATATTGCCCATTGCACGGTTGCCGGCTGGACCGGGCGCGATGCGGCGGCCATTCAGCATCACATTGATGAACTGGCCGAAATTGGGGTAAAGCCGCCATCAAGTGTGCCGCTTTATTACCGCACGGCATCGGGCATGGTCACCCAGCAAGACGCCATTGAAGTGGTTGGTAAAGGCACATCGGGTGAGATCGAGCCGTTCCTGATTGCGAACGACGGTGTGCTTTATCTTGGTTTGGCGTCGGATCACACCGACCGTGAACTTGAAGCCCATTCTGTCGCGCTTTCCAAACAGATTTGTGAAAAGCCGGTGGCATCGGAAATCTGGCGGTTTGATGAGGTCAAAGACCATATCGAACAGATTGAAATGCGGTCTTGGGTGCAGGAAAAAGATGGCGATGACTGGGTGCTGTATCAGGAAGGTACGATTGCCTCGATCCGGCCTTTGACCGACCTTATCGATGGTTCCGGGCTGATGACCACATCAGGTACAGGCAAGGCATCGGTGATGCTGTGTGGCACTCTTGGTGCAAAGGGCGGGGTTCGTCCGGCCCGTCGTTTTAAAATGGCATTGCATGACCCGGTACTTGATCGCACCATCGAGCACGCCTATGACATTAAGGAACTGCCCGAAGTCGCCTAAGTCCTTAACTTGGGGCAATTTGGTGCGCAGAGAAAAAACATAACAGGACGGAGGCTGCCTGATGGGGGCGATTATCGATAAGGTCACGGCTGCGATTGACGTGGTTGATCAGTTGGGCGATCTGGCCGATAAAATCTTTACCGAGTTTGATCGCGACCGGATTTTACGTGATGCTGAACGTTGTGAAAAACAGATTACTGATAATCCCAACTTGCCGCTTGCCGGTAAACTGGTGTCGATCAAGGACCTGTATGATGAGGCAGGTATCGCCACCACGGCGGGATCCGAACTTCTGAAAGGTCGCACCCCGGCACCGCAAGATTGCGATGTTGTCCGGCGGGTGAAGGAAGCCGGGGCGATACCATTCGGGCGCACCACATTAAGCGAATTCGCCTATTCCGGTGTCGGGTTGAACCCGCATTACGGAACGCCGGGTAATGTGTTTGACGCCGATGGCATTCCCGGTGGGTCGACGTCGGGCGGTGGTTTGACCGTGGCCCATGGGATAGTTGATTTTGCATTGGGCACCGATACCGGCGGATCAATTCGCATTCCATCGGCAATCAATGGGCTTTACGGGTTTAAACCATCGCGCCTGTCGGTGTCGGGTGACGGCATCCATCCACTGGCAAAAAGCTTTGATACGCCGGGGCCGCTGGCATCGGACCTTGATACTGTGATCACGGTGTTTGAAGTGATGTCGGGTCAGACGGTGATTGATGCGCCGGCAAGTGCCGCAACGTTGCGCATCGGTGTACCGAGCAGTGGCTTTGTCGATGGTCTTGACGGGCGGGTGAAGGCCGATTTCGAGATGGTTTGTGCAAAGTTGCGCGCTGCCGGGCATGAGCTGGTGACACTTGATCTTGGCTTTATCGCCGAAAATGCGATCCTCAACAAAATGCTGGTGTCAGCCGAAGCGCATGCCATCTATGGCAAGGATATCGACAAGCTCGAAACATGTGGTGATCCGCGCGTTTTAACACGGATTAAGTTTGCCGAGACGCTGTCAAAAGATGACCTGATTGCTGCCTATGCCAAGCGCACGGATGTAATCGCGCAGTTCGGGTCGGCGATGGCAGAGGTCGATGTCATGATCGCCCCGACCTTGCCGATGATGGCGCCCAAGATTGCCGAGGTCGAAGCCGACTTTGACAATCTGAATGCGATGATGTTGCGCAATACCGGGTATTTGAATCTTGTTGATGCCTGTGCGATTTCAATTCCGGTCAATGTTGTCGGGCAAACAGTTCCGGCATCCTTAATGATCGGTGCCCCGCATGGTCATGACAAGGCGGTGTTGGGGGCCGCGCGCCAGATTGATCCGCTTTTTGGCTGATCAATCTGATGGTGTAAAATCAACAAAGGCCCGGATTTTCCGGGCCTTTTGCGTTATAGGTCCAAGGTCAATTTACCGCCGCCCTGCATGCGTGACACGCAGATGCACATTTGATCATTCTGGCTTTTTTGTCCGTCACTCAGATAGGCGTCGCGATGGGATAGGTCCCCGTCGCACGATAAAACCGCCGATGTGCAAATCCCGCAATTTCCCTTTTTGCAGTCATAAAGCGGATCAATGCCCTCGTCGATCAGCACATCAAGGATCGATTTCCCAACAGGGACGTCAAAACTTTGGTTGCTGTGTTGAAGGTGAACTTCAAATGCACTGTCATCAAGCTGGGCTGCTGGTGTTGAAAAACGTTCATAATGGATGTTGTTAGATGCCCAACGGTGACGGCGCGCGGCATCAAGGACGGCATCAATCAAGCCACCCGGCCCACACACATAAACATGTTTACCAGCCTCGACCGGGCCAAGGATGGTCGAAAGCGGCATTGCGCGTGATGGTGTACCGCCGTCGAAATAAAGCGTGCACCGCCCGGTAGCGGCATCAAGCACATCATGCATCAGGGCCATGTCCTGATGGGTGCGGCTGCTGTAATGCAGGGCAAAATCCTTTTTTTCCGCCGTTAGCGTTGTGGCCATTGCCAAAATGGGTGTGATGCCAATTCCGCCTGCGATCAGGATGGTGCTTTGAGCATCACTGTGCAGTGGGAAGTCATTTTGCGGCAGGTCGATGTTGAGTTCATCACCGACGGTTACCTTGTCGTGCATGAAGGCAGATCCACCTTCTCCATCGACTTCACGCAGGACGGCGATCCGGTATCTGTCGGTCTGACCGGGATTTATCACGGAATAGGACCGTTTGACCGAATTTCCAGATGTGTCGGTGACGTTGACCTTGATGTGGGCCCCCGGTTCACACGGCGGAAGCACGCATCCGTCGGATGCAACAAGATCGAATCCACGGATGCGATCTGTCAGGGTATGGATCTGTTGGACGGTGGTTCTGAGCATGGCGATTTTCCTTCCCTGTCCCCGGATTGCGTCCAGGTGTGATTGTTCGCAGGATTAAATTGGATCCAGATTAAATCAATTGGATCCAATTTTGTCAAATGCCATGCGTGTCGATGGAGAGGGTGCCTTTGGGGATGGTGTTAGTCTTCGCGTTCAATGACGGTGAAGTTTTCCGGCATGTTCTGCGATGGGCTGAGAATCTTGGTGTAGCGCAATGCTGCGTTGGCATGTTCGCGCATCAGGGCTTCTGCCCGTGCGCCTTGACCGTTATCTATTGCATCAAAAATGATGTGATGCTGCATGTGGCTGAAATTAAAACGCCGGTATTCTCCGGACATGTCATCGCGGTTAAAGGCGATTGAAGACACCGATGCAAAGGGCAAGTGGTCGTTGCGTGACAGGGCGTCTTCGATGGCGATATTGCGGCTGGCCTCAATGATGGTGTTATGGAACTGCATGTTGAAATCGTGATAGATTTCCATGTCCTCATCGGTCAAAAATCCCTTTGAGAACAATGAGTCGCCCATGGACAGACAGTTAACAAGACTGTTGCGTGCTGGTGGTGAAACCCCACGTTCGCAGGCCAAGCGTGCGGCGAGTCCTTCGAGGACGCCGCGCACTTCGATGGCATCGGCTATTTCTGTTGGTGTGATGGCACGGACGGTATAGCCGCGGCGGTCGCCTTTGCGCAGGAGTCCTTCTTGTTCGAGAGTGCGAAAGGCAATTCGAACCGGCGTACGCGAAACGCCAAGCCGTTCGGATATCGGAATTTCGGCAACCCGTTCGCCCGGAGGAAGTTCCCCGTTGGCGATCATTTTGCGCAATGTGATCAGGACTCTCTGGCCGTGTTTGCTCATGCTTGATCCCGGTTTTTTTATAGGCGTCTGATCATAGTTCAGATTGGATTGGTAAAAAAGCCTCTTGCCAAATTGGATCCAATTTTATTACGATTAGAACCATAACAAAAAGAGAGTGGATTTACATTCACCTGTACGTAATCGATTTGGCGCAATGCCAAGGGAGAGAAAACATGTTCCTGCGTAACTTCTGGTATGTTGCAGGGTGGGATGGCGAAATTGGCCGTAAGCCGGTTGCGCGCACCATCTGCAATGAAAATATTGTTTTGTATCGTCGTGCTGACCGTTCTGTTGTCGCACTTGAAGACAGTTGCCCGCACCGTCTGTTGCCTTTGAGTCAGGGCTACGTCGAAGGGGATCGTCTTATCTGTGGCTATCACGGGTTGGAATTTGACGGGGCCGGCGCATGCGTTCATATGCCCAATCAGGAAAGCATCCACCCCGAAGCCTGTGTGCGGGCGTATCCGGTCGTTGAAAAAGACCGGTTTGTCTGGGTCTGGATCGGGGACAAGGAAAAGGCTGACGAAAGCCTGATTCCAGTGATTCCGCATGCCTCCGAAGAGGGCTGGGTCTTTGATGGTGGCTTATATGACGTTAAATGCGGCTATGAGCTTCTGGTCGATAACCTGATGGACCTGAGCCATGAGACATATGTTCATCCGTCAAGCATCGGACAGCTTGAAATCACCGAAAGCCTGCCAGTGACCCGTTCGGATGATGACAGTGTTACGGTGGAACGCTGGATGGAAAACATTGTCCCGCCGCCGTTCTGGGCAAATAACCTGAAATCCAAGGAAGTCTGTGACCGTTGGCAGATTTGCACATTCACATTGCCCTCTAACATCATGATTGATGTCGGGGTTGCGCTTGCCGGGACTGGTGCGCAACAGGGAGATCGATCAAAAGGTGTCACCGGGATTGTTGTGAACACCATGACCCCGGAAACTGAAACCACATGCCGCTACTACTGGGGTATGGTGCGCAACTTTGATATTGATGACCACGGTCTGACGCAGAATATCAAGGATGCACAGGCAAAGGTCTTCCACGAGGACCTTGAAGTGGTCGAAGGGCAACAGGCCAATTTGCTGCGCAATCCGGAGCGCAAGCTTTTGAATTTCAACATTGATGCTGGCGGCGTGCGTGCGCGGCGCCTGATTGACCGTGCTCTGGCCGCGGGGTAACCGCCAGTTCCAATAAAGTCGTACGGGCCGTTCCGTTCGGCAAAATGACAACAAGAGAGAGAAACGCACAACATCATTGAACCGCACCAAAACCGCGCAAAGCGGGCGGGGGTGTTGTGCGACTTTCAGGGAAAACGTCTGAGGTAGATCATGTTTAAACGCCTGTGTGTGTCCGCAGCGGTTGCTGTGGGCTGTCTGGCAAGTGCGATATCTGCGCATGCCGAACCCGAATTTACTTTTATTCTTGAACATGTGTTGGGGCCAAAATCCACTGCACAAACCCAGTTCCTTGAACCATGGGCCAAGCGGATCGAAGAACAATCCGATGGCCGGATCAAGATCGAGATTTATCCGGCTATGTCGCTGGGCGGCAAGCCGACCGAACTTTACAGCCATATCCGCGATGGTGCGGTTGATCTTGGCTGGAGCGCGCTTGGCTATACGCCCGGCGTGTATCCGCGTAGCGAAGTGTTTGAGCTTCCGTTTGTGCATACCGGCAGTGCCGCGATCACCAATATGGCCATTCAGGATGTCTATGAAGAACATCTGTCGCAGGATTTTGACGATATCAAACCCTTGCTGATCCATGTCCATACGGGGCAGGCACTTTTTACCACCGAAAAGAAGATCGAGAGCCTTGCGGATCTGAAAGGCATGAAGCTTCGTGCGCCATCGCGAACCGGTGTCTGGATGCTTGAAAGCTGGGGGGCGCAACCTGTCAGCATGCCTGTACCTGATTTACCACAGGCACTTTCGCTTGGTGTGGTGGACGGTGCGCTGATCCCGTTTGAAGTTGCCATTCCGTTCAAAATTCAGGATATGACCAAATATTCGATTGAAGGTGCCGATGGTGTGCGGTTTGGCACACTGGTCTTTATGTTTGCGATGAACAAGGACCGGTATGAAGCCCTGCCCGATGATTTGAAGAAAGTGATCGATGATAATTCCGGGGCGCATATTGCCAAGGAAATTGGCGATGCATGGGATGCGATTGAGCCGCGCGGCGAAGACATCTTTTCGAAATCAGGAGAAGTCATTCAGCTGTCGGCCGAAGAAACCGACAAGTTTGCCGGTAAATCCGATGAAGTGATTGATCGCTGGATTGCCGAAATGAATGAAAAGGGTGTCGATGGTGCGGCAATGGTCAAGGCCGCCAGAGCCGCGATTGCCAAACACAGTCAGTAAACGGTCTGTTCAGTCTGGTGATCAGGTTGCTCCTTTCCTGATTGCCAATCCCGTGCCGGGGTTCTTGCCTTGGCACAAAAAAACGGCCCGGAAAATTCATTCCGGGCCGTTCTTAATTTTGAAGTTGCGCCGATCAGCCTTCAAGCAGGGAGCGCAACATCCAGGCGGTTTTTTCGTGGACCTGAATGCGGGCGGTCAGAAGGTCGGCGGTTGCGTCATCGTCCGCGCTATCGCAAATCGGATAGAGCGAACGCGCAGTTTTGATCAGGGTTTCGTGCCCTGTGATCAGCTGTGCGATCATATCCTTGGCAGCAGGGACGCCTTTTTCTTCCTCGATCGAGGAGAGTTCGGCATAGGCCGAGAAACTGGCGGGTGCGAATGCACCAAGCGAACGAATACGTTCGGCAACTTCGTCAATCGCGGTTGCCAGTTCGGTGTATTGTCCTTCGAACATGGTGTGCAGGGTTTGGAACATCGGACCCGTTACATTCCAATGGAAGTTGTGGGTTTTCAGATACAGTGCATAGGAATCTGCCAGAACGCGGCCAAGGCCGTCGGCGATTTCCGTGCGGTTCGTTTCAGTAATACCGATATCAATCTGCATTTGTTTTCTCCTTTTATTCGGGGTGGGGCCCCAAAAGGGTGGTGACCCAATTTCGTTAGACGCAGTATCTGCCTGGTAAAAACTTTATTCCAGTCAATCCTGTGATCATTTGCAATAGATCAATTCTATTACGGCTTGTGGGGTTATTTGGGTTGGGGTTTGGTTGTGGCGATTGGTTGTGGCACAGAAATTTGTTTTGGTACTTCCGTGCCGACCGTGCAGATGGCATTGGAGATTTATAATAGTATCAGTGACTTAGTTTCTGTCTGCCTCGGTTTGACCATAATTCGCCCCGAAATGGTCTAATGCGACCTATTTTCCCGCCTTGTTTATCGGCCAAATTCCTAACTGTCAGCCGAGGACGCGGTCAGCAAAATCTGTCCCCCCTCATAATGCTGGATCGCTTATTTTTCAGGCTGTTCCCCCGCCTGAAAATTCCGCGGCTGATCGGTCTCCCCAAGACCATGATGACCCCGAATAAGTTGGGGCGGGTTTATCCCCGCCCCTTTTTTTTGTGTGTTGGTCGCAATTTCGGCATCGGTGGTGCTGTGCCGCAATTTGCCGTAATTCGCCCGGAAATGGTCACGGATGGCCGATTTTTGAGCCGCATTTCGCGGGCATATTCACAATTGTCAGATGCGTAAACATCGATGCGGTGCCCTCCCTCACTAGCATCGGACCCGTAAAAAGCTGTCCCCACAGCGATTGCACCCCACGGGTAAGGCAGCGCATCTGATCGGTCTCCCCAAGACCATCTGTCCCCAAGTCCGGGCGAGCTTAGGCTCCCCGGACTTTTATTTTGTCCGGGTCGTGGCATTGCGGTTGCGGTAATGAGGTCTCAAGGGAGAGCAGGCTTTGGATCTATGACGGGCTGGCGATGCTAAGCACAGGAGTCGGGGCCGCGCGGCCACGCACGATCACGTCGCCACAGGGCGTCCAGTCTGATCCTTCGCACAGATCACCACAGGCACGATGGGTTTCCTTGGTTGCAAGGATGTAGCTGCCATATTGCTTATTGAGCTGTTCAAGGCGGGCGGCAATATTGACGTTGTCGCCATGCACGGTAAATGTCAGGTGGTTTTCGGCACCGATTGCCCCAACGATGATCTCGCCCGTGTTAATCCCGCAACGGGTTTTGATTTTTGCGCCGTGGCAGAAGGTATGTGATTGCGCAATTTCCTGAATGGCCAGAGCGGTGCGGACTGCGTTGGCGGCATGATCGGGATCGGATGTGATCGCATTGAACGTGATCAACATCGCATCGCCTTCAAACTGGGTAATGATCCCGCCGAACCTGTCGATGACCGCACTGGTCTGTGTGAAATACTCATTTAACAGTTTGGCGAGCTCTTTCGGGCTCAGTTTTTCCGATATGGTCGAAAAGCCTTCGATGTCGGTAAACATCACCGTTGCTGTGACAGCATCGCCTTCGCCGGGTTTGATTTGATGTTCCGCACGGGTGATGCGGTCGGCAATTTCAGGTGACACAAACCGTGAAAGATCCTTGGCAGCAATTTCATCGGTAATGGCCCGGATAAAAGACCGTTGGGCGCGCAGTACCGCAATGGCCAGCACCCCCGATACCAGAACAATGGCGATGATTTTGTCGACCTCTGCCCCGATGAGAATCGAGTTTGATGTCAGGTAGGTCACATAATCGCGCGTGATCATGCTTTTTCCACCTTCGCTCCAGATCACATAAAGGGCCAATGTCAGCCAGCCAAAGGCGGCCGCCCCACCAGCAATCAGGATGTAGCGTGGATCAAAACGCAGGCTGCGTAAGGTAATAAAGATGAAGACGTAAATCATTGTCGGCGCTTTGAGGTAAAAGCTTGCTGGCTGCATATACTGGATATGGAAGCTCCAGATCAGGACCATCAAAAGCCCGATGTCGGCAATGACCGATACCGTCAAGAACCAGTGTGGCAATGCGATGCGATATGACAGGATCAGGCGTGCAAAGGTAAACATGAAATACAGTGACAAGGCCCATGGAACGGGATGAAACCCCTTGTTCATGGCGCTGGTCGGGGCAAAGGCATAGAGGATGGCAAATATTGTCACCAACAGAAGCTGCACCCATCCGATCAGCTTTTCGCTGTCACGTTGCTGGTGTTCGATGGCGATCAGGACGCGTTCGGGCAGATGCGCGTTCACCGGTTTGCCAAACAGAAACGCCCAAAGTGTGCTTTTCATAATCAACTGTTTCCTGACACGCAGACGTCACTGTCAAACCGATTGCATATGCACGATAGCTGCCATGGACGGTTCGTTGGGATCATAGTGCGAGGTTGCGATGATTTTGCCAAGTCATCGGGTGATGACATCGGATCACGCTTGCGTGGCAGATGCGAGAGTATTTGGGGAAAAGGCAAAAAAAAGCCGGGCATATTAAATGCCCGGCAAGTTTATCAGGGAGGCTTCACGTCTGGGAGACGTAGGACCCCTCTCGGGGCCCTGGGTATGCCGGGCAGGGCGCCCGGCAAAGACCGAAATTCGGTCAGGGAGAAAACTCTGTACCACGCTGCGGTGTGTACCGCTGTGGTTCGAGGAGCAAGATAGCGTTTTTGACGGGAATGACCACTGACAAATTGCTTTTCCAGCCATGCAAAATCTGCATAAATAGAAAATTGTTCGGTAGGTCATCATAACCTATTGTAAATATTGAAATATTAGGTGGAATTGAACTTCATGGGTTGGTTATCTGCATAAACAGGCGGCAGATTTATTGTGCAGGAGCAAAAAAAAGCCGGTAGCAGGGGGGTGCTACCGGCAAGATCAACAGGGAGGCTTGTGCCTGGGAGACACAAGGAATCTGGGGGAGATTCCTATGCCAGATATCGTTCTGGCAGACGGATCATCAAATGATCAGGATAAGGTCGGAGCAATTTCGCTTTTGCGTATGCTCACAACCTATGATGCAAATATAAGAATGCTTACCTGTGATTTAAAGTCTAATAATGTCAAACCAACCATGCGCCTAGTGCATGGCGAAGAAATGTCAATAATTTGAAGGAATTATGACAAGGTAGAGGCGGTGAAGATTGTTAAAGGTCGCCTTGATTCCGGTTTAAATCTCCGCAATGGATGGATGAAGGGGAATGATATCTATGGTTGGGTGCTGATTGTCGCAGATCAATTGAACTATGCGGAAATGTGTGCTCGTGAACCGGTTTTTTTTGATCGGAAAAATGGATCTATCTGGTGGCGAAAGATCAAGAAAATACGCCATTTCAATTAGATACGCTGGGGATAATCTAGGTTTATCGTACAGATGTGCTTTTAGGTGTGCCATGTTGATAGCGCATGGACAAACGGCCCGGCAAAGGCCGGGCCGTGAAGATTGTACTGCGTTCAGTGAAGCTTACGGCAATATGCGCTAGTCAGAAGATGCCTTGTTGGCAGCTGCCGCAGCAGCTGCCGCGGCCTTGACCTTGCCTTTGTTAATTTCTTCAATCAGGAAGTCACGGAACACTGCGATACGCTTGGAATGACGCAGTTCTTCGGGATAGACGAAGTAGGCGTCAAAACTTGGCCCTTCGAGTTCGGGCAAGATACGCACCAGATTGCTGGTCGCGGGCAGCAGGTAGTCGGGCAGGGCCGAAATGCCAAGGCCAGACTCGGTCGCGCGGAAAATCCCGTAGATGTTGTTCAGCTTGAGTATGGGCCGCATGTCAGGCTTGAACTGTTGGGCGGTTGCCATCATCCAGTTCACATTTGAGACCGGCGGGCGGGCATCCGCACCATAAATGATCAGGCGGTGATCTTTAAGATCTTCAGGCGTTTTGGGGATACCGTATTGTTTGATGTATTCAGGCGATGCAAACACATGGTAGCGCAGCGTCATCAACTGGCGCTGTACAAGGTCGGCTTGCCGGGGCGGCTGCATGCGGATCGCGACGTCTGCTTCGCGCATGGCAAGGTCGAGTTCCTCGTCATTGAGCACAAGCGACAGTTCAATTTCCGGATACCGTTCAAGAAATTCGTTAATGCGCGGTGTCAGCCAGGTTGAGCCAAAGGCAACCGTGGTGGTTACTTTCAGCGGGCCGCTTGGCCGTTCCTTGGATTCGCGGATGCGGGCTTCTGCCATCGAAAGTTTGGCAAACACATCATGTGCCGTGCGATACAGAAGTTCACCCTGTTCCGTCAGGATAAGGCCACGTGCATGGCGATGGAACAATGGAACCTTTACGCTTTCTTCAAGCGCACTGATCTGCCGGCTGACAGCCGATTGGCTCAGATTAAGATTTTCCCCCGCATGGGTGAAGCTTCCAGCTTCCGCAACAGCGTGAAATACACGCAGCTTGTCCCAGTCCATAGACCTGCTCCTAGATGTCACTGCCGCACGGTCGCTGCGCCAGTCCCCTGATAATAGTTCTCTTCTTTTATGGGCAATTTGGTTTCAACACTGTTAAGTGCGTCACACAAACCGCCCAAGCACATGATTATTAATTCAATATGAGGCCTGTGACGTTTTCTGCAAGCAGGCATTTTCCTATACCGCTATTTTCAAACGGCGCGATTCTTGTGAAAAGTCAGGTAATTGGCGGGATCGGACCCAAAACAGGCACATGAAAAAGGGGATGCAAAAATGCATCCCCTTTGGTGTTTTCTGGATCATTTTGTTTATGACGGTGGCACAGGATGCCCATCACGCCAAAGCCGAAAAGATCAGCTTTCTTGTTCAGCAATGAACTTTTCAGCTTCAAGGGCGGCCATGCAGCCCATGCCCGCAGCCGTCACGGCCTGACGGTAAATCTTGTCAGTGACGTCGCCTGCGGCAAAGACACCGGCAATGTTGGTTGCAGTGCTGCCCGGATTGACGAGGATATAGTTTTCGTCATCCATGGTGACCTGCCCCTTAAATACCGCCGTTGCCGGATCGTGACCGATGGCAACAAAGAAACCATCGGCCGGGATGTCCGTGGTTTCATCGGTTTTGATGTTGCGGACACGCACCCCTTCAACACCATCCATCGGGCCATCGCCACCCAGAATGTCATCAACAACACTGTCCCAGACCACATCGATCTTTTCGTGTTTAAGCAAACGGTCCTGCAGCATTTTTTCTGCACGCAGCTCATCACGGCGGTGGATCAGGGTAACCTTCGAGCAGATGCCAGCAAGATACAGGGCTTCTTCGACCGCGGTGTTGCCACCTCCAACAACCGTGACCGGCTTGTTGCGATAGAAGAACCCGTCACAGGTCGCACAGGCAGAAACGCCGCGCCCATTGAATTTTTCTTCGCCCGGCAGGCCCAGCCAGCGGGCCTGAGCCCCGGTTGAGATAATGATGGTTTCGGCAATGTAAACATCGCCAGAATCACCTTTGCAGACGAACGGGCGTTTGGAAAAATCGACTTCGGTGATCAGGTCGTGTGCCATTTTGGTACCGACATGTTCAGCCTGTGCCTTCATCTGATCCATCAGCCACGGACCTTGAATAACATCGGCAAAGCCCGGATAGTTTTCAACGTCGGTGGTGATCGTCAACTGACCACCGGGTTGCAGGCCCATCACCATCATGGGTTCAAGGTTGGCACGTGCCGCATAGATCGCGGCAGTATATCCGGCAGGACCGGAGCCAATGATAAGGACTTTGGTCTGATGTTCTTGGGCCATGTTCTTTGTATTCGTCCGAGCTGAATGAAAACTGGCCTCGAACATATTGACTGACCGCGCAAGACGCAACAGCTTCGCACAAAGTTTACATGCTGCTGGGCAGATTTTCAGGCGTTGAAATTTTACGTTTTTGACGGGGCGTTTGCCAAGCATGGCCAAGACCCTGAGACCATAGGGCAAAAAGACAATAAAAATCGGAATTTACGGCATTTTCAGTTACGGCATCCAAGCACAAGATTGCATTCTTGATCGGAATATATTATTGCCAGCATCGGGCCTCGCTGTAATATTGTTTCGTACGAGGTCAGTTTAGCGCACAGAATCGAGGAATAAATGCAACGGGTCAAACTCGACAAGATCGACCGCAGAATTCTGCGCGATCTACAGGAAGATGGCCGCATGACCAATGTGGAACTTGCACGTCGTGCAGGTATCTCGGCCCCGCCCTGTTTGCGTCGTGTGCGTGCGCTGGAAGAAACCGGTTTCATTCAGGGCTATCACGCCGATGTTGATGCCCAGGCACTTGGCTATAATGTCACGGTGTTTGCGATGGTTGGTTTGGCAAGTCAGGCTGAACACGACTTGCGTGCGTTCGAAGCCCGTGCGGCTGCGTGGCCGGAAGTGCGTGAATGTCACATGGTTGCCGGTGAAATGGATTTCCTTCTTAAGATCGTTTCACACAGCTGGGACGAATATCAGAAATTCCTGACGACGCAGCTGACCGTTGCTGAGAACGTCAATCACGTCAAATCGGCTCTGTCGATTCGGACGGCCAAAAATATGCCCGGCGTGCCAATCGATATCGAAGCTGAAGACTGACACGTCTCTGTGGTGAAACTCGCGTTGAATGAAACCCGATCTGCTTTACGGCAGATTGGGTTTTTTGCATGAAATTTTGCCGCTAATCGGTAAGGCGCATCAGCGCGTCACCATCAATCTCATATTGCAATGCGCCGGAGTTACGTGCGCCGAGCCGTTCATAGAAACGAAGCGCCCCTTCGTTGCGTTGAAGGACAGACCACCACATTGACACATAGCCATGTCTGGTCGCGTGATTGCCCATGGCGGTCATGAGTTTATGCCCGACCTTTTCTGATCGCATGTCAGGCGTGACATAAAGTTCGGTCATCCACAAACCCAGTTTCGAGATATCCGGGTTGTAGAAAGGCTGAAACACCGCCTGTCCGACCGGGGTTTCACCGTGCCATGCGATCAGGCTTTTGATCAGCGCATGTTTACCAAACATCATGTCATGGATGCTGTCCGTGCTATGGGGTGGATTGTCGTAATCCATTTCAACATGCAGGGCATTGGACATGTCTGCGACATGGGCGCAATCATCAGGGATTGCTTGGCGGATGGTGATCTGGGCTGTCATGGCGTTCATCCGGAATTTCTGTGTTTGATGAAATGAAGGCATAAAAAAACGGCCCGTTTTGATGACGGGCCGTTTTCGTATTGAAAGTTTTTTTCAATCAGGCGAAGTCGACCTTCAAAATTTCATAGCTCTTGGTGCCGCCGGGAACGATCACCTCGACAGAATCACCAACCGACTTGCCAATCAGCGAACGCCCAATCGGGGACGTTGTCGAAATACGACCGGCATTGATGTCAGCCTCGATCGGGCCAACAATCTGATAGGTGGTTTCTTCGTCGGTGTTCTCGTCGACAAGTTCAACCGTTGCCCCGAATTTAACGACGGAACCGGCAAGTGACGGTACATCGATAACTTCGGACCGGCTCAGGACATCTTCCAGCTCGGCAATACGACCTTCGCAGAAACTTTGGCGTTCGCGGGCAGCGTGATATTCGGCATTTTCCGAAAGATCACCATGCTCACGCGCTTCCGCGATTGCCTTGATGATTTCAAGACGTTCAACGGATTTGCGGTGCTTCAGTTCTTCTTCGAGGCGCTGATGCCCTTGCGGGGTCATTGGTACTTTTTCCATCGCGCTCACAGCCTATTCTTAATTGCGGTCGATACTACAAAATCAACCGCCCGGCATTTACCGCCGGGCGGTCTAAACTCTTTGGTCGGATTCGGTTAAGAACCTCAGTACTTGTCCCCAAGATATTCCTGAAGCGCGCGAACATCAAGTGCTCCGCGTTTCAGGTTGTCGATGGCACGCAAAGTGGCACGTGCACCGGCGACTGTGGTGTAGTACGGAATATCGTCAGTAAGAGCTGTGCGGCGGATCGAGAAACTGTCGACCACGGCCTGTTTGCTCTCTGTGGTGTTGAATACCAAGTTGATATCACCGTTCTTCATCATGTCGACAACATGAGGACGTCCTTCCTGTACCTTATTGACCGGGGTGACGTCCAGCCCTTCTTTTTCAAGAGCTTCTGCTGTGCCATGGGTCGCGACCACACCAAAGCCAAGTGCAATCGCATCGCGTGCGAGTTGAACTGCAGCCGGTTTGTCATGGTTTTTGACTGAGATGAAAACGTTGCCTTTAAGCGGTAGGGTATGGCCCGCCGCCATTTGTGCCTTGGCAAAGGCACGGCCAAAATCAGTATCAAGGCCCATGACCTCGCCGGTCGAACGCATTTCCGGGCCAAGCAAGGTGTCAACGCCGGGGAAGCGGTTGAACGGAAGGACGGCTTCCTTGACCGCGATGTGTTTGAACGGACCCGGATCAATGTCAAAGTCGCCGAGTTTTTCACCGGCCATGATCCGTGCGCCGATTTTGGCAATCGGGTTGCCGGTAGCCTTGGCAACGAACGGAACCGTACGTGATGCACGCGGATTGACTTCGATCAGATAAATCTCGTCATCCTTGATCGCGAACTGAACATTCATCAGACCGACAACATCAAGCGCCTTGGCCAGCTGAACGGTCTGTGCTTTCAGGCGATCAATCATGTCCTGATCAAGTGAATAGGGTGGCAAGGAGCAGGCCGAGTCACCCGAATGGATACCAGCTTCTTCAATGTGCTGCATGATGCCAGCAACAAATACGTTTTCGCCGTCCGATACCGCATCGGCATCAATTTCAATCGCATCCTGCAAGAAGCTGTCGATCAGAACCGGGCTTTTGCCAGATACCTGAACGGCTTCGTGCATATAGCGCAGAAGGTCTTCGGTGGTGTGAACGATTTCCATCGCACGACCGCCCAGAACATAAGACGGGCGGATCACAATCGGATAGCCGATGCTTTCGGCAATCTTGACGGCTTCGTCAACCGAACGGGCAATGCCATTGGCCGGTTGTTTCAGGTCAAGTTTATGGATCAGTTCCTGGAACCGGTCGCGGTCTTCTGCAAGGTCAATGCTGTCTGGGCTGGTGCCAAGGATCGGAATGCCAGCCTTTTCAAGGGCCGCGGACAGTTTAAGCGGGGTCTGTCCGCCATACTGAACAATCACGCCAAGCAGTTCGCCGTTGGTCTGTTCAAGCTGGCACAGCTCAATCACGTCTTCGGCGGTCAGCGGTTCGAAATACAGACGATCTGATGTGTCATAGTCGGTTGAAACCGTTTCCGGATTACAGTTGACCATGATCGCTTCGATCCCGGTTTCGCGCAGCGCATAGGCCGCGTGAACACAGCAGTAATCAAATTCGATGCCCTGACCGATCCGGTTCGGACCACCCCCAAGAATGATGACTTTCTTGCGATCCGTGACTTCGGCTTCGTTTTCGGGTTCAAAGAAACCGTCGCCTTCGTACATTGAGTACATGTAGGACGTACGCGACGGGAATTCTGCCGCGCAGGTATCAATGCGCTTGTAAACCGGGCGCAGGCCAAGGGCCTGACGATCCGCACGGACATCGTCTTCTTCGCGACCGACCAATTCCGCCAGACGCGCATCCGAGAAACCAAGCTTTTTAAGGCGCAGCAGTCCCTGTTTGTCTTTTGGAATGCCACCCGTGCGAACTTTTTCTTCTTCTGCAACCAGCATTTCGATCTGTTTGAGATACCAAGGATCGAATTTGGTGGCCGACTGAATTTCGGCCAAGGTCATGCCATGGCGGAACGCCTGTGCGGCATAAAGAATACGGAACGGGATCGGCTGGGTCAGTTTGGCGCGGATCGCGGCTTTGTCCGGGGCACCTTCGATTTTGACTTCGTTAAGACCGGTCAACCCGGTTTCCATCGAACGAAGACCTTTCTGAAGGCTTTCGGCAAAGCTGCCGCCGATTGACATGGCTTCGCCAACCGACTTCATCGCGGTGCCCAAAAGCGCCTGTGCACCGGGGAATTTTTCAAACGTGAAGCGCGGGATTTTGGTGACGACATAATCGATGGTCGGCTCGAACGAGGCCGGAGTCACACCGGTAATGTCGTTGTCGAGTTCATCAAGCGTATAACCAACCGCAAGCTTGGCCGCGATTTTGGCAATCGGGAAGCCGGTTGCCTTGGATGCCAGTGCTGATGAACGCGACACACGCGGGTTCATTTCAATGACGATCAGACGGCCATCATCAGGATTTACCGCGAACTGAACGTTCGAGCCGCCGGTATCAACACCGATTTCACGCAGCACCGCCAAGGAGGCATCGCGCATGATCTGGTATTCTTTGTCGGTCAGGGTCAATGCCGGGGCGACGGTGATCGAGTCCCCGGTGTGAATGCCCATCGGATCGACGTTTTCAATCGAACAGATGATGATGCAGTTATCCGCGTGATCGCGCACAACTTCCATCTCATATTCTTTCCAGCCCAGAATGGACTCTTCGATCAGGACCGTATGGGTCGGCGAAATCGCCAATCCGTTGCGCACGATCTGTTCGAACTCTTCGCGGTTATAGGCAATGCCGCCCCCTTCACCGCCAAGGGTAAAGCTTGGGCGAATGATCGCCGGAAGGCCTGTGGTTTCAAGAGCTAAAACTGCTTCTTCGAAGGTCCGAACCATGGCCGAACGCGCACTTTCAAGGCCGATCTTGTCCATGGCTTCGCGGAACAGCTGACGGTCTTCGGCCTTTTCAATGACGTGCTTTTTTGCACCGATCATTTCAACGCCGTATTTTTCAAGCGTGCCATCATCATGCAGGGCAAGTGCGGTATTCAGGGCCGTCTGGCCACCCATGGTCGGCAAAAGAACGTCAGGGCGTTCTTTTGCAATGATCTTGGCGACCATGGCTGGGGTGATTGGCTCGATATATGTCGCATCGGCAAGGTTCGGGTCGGTCATGATGGTCGCAGGATTGGAGTTGACCAGAATGACGCGATACCCTTCTTCCTTCAGCGCCTTACAGGCCTGAGCACCGGAATAGTCGAACTCGCAAGCCTGACCGATAACAATCGGGCCGGCACCGATGATGAGAATGGATTTAATGTCTGTACGTTTCGGCATGTCTTTTTCCGCTTTTCGCAGGGCGGGCGCGTCTGCTGCACCGCCTCGTTTAAGTCCGTTAATCGGTTATCTTGGGGCGTATCCCGTCATCGGGATTTCGCGTCCTGGATTAGACCAACGAAACGTTTGAACAGGTAGTGGCTGTCATGCGGTCCCGGGGATGCTTCGGGGTGGTACTGAACCGCAAAGATCGGTTTGTCTTTAACGCGCAAGCCCGCAAGCGATCCGTCAAACAGCGAGAAGTGCGTCGCTTCGACGTGGTCAGGCAGGCTGTCTTTATCAACAACAAAGCCGTGGTTCTGGGATGTGATTTCGACAACACCGGTGGTGGTGTCCTTGACCGGGTGGTTCGCACCACGATGGCCAACATCCATTTTTTGCGTCTTGGCGCCAAGGGCCAGCGCCATCATCTGATGACCAAGGCAGATGCCAAAGACCGGCTTGCCGCTGTCCATCAGTTTTTGAATGGTCGGAACGGCATATGTACCGGTTGCCGCCGGGTCACCGGGGCCGTTTGACAGGAACACCCCATCTGGGTTCATCGCCAGAATGTCCTCGGCCGAGGTGTCTGCCGGAACGACCGATACCTTGCAGCCAAGGGCGGCGAGATTGCGCAGAATGTTACGCTTTACACCGTAATCGATGGCAACCACATGGTGCTTGGCATTGCCAAGTGCGCCGTAGCCACCTTCGCGGGTCCAAAGGGTTTCATCCCATTCGTACCCGGCCTCACAGCTGTTGTCCTTGGCAAGGTCCATGCCCTCAAGTCCCGGCCAGTCGTTGGCCATGGCGATCAGAGCGGGGATATCAAACGTGCCATCGGGGTTGTGGCAAATCACCCCGTTGGGGGCACCTTCATTTCGGATGCGCTTGGTCAGGCGGCGGGTATCAACGCCGGCAATCCCGATCCGGCCATGTTCGGTCAGCCAGTCGTTGAAATGTTTCTGTGCGCGGTAGTTTGACGGTTCGGTGATGTCCTGGCGCAGGATGCAGCCAAGGGCAACCGGTGTGGCCTTTTCGATGTCTTCATCGTTGGTGCCGACATTACCGATGTGGGGGAAAGTAAAGGTGATCATCTGACCGGCATAGGACGGGTCGGTCATGATTTCCTGATAGCCCGTGATCGAGGTGTTGAAGCAGACTTCACCGACGACCTCTCCTCGGGCACCGACGCCGCGTCCCCAAAATACTGAACCATCTGCAAGAACCAGAACGGCGGAAGCACCAGGAGGCGGGGTGTGCGTGGGGGATGACATTGGCAAATGTCCTTTCGATCTTTCCACGGTGAGACACGGAGTCTTTATATATATAATAATTTCACGCAAGCCGACTCAAACGGCTGCTTTTAACCCGCATACCGGACATGCAGACGTGCCAAGGGTTTTCCAGCATGGATGACTACGCGTTTTGGTTGCGCCAGTCGGGTGTGCTGAAAGCGGGGCGAAGCTTAATCCCGGTAGGCAAATTGGCGGATGTCTACGGGAACGAGGCGGGCCTGTCAAGGACGCATCTAAACTTTTATTTCTCTAGGAAAATCAACGGTTTGAGGCGCGCGGTTTTCTTTGCCTCGGATGGCGTTTTACGCTATGTTCGCTCCTTTGTTCCACAGAATCAGAGATGAGCCATGCTGCGATCGCAGCTTACTGACGCTTTGAAAAAGGCCGTCCTTGCGAAGGATGCCTGCTCCGTAACCACCGTGCGCCTTATTCTGGCAGCACTTAAGGAACGCGATATCGCAGCACGGGGCGAGGGGAATACCGATGGTATTTCCGACGATGATATCGTCATTCTGCTTCAGGCGATGGTAAAACAGCGCCGCGAAAGCATCGAAATGTACACCAAGGGCAATCGCCCGGAATTGGCAGAACAGGAAGCGGCCGAAATCGCCGTGATCGAAACTTTCCTGCCCAAGCAGCTTTCCGATGAAGAAATCGAAGATGCTGTGCGCTGTGCCGTTTCCGATCTTGGCGCGACCTGTCTTAAGGACATGGGTCGAACCATGGCTGTTCTGCGTGAACAGTACAGCGGGACTATGGATTTCGGCAAAGCTGGTGGCGTTGCTAAAAAACTTCTGGGTTAACGCCAAGAAGCCTATTTAAATGGAAGCCGGGCGTGTAAAATCGTCCGGCTTTCGTCGTCTCAGGCCTGTCATTGATACAACAATAAAAAACAGTCCGGGGCAGGGTAATTACCATTTGTGCGGATGATCGCACCAAAATCACGGGATCGGGACAATCATGAGCTTTCCCCAGTCGTTTCTAGACGACCTGCGGGCACGGGTCGATTTGGCGGATGTCGTCGGATCGTCTGTGAAGCTGATCAAGCGTGGCCGGGAATATTCCGGGCTATGTCCGTTCCATTCTGAAAAATCTCCCTCCTTTACGGTCAACGACCAAAAAGGTTTCTATCACTGCTTTGGCTGTGGTGCGCATGGCGACGTCATCAGCTTTGTGATGAATACCCGTGGTTTGACCTTTGTCGAGGCGGTTGAGGTGCTGGCCAATCAGGTCGGCATGGATGTGCCAAAACCATCCCGCGAAGCCCAGGAACGCGAACAAAAAGCCAAAACCCTCTATGAGGTGATGGAAGTCGCCTGTGTGTTCTTTGAACGCATGCTGCGCATGCCCGAGGGCAAGGAAGGTTTGGAGTATTTCCGCCGACGCGGTCTGGATGACAAAACCATTGCCGATTTCCGTCTGGGGTTTGCGCCCGATAATCGTGGTGCACTGAAGGCCGCACTCAAGCGCGAAGAAATCGACGAAAAGCTGATGATCGAAGCCGGACTTTTGATCGAGCCCGAAGATAGCGGGCGACAAAGCTATGACCGGTTCCGTGGCCGGGTGATGTTTCCGATACTTGATCGTCGGGGTCGGGTGGTGGCGTTTGGCGGCCGCGTCATGGGCGATGGCAAGCCAAAATACCTCAACAGTCCGGATACGCCGCTGTTTCATAAGGGGCGGTTGTTGTATGGTCTGCCGCAGGCGCGCGAAGCATCGCAGAATGATGCACCGATTATCGTGACCGAAGGTTACATGGATGTCATTGCCCTGCATCGGGCGGGATATCGTGGGGCTGTCGCACCGCTTGGCACAGCCGTGACCGAAGAACAAATCGGCGAACTTTGGAAAATGACCAACGAGCCGGTGATGTGTCTTGACGGTGATGCGGCGGGCAAACGGGCGGCTGTGCGTGCCGCAGAACGCGCACTGCCGATCCTGCGTCCCGGTAAGTCACTGGTGTTTTCCATCCTGCCCGAAGGCGAAGATCCCGATACCATGATGGCCGCCCCCGACGGGTTTGCGACGTTCCAGAAAATTATTGATACGGCAGTTCCGTTGGCCGAGTTGATCTGGCGCATGGAATTGTCGGGGCGCAAGATTGATACCCCCGAACGGCGTGCCGCCCTTGAGGCCGACCTTCATCAGCGGATTTCCGTGATTGCCGATGACGCGGTTAAATCGCAGTACCGATCCATGTTTAATGATCGCACGTGGAAATTGTTTAAGGGCGAAAAAACCGGAAAACCGGCCGGTCGTGGTAGTTATGGCGGTGGATATTCGGGGGGATCGGCAGGCGGTTATCAAAATAAAAAACCGGGCCGGGCTGGCAAACGCGGGAAAAATGACCATTTCTGGGGTCCGGCCGGTAAAGCGGTGCCGGGGATGTCGCGTCCACCCATGCAAAAGAAGCGTGACCTGCAAGACTCGATCCTGCTGGTGACGCTGATCAACCATCCTCATCTGCATGATGAGGTCGGTGAACAGCTCGGAATCTATAGTTGTGCAGACTCCGAGCTTGACAATCTTCGTCGGGCCGTCTTAAAGCTGCTTGATGATGATCCTGGACTTGATTCTGATACGATCAAGGCCCAATTGAAGCGCGACGGGCTGTCAGAGACAGTTTTGCGGGTGGTTAGTGCCGATATTATAGCGCACGCTGCTTTCGCCAAGTCCGAAACGCCGCTTGAACGGGCCCGAACGGGTTGGAAACAGGTTTTTTCCATGGCTGTAAGCTCCCTGGAGGACGAAGAGGCAAAATACGCCGTCCGACAGTTGGCAGCAGATACCAGCGAGGAAGAATGGGAGAGATTTTCTCACAGACGTGAGGATCTCGCTCGTCGCCGGGAGAAAGTGTTTAAGCTCGACGACTGATCTTTGGGTGCGGTGCACGCCGGATCAGCGCTCGGGCTATTTGTGATTTGCGCTGAGAATACAGTGCTTGGGACAACAACGGTACAGAACATGTACCCAGCGGGAAACGGGGAATAGATGTCGTCTAAGACTTCGAACGCTGAAGAGAAAAAGAACTCTTCTGAAAACGCAGACGGACCTCTTCTCGATACATATAAGTCGGCCATCAAAAAGCTCATTGCCAAGGGCAAAGAGAAAGGCCACATCTCGGTCGATGAACTGAATGCGGCTTTGCCGTCAGAGCATTTCTCGTCGGAACAGATCGAAGACGTGATGAGCAATCTCAATGAGATGGGCATCAATGTCATCGATGGCGACGATTCAGATGATAACGACAGCGAGGAAGCAGAAGCTGATCCGCGTGGTAATATCTCTGAAGACGATGTGGGCCGTACTGATGATCCGGTGCGTATGTATCTGCGCGAAATGGGCAGTGTCGAATTGCTCTCGCGCGAAGGCGAAATTGCCATTGCCAAACGTATCGAGGCCGGTCGTGACATGATGATTGGCGGGATTTGCGAATCCCCGCTGACCATTCGTGCGATTGTCAATTGGCATGACCAGCTTCAGGCTGGTGAACTTTTGCTGCGTGACGTCATTGACCTTGAGACCACCTATGGCGGTGGCCCGGATGCGGAAATTGCCGCACAGGAAAGTGACGGCGAAGAAGCCGATGCCGAGGAAGTCGATCCGGAAGCAGATGTCGAAAGTTTCGACAGTGCCAATGACGACGACGATGATGAGGCCGAAACCGAAACCCCGCACACAATCGGTGAAGAGGAAGAGGAGGACGACGAAGACGAGTCCGAAACTTCTGAAAAATCCGATGATGATGACGAGGAAGAAGAACAGGCTCAGGGCCCGCGCGACAGCGATGAAGACGATGACGAGAACGAGCAGGTCAATGTCTCTCTGTCCAAAATGGAAGAAGAGCTGACCGAGCAGGTTCTTGAGAAGTTTGAGCTGATTGCGAAGACCTACGAGAAACTCCATAAAGCCCAGGAACAGCGTCTTGTCGCGCACAATAAGGGCGAGGCCGTGCCGGCCGCGACCGAAAAGCGTTACAACAAGCTTAAAAACGAGATGGTCGACCTGATGGAAGATGTTCATCTGAACAACTTCCGGATTGAAGAGCTTCTCGATCACCTGACCGGCTTGAACAACCGTTTGCTTGGCCTTGAAGGTAAGCTTCTGCGCTTTGCCGATCGCTGCAAAATCAAGCGTCCTGATTTTGTGAAACAGTATCAGGGCAACGAGCTTGATCCGAACTGGATGGAACGTGTTTCGGGTCTGCCGGGCAAGGGCTGGAAAGCCTTTATCGAACGCTATCCTGATGAAATTGCCAACCTGCGCGAAGGCATCGGTGGTGTTTCCGCCGAAGTTGGTTTGCCGATTGGTGAATTCCGCCGCGTTTATGGCGTGGTCAACAAGGGTGAACGCGAAGCAGGCCGTGCAAAAAAAGAGATGATCGAGGCCAACCTGCGTCTTGTGATCTCGATTGCCAAAAAATACACCAACCGTGGTCTTCAGTTCCTCGACCTTATTCAGGAAGGCAATATCGGCCTGATGAAGGCGGTAGATAAGTTTGAATATCGCCGTGGGTATAAATTCTCGACCTATGCGACCTGGTGGATCCGTCAGGCGATCACGCGCTCTATTGCTGATCAGGCCCGGACCATCCGTATTCCGGTCCACATGATAGAGACCATCAACAAACTGGTTCGGACCTCGCGCCAGATGTTGCATGAAATCGGTCGTGAACCGACCCCCGAAGAGCTGGCTGAAAAACTTCAGATGCCGCTTGAAAAGGTTCGTAAGGTTCTGAAAATTGCCAAAGAGCCTATCTCTCTCGAAACCCCGATCGGGGACGAGGAAGACAGTCATCTGGGCGATTTCATCGAGGATAAAAACGCTGTTCAACCGCTTGATGCGGCGATCCAGGCAAACCTGCGTGAAACTACCACGCGGGTTCTGGCGTCCCTCACCCCGCGTGAAGAACGTGTTTTGCGGATGCGTTTCGGGATTGGTATGAACACCGACCATACGCTTGAAGAGGTTGGTCAGCAGTTCTCTGTGACCCGCGAACGTATTCGTCAGATCGAAGCAAAAGCGCTGCGGAAGCTCAAACATCCGTCACGCTCACGCAAATTGCGTTCGTTCCTCGATTATTAAGAAATAACACGACGTTCGGGCTTGACCTTGGCCCGAAAATCGCTAGTTTTCGGGACCGCACCAGTGATCTGGTGCGGTCTTTTCTATACCCCATCTTGTTTCTTGGGGGCCCGTAGCTCAATTGGTTAGAGCCGACCGCTCATAACGGTCTGGTTGGGGGTTCAAGTCCCTCCGGGCCTACCATGGGTGTCTTGTCGAGTGCCATAAAAGTTGAAATTTTCGCCAGAGAAGCTGAAATTCTCGCCGGAAATGATGAAACTGGCACTCGACAATGTCCTTCCTACTTTGACACTTAAATGGCCGACGTTAACAACCCATTTGAGTGATTGTAGCTAAGGTATTGTCTCCAGAATTGAGATGTTGCTCTGAAGGAGCCAAATGAATGTATCCGAGCCAGACTTGAAGTTTGGGGGGTAGTCATTCAATCGCTGTTTTACTCAAATCTCAGTTGCCCGAGTCTCTAGATATTTTCAAAAACTTGAGAGTTTTCTGCTGCGGCTACAGTGTAGCTCTGGGAGAGATTAACTCAGACTGAGAGAGCAAGAAGAAAGTTTTGAATGCAGGTTTTCAAATTTTTCGGGTTTGCCTTTGAGAGGTTTTCACCACTAGATGGTGTTATTAACCTCTGTAGAGTTCGGTGAAATTTGGCAGTTTTATGTGTAGCTTGTATCGAAGATACAACTACATAGTTATGTTGAACCTCTTTCTGAATTATTTCCTGTGTGCCCTAAAGATTCATCTCAGTTAATCATCATTTGATTTCGAGACGATAATCACGACCGACGGGCTTGACCTCTTTAAGTTCAACCGGGAACATACTCCCATAACGAAAACAACTCATGAGGTCTGAAACGCAAAAACCGCCCCAGAATGTCTGAGACGGTTGGTTACGTCGCTAAATGCGATAAGGTGTGGTTACCTTCTCGTTTAGCACGTTCCCTCCTCTCAGGCAAGCACTGCGTGTCAAGCACGCCACAGGATTACTTTGCCTAATTTCAACTTGAGGAGCAGAACATGTATGAATCAGCAAGGCGGGTCGTGACCCGCAGCAAAGGCCGAGTTGTTGGTCGATTTTTCAGCGGTAAGAACAAGCGCCACGTACCCTGGGAGTCTCAACTTGAGCGGGATTGCATGCGGCTTTTGGATGTATTGCCAGAAGTAGTGACTTACTGGTCGCAACCTTTTGGTCTTATGTACGAATTTTGCGGAAAGGAGCGAATTTACTACCCTGATATTGAGGTTAGAACCAAGACGGGGCGTAAGATTATCGAGGTCAAGCCAAATAACAAACTTATCAAGGATGGCATCTTTGATCGGTTTGAGGTGATACGAGGCCTACTTCAGGATAAAGGATACTCATTTGAGGTCTGGACAGAGGATCAAATTCGTCCTGAGCCTCTATTTTCGAATGTAAACCTCTTGCAGCCCTATCGCCTACTGGGTGGAACAATATATTCCATCATTTCGATCGAGCGTGCTTTCGGTGGGAGAAGGCGGGTATCAGTTAAAGAACTTGCCCGTAAAATCAGCGCTGATGACGCTCTGGAAGCGGTGTTGCCTTACATTGCAGAGGGTAAGCTTTGCGTCGATCTTCATGCACCTATTACAGAGAACAGTCTGGTCTGGTTGTTTGAGGGGGATGCAAAGCTATGACAATGATCCATATCCCGATCAATACACGAATTCGGCTGGATGAGGCAGTTTATAAAGTCACATGCCACACCGAAACCGGTGAACTGAACCTCACATGTTGTCAAACAGGTAAGCCTCGTTTGATTTCCACGCGCAAACTGGTGAAAAAAATCATCGATGGTGAGGCGTCGCTAGATCAGCAAGTCCCTGAAGCCTTGATCAATTCAAAAGATCAAACTGAAAAGCGGTTTGATGCATTTAATGAGAGGGACAAGGCTGTTGCGCGAGAACGGCTAAGTTATGTTGAAAAAGTTGACGAGTATCTTGCTAAAAGCAACTTAACAACAGCTATAAATGACGTGATCCAGAGCGCTGTACTGGGCGGGGTTTCTTTGCCGCCAAGTTTTACTGCGATTTGGAGGTGGTATGATACTTGGATCAAAGGCGGACGGAACATTACAGCTCTCCTTCCTCGGCACCACGTGAAGGGGCGACGACCGACATGTTTGTGCAACCGGTCTTTTGAAATACTTCAGGAAGTTATCGAGGACCAGTACCTCATCCGAACACCGAAGACGAAACTCAGCGTCTTCAAGGAGTTTAAAAGTCGGTTAGTAAGAGAAAATAAGCTTCATCCAGAAGCTGGACGTATGCACATACCGTCTTCGCGAAGCATCTACCGTTTTCTTGCCGGGCTTAATCCCTATGAAGTGATGACAGGCCAAAAAGGGCGAAAAGAAGCTGATAAAGTTTTTGCCTCTGTCGGAGCTGGTGTTGTTGCGAGATTTCCTTTGCACATTGTGCAAGTGGATCATCACTTGATGGACATCATCTTAAGGCTTCAGTCAGGTGAGCTATTGGGAAGACCTTGGTTAACCGTGGCTCTGGACCTTTACAGTCGAATGCCCGTCGGCTTCTACATTAGCTTTGACGCGCCGAGCTATGTTTCTGTCATGCATTGCTTGAAGCATGCAATCCTTCCCAAAGAGCAATATCTCGAACAAGTATTGTCGCAAGTCAAAGCCCAACCGGGTACCATGATGGACGCTAAGTTCTCATCAGAGTGGCCGTGTTTTGGTTTGATGGACACTTTGGTTCTCGACAATGGCCTGGAGTTCCACTCGCAAGATTTGCAGGACAGTTGCAGTCAGCTAGGTGTTTCACTGGAATATAATCCGGCTCGAACACCTCATTATAAGGGCGCAGTTGAACGCTTCTTCGGAACGTTAAACACGAAGCTGATCCATACCTTGCCCGGTACAACATTCTCCAATCCTGAACAGAGAGGAGACTATCAGTCTGAGAAGGCCGCTTGTCTAACGATTGAGGATTTGGAGTTCCTGCTGGCCAAATTCATCGTCGATGACTATGCACTGACAATTCATTCGACGTTGGACGAGCTTCCATTGGAGAAATGGGATGACGGCGTGCAGAAGCATCCGGTTCGTTTCATTTCCGATCAGCAAGACCTGTCTGTATTGCTGTTCAAGGTGAAGCTAAAAAAGCTGACTCGAGCCGGTATCAAGATCATGGGGTTGAGCTATCAGTCGGATGCCGTGCAATTGCTTCGGCAGCGTCTGATGAAAAACGGGTCGGGGAAGCACACTAACCCGGACGTTCGCGTCAAATTCGATCCCGAGGACTTGTCGACGATCTTCGTCGAGGACTCTCATGCGAAGATTTTCCTTCCAGTCACATGTATTTACGAGACATATGCGTCAAAATTATCGATTTGGCGTCATCGCATTATCCGCAAAGCGATGCTCAAGCAAAAGCTGGACCTTAGAAAATCCTCGGAAGATGAATTTCTCGAAGTGCGGCAGTCATTGTTCGAAGTGGCTGAAGATCTCATTAAAAGTCGCCAAAAAAGGAAACGCAAGGCGGCCAATCGCGTCAGCAGCGAGGAAAGGAAAGCTGGCAACGATAATGGTCCGCTACCTGCTTCGGACGGGTCTCCTGAAGATGATAATGACGATGTCATTCCAGATGCCGAATTTACATCACCATTTCAGTCGCCTGAAGAACTTGAGGAGGAATTGAAACGACGGGGATGGAGGTCTTCTCGTGCGGGAAGGCAAAACCGTGATGGGAGTGAGGCGGATGCATGAGTTTGAGAGACGTCTCACCGAAGAACAGGCTGTTAAACTTGCAGCATTTCGGGATCGTAGGATTGCACATGATGCCTTTCAGGATGCGCTGACCAAGATTGCGAACTTCCATCAAACAGGCCGTCATGCTGCCCGGCCGGGCATTCTGACGATGGTCGGTGAAACAGGCGCAGGAAAAACATCCATCATTGAGGATTACTGCAACCTTCACAACGAGAGTGGACAATTCAAGAAGGTCCTGTTTGTCATCGTGCCTGAGAGCTGTACGGTTAAGAACCTGGCCGCAAGCATCTTTATGGCGTTGGGAGATCTGTCGAGTGTGAAAGGCACTCGGCAGGACATGGAACTAAGGATCAAAGACTATGTCGATCGCACGGGTGTCGAGATGTTGATCTTTGATGAGTTTCAGCATCTGACCAACCGCGGGAGTGCGAAACGACAGTATGATGCGGCAGACTGGTTGAAAACTCAGGTGGAGATTTTGCGCAAACCAATCGTATTTGCCGGGCTACCTGAAGTTCACAACATTTTCGCATTGAACCCTCAGCTCGAGACGAGGCGAAACGGCAAGATCGGCATCATGCCCTTTGATCTTGATACGGATGAAAATCGCAAATCTGTATTCCTCTTCTTTCATATGCTGAACAAGCACTTGCCGCTACCAAGGCCTGAACTTTCAGCCCTTAATGACCCGAACGCGATCAAATATGTCGTTGACGAGAATAAAGGGCTTCTTGGTTACATGATGAAAGTTGTCCATCATGCGACCGAGAAAGCATTGATTGAGGGGGATGAAACGCTCCGGTTTCAGCATCTTCACGATGCTGTGCAGGAATTGGGGGGTGTGACCTTCGAGGTTGGGCAAACAACGATCCGTCCCGGGAAAAACAAGAAACCTAGGGGCAAAGACAAAGGTAAGGGAGGTCTATATGACATCCTCTAGATCCCTCCTTTTTAAATCTCCCCCGATCCAACACGAGAGTCTGGTCGGCTATCTGATCAGAATAGCCGAACTGAACCGGTATCCACGCATGTCCTGGATAGGAAACTTGGCTGGGGTTAATCTCACGGAAGAAACCTTGTCCAAGATGAGCACACGCCTCGGGCGCTTAGCCAAAGTTGTTGGCGCTTCAGATGACGAGATGAAGTCCCTCTGCCATTACGTGAGTGCAAAGGGAAACAATCTACACGTTATCCTGTCGATGGGAGAGATTATCCCCAAACAATACCTTTACTGGCCAAGTCAACGTGTCTGTTTTTCATGTTTGCGTGAAAAAGGCTTCGTTTCGGGTTTGTGGGATATGAAAGCCGTTACGCACTGTCCGGAACATGGCGAATTGTTGCGTGACGCCTGTCCGGTTTGCAAGGAACCCGTAACATTCAACAGGGGGCGTTTAGCCCCCTGTCTACCCGGGTGCCAGTATAGAGGTCATGGAAGTGAGTGCTTAGATTCAGTCAGGGCACTCATGCAACTCATATCCAACAAGTTCCTTGGTATCGAATTCGATTTGACCGAGTTTGGTTTTCCGAAACAGATTGTGGATGGCGATCTTTATATGCTTCTGCAAACAATATCCTTTTTGGCAATGCGTTCCTGGCGCGGCGACAGCGACATTGACCATGGATGGTTGGACGCAAGACCAGAAACCATGATTGAAAAGATGAATCATGCTGCCGGAGCATTGGTTAACTGGCCTTCCGGGTATTTCAAATTCCTCGACGATATCTGTGCGGGTAAGGGGGCACCCAATGGCGCAATTGTGATGCATTGGATGTTTGGTGGGTTTTACAAGAGCCTTGTTTCACAGCAAAAGCAGTTAGGGTTCCTGTTTGACGGGCTTCAGGATTACATGAACCGTCGGCTGAATGACCGCATTTTGACAGGCAGAGGATGTCCTTCTGTGCTGAAGAAGCGTGATCGACGGATTTATGTGCCGGGCTTTATTGCTCGAAAGCAATTGGGAGTTGGTCGCCAGGAATTCAAACGCCTTGTCGACCGGCATTACCTTCAGAGCAAACCTTTCGACACCAGCTATGGTAAGATGATCTGCGTGCATCGCGACAGTGTGCGTGAGTATGCTGAAACCAGATCACGTTTTGTCGGAAGAAAGGAGCTTTCAGAAGAACTCGGTCTGTCCCTTCACTCGCTCTACAGTTTGAGTACCGCTAGCATTCTTAATCCATTTCACTCGCCCGAAAAGGACGGGTGGCCAAAGTGGTGGTATGACAGGCAAGTCATCGATGACTGGCTGGGCGGTTTGCGAGAAACCGCCAAACGACCAGCTACAGGAAAAAGAACGATTCAGTTGTCTAAAGCTGTTGCCAAATACAATCATATGGGCCTGACATATAGTAAATTGTTCAATGCTATAAACTATGGGGCTCTGAGATTATATCGTCGGCGACTGGATACTGAAAATCTGCTGGAGTATTTTTCCTTGGACGAGGCTCAACTGAATAAGTGGTATCTCGCTCGCGGCTAGGTATGTGACATCGATTTTCACATAGCCAACATTCGCTAGTTGGAAATATCTGAGCTTTGAATGGCTTCATTGACGATGCTGAGATCTCTTATCCATCTGTTTGTCGATAAATTCCTATCTTATTATTGAGTTTGTCGACAAAATGCTTGGATTGTTCGATCTTGTTGGCGGAACTGTTGCACATGCAGTCGTTGAAGAAACTGCCTGAAATTTTCACGACGTCACCATCGTCGCGGCAAATGATTTCCAATGCACTGAAGACCAACAGAGAGAGACGGCTGGCACGTGGGCTCTACACGAAGGATCTAGATACTCCACTCGAAGACTATGTGCGCCGTCATCTTTGGGAAATCGTCACAAAGATTTACTCAGAACCTGTGCTTGACGGACGCACAGCCCTTCAGAATGGGCCAGACAATGATGGGTGCATCTTTCTCATCACCTCAACTGCTCGGGATACTGTTCTGCCTGGTTTGACCATTTATGCCCGCCGGGGACATCAGCCGCTTTCAGACGACACCAGAACCAAAAACGGCATATATATTCCGAGCCCGGCACGTGCCCTGATCGAAAGTATGGTTCCGTCCCGTACCTCGTCGCGGCGTATTGCTCGAACATATAGCCGGGATGAACTCAAGGCGTATCTAGAAGCCTATTTGGAGCGGTATGGAGAAGACGGCCTAAGCCGGTTGCGCGATCAGGTGCCTGCGGTCGGACAGCAGTTGGGAATGACAAAGGAAGCTGAAAAGCTTGATCAGATCATTGGTGCCCTGCACGGTGCAAATAATGTTCTCCTAGAAGCAGGCGGACGCACAGACAGGGGCGAATCCCGGATTGATGCTGATCGTGTGGTTCTGTTTGAAAAGCTATTTACGGCACTGCACGAGTTCATCCCCACAGGTCGCCCAGTCTCTGCCATGAACCCAGCCAACAATGAACTGAGTGCTTTCTATGAGGCTTACTTTTCCAATTTCATTGAGGGGATCAAATTCGACGTAGAGGAAGCGCGAGACATCATCTTTACAAACAAGGTTCCCCAGGGACGCTTAGAGGATTCTCAGGACCTTTTTGGGACGTGGCAGGTGGTTTCCGGTGCAGCACATATGTCTTCGCCCTCAACGAGTTTTGACGCCTTTATTCGCCAATTAAGAACAGATCATGTTAGCGTCATGCAGGGGCATTTGGGCAAGAACCCTGGTGTGTTCAAGGCCAAAGACAACATGGCAGGAGGCTATGTCTTTGTGTCTCCTGAAAAGGTGGCGGGCACCCTGGAAGAGGGATTTGCCATGCTTGATCAGCTTAAAGGCGGGTTCCGGCGTGGTGTGTTTGCAATGTTTCTGATCAGTGAGGTGCATCCCTTCGATGATGGCAATGGACGGATGGCACGCATTGCCATGAACAGAGAAATGTCGGCTGACAATCAGTCGAGAGCTATAATCCCCCCAGTATTTCGAGATACATATTTTGTTGGCTTGAGAAGTATGTCCCGATTGGGAAATACAACGGCCCTGATCCGTATGCTTGATTTTGCTCAGCTTTGGACATCTGAGGTGCTGTGGCAAGATTGGGCTGAAACGCGCAGCATTCTTGAGGCATGTAATGCGTTTCTGGAGCCGGAAGAGGCGAATGAACACTATCTGCGCCTTGAGCGTCCGCGATAGGTCTGTTGTACGTCGTAGTCCTGGGCTTCACGCCCAATCCAAGCTTGAGAGCGCGGTAAAATCATATTCAGTGATCTAAATGATCTCTCGTCCGACACGAGGAGACGTTTCTAGCCACCTACTGTCCGTGTTTGTTTGGGAGAATTCTTCCGGATTCGTGGCAGCCAGAAGTTCGTCCAGCGTATAGAGTGGCGCGTCCCCCTACCGAAGTATGAGTACGCCATCTTTTACTGAAGCAGAAAGGATTTACCTTTCTTTAATATCTAGTCTGGAAACCAGGTCATCAGGCAAAGTCAGTGTTAACTCATCATCTCGTTTGGAAATTTTGCAGGGCTACATTTTTGCGTTCTCACTGCTCAAATACTGTTTTCTTCGTAAACAAGGCCCTTAAGGCCGGAGTTGGCCTGAATCACAAGGGAGCCGACCAGATAGTCAGGGATGCTTTTGGTTTTTGAGAGTTTGGCTGCTTTACGGATGAGCCTCTCGTCATCACGGCGGACTGTGATGGACAGTCCGCCGGTCAATTGCGCCTTGTTGCATGCGGAATCCATTGGTTTGCTCCGAATTCATATGATGACGGACAAGTGTGCCAGCAAGGCTATATGTAGCAGGGAAGATGATAAATCCTTCCAGCAGCATTCACTGGTTAGTGACTCTCGCGAAAAACAAGATCTTCCGGTTTTACAGGGCTAAATGATGTCGATGTGTATGCATTTCCTTGAGGACCGTAGGGCCAGTCATCGAGATAACGTCTTACGGTGAGAAGGTCGTCTTGTGTGCCGAGGAGCATTACTTCAAGTGGGGACAGTCCTGAAAAGACAATTCCGGTATGGGAGGCTTGAAGCCATGTCATGGCTTCGGCGGGATTTACGAACAGATTTGTAAGCTGCTTATGAATGCCAAGGATTGCCGAAATCCTGATCAAGGTGTCTTTTGACAAGGTAATAGCTTCGTGCTTCGCAGTTTTTACTATCCAGCGCCGATAGGTGGAAATTGCAGGGTCTCCAAGAAGGATACAGCGTTGTTGATGCGTAAGACCCCAGATGTCTGTAATAGAGTGAAAAGCACGCAAACCTGGACCACTTAGCCGTTTGCGATCGCTGGCGGATGTACGTGCCGAACCGATGACTTGAATGGCATCTCTGACCTGATCGCTCATTGGAGTGTTCCGTTCTTTGGGAATCTGGAAGAGGTTATTGAAGCACTGTTTATAGGGACAGACAAGACGACCAGATCAAATAATGCCCCTATCCGGAAAGTCGGATAGGGGCGGGTTTTGCTCGATGTTCGAAAGAATTAATGGGAAGTTCTGCTTGTCTCTTTTTGCTCCTGCAGCAGTTCAAGTGCAGGTTTGAGATAGCAGGAGACATAGAAATATTGTCTGTCCATCAGAGCTTTCTTGAGTGCGAGTTCCAGAAGTGTCTCCAAACTTGGTTGTTCACGCATAACCTTCCTTCTTTCGAGATATCGGGCTCATTGCCCAGCACAGAAAAACATGGGCATGGGGGAAGGTGCTGTGATCTGCCTCGTCAAGGTTGATTTACAATCGATAATTCTGCCTCAAAAAAAAATGTTCTCTTCTGGCCAACCTGTTTTCATTCAAACGGGTCAGACCGGAATTTGATCTCAAGTCTCTCAGGGTAGAATGAAACATCGGCTGCCTCAGGACTGTAAAAAAGGGTCGCCAGACTGGGCTCAGGCGTGTTCGTAACAAGCCGATCATAGTCTGCATATGTCAGCAGGACATGAGATGGATGGCCGTTGGTTGTGATCATAACCGGGCCTTTTTCTGCCGCCTGTCTGGCCATGGCAAAATTTCGAGCCACTTCTTGACTTGTAAGTGTGGTTTTCGTCATACCCTGCTCCTTGCGATTGTCTTGGAGTCTTTGGGGGTGGTCATTCAAGAGGCTGATTGACCGCGGAACACATTTTGTTCGCGAAGCTGTATGTCTGTCGGGGGAGATCGTGACGACCAAACGTTACCAACAGCACGGACTATTAATATCTGCCTTGTTCCAGATACTGTCAAACGACATTCTCTCTTGCCAGTAACATGGCAAAGTGCACCACGTTTGAAAATCGATAGTCATGATTTTCATTGATCCAATGTCTGTTTTTTATCATGCGTAGTTTGTCATAATTCGGGGATATGGACCCCGGTCACTCGATTGCTTTCTTGCTATGTGTTTCTGATGTAGCCCTTGTTGGCCAAATCCTGGACTTTCTCAGGTGAATATCCCAGCATCTCTGTCAGGACTTCAGATGTATGTTCGCCAAGGAGGGCGGGGGCACCGGATTGTACCGCACCTTTGCCATCAAACTGGATCGGGCCGCGGACAATGCGCATCTCGCCCGCGACCGGATGGGTGACGGTTTCAATCAGGCCCTGTTGTGCGACGTGATCCTGTTCAAGGGCCTCACCGATGCTCAGGATCGGGGCGTTGGGGACATCGAATGTGCTGAGCCGGTCAAGCCAGTATTCGGTTGAGTCCTGTTGCATGCGGTTGAAAATCATTGGTTCGAGCTCATCCCGATTTGCCAAACGCTGTTCATATTGCGCAAAGCGCGGGTCCTCGATCAGGTCTTCCATATCAAGGCAGCGTGCAAAATTGTGCCAGAATCGTTCGGTCAGGCAGGCAACGATCACATACCCGTCCGAGGTTGGGAATGAACCGTAGGGCACGATGCTTGGGTGGCGGGTGCCAACCGGTTCCGGGCTTTTGCCGCTAACAAAATAGATCTGTGACAGGTAGCCCTGAAGTGCGATCAGGCTATCGAGCATGGCGATTTCAACATGGCGACCGTGCCCGGTTTGATTGCGTTCATGCAAAACGGCGAGAACGCCAAACAGCGAGAAGATACTGCCTGCCATGTCGCCCAAGGGAAGACCCAGCTTGTTCGGGGCCTGATCTGGTTCACGGTTGACGCTCATCACCCCTGAAAGGGCCTGGGCTACAATATCGAACGCTGGCTTGTTGCCATGCGGGCTGTTTTTGCCAAAACCCGTGATCGAGCAATAAATCAATCCGGGATTGTCGGCCTTGAGTGTCTCGTAACCCAAACCAAGCCGATCCATGACGCCGGGGCGGAAGTTTTCAAGAACAATATCACTTTGGGCAGCAAGCTTGCGCGCAATTTCGCATCCCTCTTCGGATTTAAGATCAAGGCTGATGCTCTTTTTGCTGCGGTTCAGTGCAATGTAGTAATGGCTTAGCGGTCCCTGAAATGGCGGGAAGTTTCGCGTTTCATCGCCTTTCTCAATCGGCTCGACCTTGATAACTTCGGCGCCAAGATCCGCCAGAACCATGCTGGCATAGGGGCCGGAAAGGATGCGGGAGAAATCAAGGACCTTGATACCCGAAAGCGGGCCGGTTGTGGAGTTTGCGGTTGTCATAGGTTAGCGCGCTTTCTTGATGATCTTCATGACAGAGGTGGCCGTTGCAATCAGCGAGTTATCGGCCGTGATTTCAGCATCGACAAACATCATTGATCGGGTGGCATGACGAATGGTGACATTGGCTTCCAGAAGATCGCCAGATGTCGCTGAGGCAAGGAACCGTGTGTCCATCTGGATTGTCACCGTTGGGGATCGGTCTGCAGCTTGCCAAGCTTCCATCGCCATCACCTGGTCAAGCAAGCTGGTAATGACACCGCCATGAATGACACCGATGGCATTCTCGTGGTTGGCTGTTGTCTGCAGGCTATAGGTCTTGCGGCCATCCACTCGACGAGATCGAACAGGTCCAATCATACTGATAAAGCCGGGAATAGAGAGTCCCCGCCAGTCTTCGGTGGTCGTTGCTTTCTCTGACACGTTTTTTAACTCCCTGGCATTGCTTGCATTTCGTTGATTCTGTCCCGAATGGTTTGCAATGCCTCGGCCAGTTTCGGAACTTCCTTGTTCTGTAATCTTTCACTGATGCCGATTGCCACCAGTGAGCGGACCATTTGATCATTCTGATCCAGGATCGGAACGGCGACGACGGTTACACCGGAGATGTACGCGCCGCGGTCAACGGCATATCCCTGCTTTCGGACCTGATCGATTTCAGCCCGCCACTCTTCAAAGCTGGGCGGATGATCCCAAGCCAGTTTCTTGAACCTGGAACGCATGGTGTCTTCGTCCATCTCATTGAATGCCGCGACACAACGACCCGTCGCGGAAATCAGCAATGGGAAGCGACTGCCCAAATCGACCTGTAGGCGGAATGGCAGGTTTGATTGCGAGAGTGCAACCACCACCATTTGGCCGGGTTCTGCAATCTGGGTGGCAATGCCCGTGACGCCAAATTGCGTTGAAAGCGCTGATAGATGCGGCTGTACAAGGGCTGAAAAGGTGTTTTTCTGAAGCGCTGACCGGGCCAGCGGCAAGATGCCGATACCAATTGAATAGCGTTTGATTTTTGGCTCAAACTCAACGAGTCCCTCATCCTGAAGAACCCGCAGAATATGCATGCATGTACTCGGGACAAGGTCCAGTTCACGGGCAATAGGATTTACACCCATCGGTTCTGACGATTTTGCCAAAAACCTGAGGATTGCCAAGGCACGCGTGACGGCAGGGACCTGTCTTTTGTTATTCGGGGTTTCTGGCTTTTCGGTCATCTCATCCTCTGACAACGGTAAATTTGTTGTCTATATACAATAAGTAAAGCGTATTGACAATAATGTTCTGATCTCCCTATCGTTGTCAACGAACAGTTCGGGACGTCGATGACGAACCCGAAAGCAAAATTCGGGAGGAGACCGGACATGACCCGTTTGACGGATTTTCAATCCTACGCGGATGCCCAGAAGCACTTTTCACGCGATGCGCTTTGGGCGCTGTTTGATGGAAGCCGCCAGACTTTCAATATCGCCCATGAATGTGTTGATCGGCATGTAGGCACAGGCGGTGTAGCTGTGCGCGTTGCCCATTCGGATGGGCGTGATGAACTGATCCGTTTTGACGAACTGGCAAAGCTTTCTTCGCAGTTCGCCCATCTCCTGCAGGCGAAAGGGATTGGCAAGGGAGACCGCATTGCGGTCATGCTTGAGCCGTCTTTGGCATTCTATGTGGCATTGTTCGGGGCCATCAAAATGGGCGCGGTTGCTGTGCCGATGTTTACCCTGTTTGGCCCGGAAGGCATTCGTTTGCGCGCAGATGATTGCAAGCCGCGCCTCATTTTTACCAATGCTGAAAAGAAGAATGACGCGGATGAAGCCGGCAATCTTGATGTCGTTGTTGCCGACGATGCATTCATCAAATCACTTGCCGATTTTCCAGATCATTTTGACTGCGACACGGCCGGTGATGATCTTGCCGTTTTGCAATACACATCGGGCACAACCCGGTTGCTGCCCGCGGCTGTAAAACATACCCACCGGTCATTGGTGACATTGATGGTTGCGGCATTGTACGCAACGGGCATTCGTCCCGGTGACCGCTTCTTCTGCCCGTCGTCGCCAGCCTGGGGGCATGGTCTTTGGCACGGGACGCTCGCACCGCTTGCACTTGGTGTTTCTACCGGAACATTCAGCGGCAAGTTCGATGCCGTGCGCCTGCTCAAGGCCATCCAGGACTATAAGATTACCAACATGTCCGCAGCTGCCACCCATTACCGCATGATGCGTAACACCGGGCAGGCAGAAAACTTCACCTACGCGATTGAGAAGCTTTCCTTCACCGGAGAACCGATTGATAGCGAAAGCGCGCGTTACATTGAAAATCTCTTCGGTACGAAGGTTTGCTCGATGTATGGCACCACCGAAATCGGTGTGATCCTGGCAAACTATCCGGGCGCGCCCGACTTTGATGTGCGCGAAGGATCCATGGGCAAGGCTGTCCCGGGCGTTGAAGTTGAAGTTCAGGATGCCGAGGGCAACCCGGCAAAGCCAAATGTCACTGGCGAACTGATGGTGCGCAAGCAGGGCGAATGGTTCCCGACCAAGGATCTCGCCCGGATCGATGCCGATGGATACTTTTATCATGCCGGGCGTGCCGATGACGTGATCATTTCGGCGGGCTGGACCATGAGTGCGGTTGAGATCGAGGATGCGATCCTCAAACACCCGAAGGTTGCCGAGGCAGCCGCCATTGGCGTGCCCGACAAAGTACGTGGCCAGGTGGTGAAGGCCTTTATCGTTCTGAAAGACAGCTTCGAGGATGGCCTGACAGAGGAAATTCAGGATCTGGTCCGTACCAATCTGAGCCGTCACGAATATCCCCGTCATGTGGATTATGTCACCGACCTGCCGAAAACCCCGGCAGGCAAGGTGAACCGCAAAACCCTTCGAGATCAGGAAGCAAAACAGGGCACTGCCGCCTGATGGCGTGTGGTGATCCAAGGTTATTTTCAGTGAGGAAATGAGACATGAACGAGATTTCGCAAAGACGTTTTCCGAAAATTACGCAAGAAGGTCTTGATGACCTGAGCAAGCGTATCGGTGTCAAAATCGAGAAAACAGTCGAGCCATGGTGCTACGAAGCAACCCGCGACAATATTCGTCACTACGCCCATGGTATCGGTGATGACAATCCGCTCTGGTGTGATCCGGAATACGCAAAGACCACCAAATATGGTGATGTGATCGCCCTGCCGAGCTTTCTGTTTGCTACCAGCCGTATTATTTCCGGTTATGTTGGCGGTCTTCCGGGCGTCCATGCGATGTGGTCCGGTGCTGATTGGGCTTGGTACAAGCCGATCATGCGCAATACCGAGGTCCGCACCGTCGCCCATCTGAAGGATCTGGTTGAGCACAACACACGTTTTGCCGGTCGCGCCATTCAGCAGATTTATCATGTTGATTTCTACGATGCGAAAACCGGTGACATGCTGGCAGAAGCAGACAGTTGGTGTTTCCGTACTGACCGTGATCAGGCCCGCGAGAACGGCACGAAATACACTGAAGCGCGTTCGCGTCCGAAACGTGTTTACACCGATGAAGAGCTCGCAGAGTTCACCAAGTATTACGAGCAAGAAACCATCCGTGGGTCCGAAACCCGTTATTGGGATGACGTCGCCGAAGGCGAAGCATTGCCGACCATGGTCAAGGGCCCGATGACGGTTACCGGCTTTGTTGCCTATGCGCAGGGTTGGGGTGGGCTTTACATCCGTGCCAATAAATTGGCGTGGCAGCTTCAGCAGAAACACCCGAATGCCGGTATCAAAAACCGCTTTGGTATCCCGGATTGCCCGGAGCGCGTGCATTGGGAGGAAGAGTTTGCCCTAGAAGTTGGCGCGCCGGGTGCTTACGATTATGGTCCTGAACGAACCTCATGGCTCCAGCACCAGGTCACGAACTGGATGGGCGATGACGGTTTCCTCTCTCAGGCTAAATGTCAGGTCCGCCGGCACAATCCAGAAGGCGACATCATCCTGATCAATAGTGAAGTCGTCCGCAAATATGAGGAAGGTGGGCGTCACTTCGTGGAAATTCGCCAGCGTGCGGAACAGCAAGACGGTGAACTGTCGGCCATTGGTTCGGCGATCGTCGAGTTGCCCAAGCGCTAATCCTTTTCATGCTTCAACCTCAAGGAGGCTGGGTTGAGCGTTTTTGGAAAGATACTGCATCGGATTGAGGACATCCTCCATTGGGGAGGGTGCCTCGCCCTTGTCATCGTCGCGGTGCTGATTAATGCAGATATCGTTATGCGAATGGTTGCAGGTATCCCGGTTCAGATTCAATTCGAAATGACGGAATTGTATCTGATGCCGGCGCTGGCAGCGCTTTCGCTGTCGCGGGTCTATCGCGGCGGTGGTCATCTTGCACTCGATTTTATGACGTTTGAGTTGAAGGGGGGTATGGGAACTCTCGTCAACAAATTGCGCACGCTCATGCCGGCACTGTTCTTTGCAGCAGTGACGTACATGTCAGGGTCGTTTGCCTTGCGGGCGTTCATGCGTGGTGAAGTCGAGTACGGGGTGATTGATTGGCCCCTTGGCTGGGCCTATGCCGCAATTCCGCTGGGGTGCGGTTTGCTCTCGTTAAGATTGCTTTATGACACGTGTCAAAAATCAACGGCCGAAGCATCTTGAAACAAAGATAATGTCTGGGAGGATTACACAATGAAGAATACCGGAAAGATATTGGCGATCATGGCTGGTGTTTTTGCATTCGGTACGGATGCAAGGCCGGCTTCTGCGGAGACATTGCGGCTGGGGGATTTCCAGTCCACCAGTCATATTATCTCGATTGAAGGTACGACACGCTGGATGTTTGCCGTTGAGCAGGCGACTGGTGGCGAAATCTCCTTTGAGCACTTCCCGGCACAGCAAGCTGCAAAATCAGCAGCCCAGCTTGATGCGGTAAATAACGGCATTCTTGACGTATCGCTGCTTGGCGCGCTGTATCACAGCGAGGTGCTGCCGCTGAACTCTGTGGTCGGCTTGCCTGGTTTTTATGGTACTGCGGTTCAGGGAACGGAAGCTCTGCAAAGCATGCTTAAGGAAGGCCCTCTGCGCGATGAGTTCCTTGAAGCAGGTGTCATGCCGATCTTTGGTTTCGTTTTGCCGCCCTATCAGGTGCTTGCCAAAGAGCACCTTGGTGGCGTGAAAGACTGGAAAGCACTTGATCTGCGCACATCAGGCTCGACCCAGGCCATGACGGCACGTGCATTGGGTGCCGTCGGGATCTCGATCCCGGGTCCAGAAGTGTACACCGCTGTTGAGCGTGGTCGTCTTGATGGCATCCTGTTCCCGCTGGCTTCCGTGCCGGGATACAACTTGCAAGAGGTTGTCAGCCATATCTCCACCAACGGTTCTTTCGGTGGGTACAGCTTCGTCATGGTGATGGGCAAAGACAAGTTCGAAGACCTGTCATCCGACGCGCAGATAGCCATGATCGAGGAAGGTGGCAAAGCCGCAACGCACCTTGCCAAGGTTCAGGATGACTCTGTCAAACAGCTGACTTTGGAATGGGAGGCCCAAGGGCTGAATGTCTATGAGTTCACCGAAAGTGAGCTGGATGAATTGCGTAACGCAATGAAAGCGGTCAGCGCTGATTGGGTTGAACGGATCGATAACGACAAGGCCGAAATGGTTCTTGAGGCTTACCAGGAAAAGGTCTCGGGCAACTAATTCCAGGACTTCTCAGCCTGTCATTGAAGGGTGGCTTCCCGCATAGCGTTGTGGGAGCCACCCCCTTCACGGAGCGTGCGTTTTATTCATGCTTACTTTTTTGCTTATTTTGGTCCTGCTTGCAGTTCTGATGGTTTTTCGGATGCCAATTGCATTCGCCATGGGGATTTCGGGCTTTGTCGGTTTGGTGCTTCAACTTGGTTACAAGCCAGCTTTGGCTGTTCTTGAACGCGCCTTTTTTGATACATCGGCCTCTTTTATTCTTGTGTCGATACCTTTGTTTATTCTGATGGCCGAGTTGCTGACTGCTGGTGATGTGACGCGCCGAGCCATCATTGCCTGTCAGAATTGGGTGGGGCATTTCAAAGGCGGATTGGCAATGGCGACGGTGGCTGCCTCTGTTCTGCTTGCGGCCCTTGTCGGAAGTTCAACTGCGTCGACCGCTGCGATGGCGGCTTCGGCATTCCCCGAGATGAAACGCCACAAGTACCATGACAGTCTTGCGGCGGCGGTGGTTTCTGTTGGCGGAACGCTGGCGGTCGTTGTGCCGCCAAGCATTGTTCTGGTTGTTTACGGGGTCCTTACTGAAACTTCTATCGGTAAACTGTTTATCGCCGGGATCGTGCCAGGCCTGTTGACTGCGGCCGGGTTGTGTACAGTTATCAAGATTATTGCCCATCGCACGGATCATGCGCCAAAGGGCGATCCGTTCAAGTTCGGCAAGGCGGTTAAATCCAGTGTCAATGTCTTCCCGATTGCGCTTTTGATCATCGCGGTGATCGGGGCAATATATGGTGGCATTGCCTCACCTTCCGAGGCGGCAGCACTTGGTGTAATGGGATCGCTGATTGTTGTGTTGGCACAGGGTACCATCAGCATGCCAGGGGTCGGAAAATCTCTGAGCGGTGCAATCCGTGCAACCGTGATGATTGTTGCCATCATTGCCTGTTCTGCGATCTTTTCGAATTATCTTGCCTTTACCCGTGTGACGCAAAATCTCTTGGAATTTGTCAGCAATACCGAGATGCCACGCGAAGTCATCTTGGCGATGATGGTGCTGATCCTGCTTGTAATGGGCATGTTCATGGATCAGCTCGCGATTTTATCGCTTGCGATGCCGCTGGCCTTTCCGACTGCGATGGCGCTTGGATATGACGCTGTCTGGTTCGGCATCATCGTTACCAAAACTGTTGAGATCGGGCTTCTTACACCGCCACTTGGGCTGAATGCCTATGTTGCGGGGGCTCAAACTGGTGTTCCGCTCGGATCTATCTTCAGGGGGTTGATCCCCTTCCTGATCATGGAGATCGTGGTTCTGATTGTGTTGATCATGATCCCGGACATCACGCTGTATCTGCCTGGCCTTATGGGGCGCTGAGAAGGCCCAAGAAACAAAGCGGCCAGCGCTCCTTCCTCTTAGCGGATGCGATCAAAATCGCATCTGAACGGGGGCGGCTTGCCGGAATGCATGGAGTAACCAGATGACGATTATCCAAAGTACGCTTTCTGAAAGCACCCCCGGTTTTTCCGATAACCGGGATGCCTTGATGCAACAGTATGATGAGGTTGCGTCGGAAGCCGCCCGCATTATGAAGGGGGGCTCGGATGCAGCCCGCGATCGTCATGTAAAACGTGGAAAACTGCTGCCGCGTGACCGAATTGCGAACCTGATCGATCCGGGTTCTCCGTTTTTGGAAGTCGGCCTTTTTGCCGCCCACGGAATGTATAACGATGAAATCCCGTCTGCAGGCGTTATTGCAGGAATAGGCAATGTTGAAGGTCGGCAATGCATGATCCTGTGTAACGATGCCACGGTTAAAGGCGGGACGTATTTCCCGATGACGGTCAAAAAACATCTGCGTGCGCAAAATATCGCCGAGGAGAACCACCTTCCCTGCATTTATCTGGTGGATTCTGGTGGGGCGAACCTGCTGAACCAGGACGAAGTTTTCCCTGATGAAAACCATTTCGGGCGGATTTTCTATAATCAGGCGTGTATGAGCGCCAAAGGAATTGCGCAAATATCGGTGGTCATGGGGTCATGTACTGCGGGCGGGGCGTACGTGCCTTCAATGAGTGATCAGACCATTATTGTTCGCGAACAAGGCACCATCTTTCTTGCCGGGCCGCCATTGGTAAAGGTCGCGACCGGTGAGGTGGTTGATGCAGAAACGCTTGGTGGTGGTGATACGCATACCCGATTGTCGGGGGTCGCCGATTATCTGGCCGATAACGACGAACATGCACTTGCCTTGGCGCGAGAAATTGTCAGTCACCTTGGTCCGCAACATCGGCCCGACGTTGATATTGCCGAACCACGGACGCCAAAATATGATGCTGCCGAGGTTATGGGCATTGTTCCTCAGGACACCAAAACCCCTTATGACGTGCGTGAAATCATTGCTCGTTTGGTTGACGGTTCTGATTTTTCCGAATTCAAGCCGCGCTTTGGTACGTCGCTTGTGACCGGGTTTGCCCATATTGACGGGCTTCCAGTCGGGATCATCGCCAACAATGGGGTTCTTTTCTCTGAAAGCTCCCAGAAGGGTGCACATTTCATCGAACTTTGCTGTCAGCGCAAAACACCGATCCTGTTCTTGCAAAATATCACCGGCTTCATGGTTGGTTCTAAATACGAAGCCGGCGGGATCGCCAAAGATGGTGCGAAACTGGTTACAGCTGTTTCGACTGCAAACGTTCCGAAAGTCACCGTTGTGATCGGTGGATCTTATGGTGCGGGAAACTACGGGATGTGTGGTCGTGCCTTTGGGCCACGCTTTGTCTGGATGTGGCCCAATGCGCGTATTGCGGTGATGGGGGGCGCTCAGGCGGCTGGCGTGCTTGCCGATGTGAAACGTGCTGGCATCGAGGCGCGCGGTGGATCCTGGTCCGAAGAGGAAGAAGCAGAATTCAAGCGTCCGACGGTCGAGATGTTTGAACGCCAGTCTCACCCGCTTTATGCCTCTGCGCGTCTTTGGGATGACGGTGTCATTGATCCCAGAAAAACCCGTGATGTCGTGTCACTTAGTCTCAGGGCTGCATTGAATGCGCCGGTTGAAGAGACGAAGTTTGGCCTGTTTAGGATGTAATTATGAAACCGCTTTTTTCAAAAATTCTGATCGCGAACCGTGGTGAAATTGCCTGCAGGGTGATTGAAACCGCCCACAAACTGGGCATTGCGACCGTGGCGGTCTATTCCGAAGCAGATGCAAATGCCATGCATGTCAACCTCTCGGATGAGGCCGTTCGTATCGGGCCTGCGCCGGTGGTGGAAAGCTACCTGAAAGCTGATCGTATCATTCAGGCTGCCCTCGATACCGGGGCCGAGGCCATCCATCCGGGATATGGTTTCCTGTCGGAAAACCCGAACTTTGTTGAGGCCGTCCAAGCAGCTGGTTTGATCTTTATTGGGCCTTCGGCCGATGCAATTCGTGCCATGGGATTAAAGGATGCCGCAAAGAACCTGATGGTTGAGGCTGGTGTTCCTGTGGTGCCTGGATATCAGGGGGAGAACCAGGACGCGGCATTCTTGGCCCGAAAAGCAGATGAAATCGGTTATCCCGTCCTGATCAAGGCCCGCGCAGGCGGTGGTGGCAAAGGTATGCGCAAGGTCGAAGCGCCCGCAGACTTTGCCGAGGCCTTGCAATCAGCCATCCGCGAAGGTGAGTCCTCCTTTGGGGACGGCCATGTTCTGATTGAAAAATATATCACCTCGCCGCGCCACATTGAGGTGCAGGTATTTGGGGATGGTATGGGCAATGTTGTACATTTGTTCGAGCGTGACTGTTCCTTGCAGCGTCGCCATCAAAAGGTCATAGAAGAAGCGCCGGCCCCCGGTATGAGCCAGGAGGTCCGGTCTGCTGTAACTTCGGCTGCGGTCGCCGCCGCAAAAGCAATCGGTTATCAGGGGGCTGGGACCGTTGAATTTATTGCTGACGGTTCCGATGGTCTGCGTACAGACGGTTTCTGGTTTATGGAAATGAACACCCGCCTGCAGGTCGAGCACCCGGTCACTGAGGCGATTACGGGTCTGGATCTGGTCGACTGGCAGATCCGTGTTGCGGCGGGACAAGAAATTCCGGCTACACAAGACCAAATCCGGATGTCTGGACATGCGTTTGAAGCGCGTCTTTATGCCGAAGATCCGTCGAACAGCTTTTTGCCAAGTACCGGCAAGCTGCATCACCTGCAATTTGATCCCAATGCCCGCAACGATACCGGTGTGCGTTCTGGGGATGAGATTTCGCCATGGTATGACCCGATGATTGCCAAGGTCATCGTACATGGCACAACGCGCGAAGAAGCGCTTGAGAAACTGTCAAAGTCCCTGAAGCGAACGCACGTTGCCGGTACCGTTACCAATGCAGCTTTCCTTGATGCTTTGGCTCGCCACGAAGGGTTTGAGTCCGGTGCGTTCGATACTGGACTGATTGACAGAGACATCGAGAAACTGGTTGCCGTTGTCCCCGTTGATGAGCTTGCTGTGGCGTTTGCGTGTTTTGCGGCATTGCAAATTGATTTCGGTGCCGAGCGCGTGGGCTGGTCGCTTTGGGGTGGAGCACGCCGCACGATCAGACTGCTGCATGAGGATGAGGTCTTGGAGCGCTCAATTGTGTTCGAGGACGGTGGCAAGGTCCGGGTACTTGGCGATTCAAAAGAAGTGATGCTGTTTGACGTTCAAACGGTGGGCACAACGTTGCAGGCACGGACAGGTCAATATAGCGAGGCCGTCAGCGCCGATGCGGTTTGTGCTGATCTGTTAGGTCAAACGTTGGTGTCGATCAGGTTCCGAGGCCGTGTCGTCGATTTCATTTGCCCCGATCCGTTGGCCGATAGCGGCATTAACAGTGATCAGGGCAAGCTCGTTACCGCCCCAATGACGGGGGTCGTGATCGCATTGGATGTCGAAGCAGGCGCCGCGGTTAAAGCCGGTCAACGACTGGGCGTCATGGAAGCGATGAAAATGGAAACGGCCATTATCGCCCCAATTGATGGCGTGGTTGAGACGGTGAATTGTCACGTTGGCGAGACCGTTGAAGGTGGTGTTGCCCTAGTGACATTCCACGAGGACGCGATCAAAGAGGACGCGGCATGAGCGACGTTCTGATTTATGAAGTAGGACCGCGCGACGGGCTGCAAAATGAAAAAAGCATCATTCCGACTGATGCGAAAATCGCCCTGATTGATGCTTTGTCCGGTGCGGGTTTCACGAAAATTGAAGCAACAAGCTTCGTCTCCCCAAAATGGGTGCCGCAGCTTGCCGACGCCGCCGAGGTCATGGCAGGTATCACGCGGGATCCTGCTGTGACCTATGCTGCATTGACCCCCAATATCAAGGGGTTCGAGCGAGCAGTTGCGGCTGGTGTCACGGAAGTTGCTGTGTTTGCTGCCGCATCAGAAGGCTTCAGCCAGAAGAACATTAATTGTTCGATTGCTGAAAGTATCGAACGGTTCAAGCCGCTTTTGCAGTCTGCGACGGCCTCAAACATTGTCGTTCGTGGCTATGTGTCATGCGTTGTTGAATGTCCTTATGAGGGTGCTGTTCAGCCGGAAAGCGTCAAAGACGTCACGCAGCAATTAATTGATCTTGGCTGCTATGAGGTGTCTTTGGGCGATACAATTGGTGCAGGCACACCCTCGTCCATTCAGAAAATGCTCGAAGAGGTGCTGAAATCTATCCCCGCCAGTAAGCTGGCAGGCCATTTTCATGACACGGACAATCAGGCAATCGACAACGTCTTCGCCAGTCTTGAAATGGGCATACGCACCTTTGACAGTGCTGTCGGGGGATTAGGCGGTTGCCCTTATGCGCCTGGTGCGAAGGGGAATGTTGCGACGGGCGAACTCGTCGATGCGCTTGAAAAAAGGGGCTGGCAGACCGGGATTGATTTGCGCCAGCTTAGCGTAGCGGAACAGCAAATCCGAGCGCTTGTCACAGGGCACATGAACGATCAGGAGGCTGCCCAATGAATTACGAAATGACCCGGCTCGATATTGATCCGCGCGGTGTGGCAACCGTTTCGCTGGCGCGCGCGGAAAAACATAACGCGATGAATGCGCGCATGATTGATGAATTAAGCGATGTGGCAAAATCTCTTGCCGCGAACGGAGATGTTCGTGTTGTGGTGCTGGGCGCGGATGGCAAAACATTCTGTGCTGGTGGTGATCTTGGCTGGATGCGCGATCAAGCCGAACTCGACCGCGATGGCAAAATGACAGGCGCGAACGCACTGTCTGAAATGCTGCACGCTTGGAACAGCTTGCCAAAACCGGTAATCGGGCGGGTTCAGGGTGCCGCATATGGCGGTGGTCTTGGTTTGATATCGGTTTGCGACATCGTGGTCATGACGGAAAACATCAAACTTGCACTGACTGAAACGCGCTTGGGCCTGATACCCGCAACCATTGGCCCGTTTGTTGTCCGGCGTCTGGGAGAAGCCTTCGCACGACAGGTGTTTTTCAATGCCAAGCCGTTTGGTGCCGAATTCGCATTGCGATCGGGTTTGGCGGCGGTCGTGTGCAGGGATCAAGATATCGACGGAAAAGTCGAACAGGAAATATCATCCCTGCTTGGCTGCGCACCGGGGGCGGTTGCCGCCGCAAAGCAACTTTGCCGACAGTTAAGCGAGACGCCGCTAGGTGAAACCGTTGAATTAACTGCGGGGGCGTTGGCTGATCGATGGGAGACCGACGAAACCCGTGATGGTATTGTCGCATTCTTTGACCGCAAAGACCCGCGGTGGCGAGAGGCCTTATAGGCGCTCTATCTCATAGACGATCTATGGTTTGTTTGAAGTGTCTGACCGGTTGACTTGCAATGTGACAGTACCCGTGATCGTCTGCCCGGGGCTCAGAATGCAAAGCCCGGTTTCAGCCGTTGGTTCGGGCAGGGTCGCAAATGCGCCAGCAACGTGGGACGTGGGTTCGATGCACAGGTAGTCTTTTTGGCGCAGCAAAGTTAAATGTGACAAGCCGCTAGTTGCAGATAACATGATTGTGGTTCCGACACCAATCTGTGCTGTTGCTTTGGACCAGTTGGCGAAATGTTCGGTTATGCCGAACTGTAGTGCGCAGCTTTCGATGCAGTGTGGCGGCTCAAACGCTTCGGGCTGGTTGGTCTCGTGGTTTTCCTGCCATTGAGTTTTGGCATCGGTGAAGACTTGCCCATCATATGCGGGTTGAAAATATGGATGCCAGCCAAGGCCGCCGGGCATGTTTACGTTGCCAGAATTGGTAAGTTCCAAGGCGACGATCAATTGGTCTTCATGAAGCTCGAAGCGTTGTGTGGCTGTAAAATGGTATGGCCAGTCATGGTCGGGCGCAAAGACAAGCTCCATTGCAATGAAGCTTGTCCCCTTGTCGGTGACGTGCCATGGGCGCTGATGGGCGGGGCCATGCATTGTATCGAGGCCATTCGCCGCATTGGCGCTGAGCTGGATTTTTCGTCCATTAAGCCGGAATGCTGCGTTGCGCACACGATTGTGAAATGGAAAAAGCGGGAAAGCACCGGCTTTTGGCCATTGGGCAGGTGGAAAGGATGCGTCGCGCAGCGGAACAATCAGATCGCCGTGATCGGCATGGCGCAAAGAAAGCATGCGCCCGCCTGCCAAGGGCTGAAACATTGCCTCGAAGGTTTGGTTGCGGATGGTGTGGCGCGCAGATACCGGGTCTGAGAAGTGGCAATCTGACGCACCTTTGCACGATGTCATGACGGGCGCCATCTTAATGTCCCGTCATGATCAATGACGCAAAACCGTCCGCCTTGAAAATGCTCGGAAATGGTTGGCAGCGGCGATGGGAGTTCGTTTTGGGTTTCAGGACCTGCAACGGCATTTGCACTGTCGATCGGTGTGTAGCCAAGCTTGGATGCGGTGCTGTTGTCCCACCAGCTTCCGGCAACCTCCGAAACACCGAAAACCGTCGTGCAAGTGATGTCGGGATGTTCCAGGCCAATCAGTACAAGCTGTGCCAGATCTCTGGCGCTGACCCAGATTTTCGCAGAACGGGCGTCTGTCGGGCGTTCTCCGGCATTGCCGATACGAATGTTCAATGAGCGAATGCCGAACTTGTCGAAATAAAGCCCTGCTTCGAGTTCGCCCCAACATTTACTGAGTCCATACAGGCTATCGGGGCGCATCGGATCGGTTTCGGTGATCTTGGTTTTGCGCGGGTAAAAGCCGATGGCATGGTTTGATGAGCCAAAAACAACGCGGTTAATGCCGTTTTGGCGTGCAGCCTCAAGCACATTATGGGTGCCCAGCACGTTAACGCGCAGAATGTCGTCGATCCCGCGTTCATTGGGGTGGCCTGCAAGATGGATGATGGCGTCGACATCGGTCAGGTTTTCGCTGAGCTCCGTGTGATTGGAAATATCGACCTGTGCCCACGTCTCGTTTTCTGCGAGCGGGCTGGGGTCGGCAATATCGAGGATTTTTATGGGGCCAACTTTTCTGCTAAGCGCTTTGCGCAATGCCTTTCCAACTCTGCCAGCGCCCCCTGTCATTGCGATGGATTTAGTGCTTTTAGCAATCGGAGGGCGTGTCATGTCCGAAGTAGCGTTTTCGTTGCGTTTTCTGGGATTATCCATCCGTCATCCGCCTCCGGGCATGCGTTGTTGCGGGTCGTGAATTGGGGAAAGCATTTCAGGTCCTGATATTCCGATTTTTTATGGCGTTGTTCTGTTTATGGCGTTGATTTCGCATGGAAAACGGCATCATTTCCTTGTTCAGTATTCGCGCGTTTTCATCGCAATTGGAATGCACAAAGCCACTAATAATGTGCGAAAATTATAAGGCTTATGTTCCTTTCAAATTCAGAAATAACCTATTTATTATAAACTTATCAGATAGTTATATGGGTTTCCATTTTGTCTGATGATTTATAGGTATATTGAGTTTTACATTATGTCATCAAAATAATGTACTATTTTTGTTGATAAGTGTAAATTCCTGTAATAGGCTTTTTGAAAGTGCGCTGAAGAAATCCGAAAAAGTGATGCAAAGAACTCGGGCGCGCGGAAATTAGGGAGGATGAAAATGATCCAAGATTTTAAGTCGCTGGTGTTGACGCGGGCCAGGCCTGTTGTTGCCCGGTTTATGTTCGGGGCTGCTGTTTTGCCCTTTCTTACGGTGTCAGCGATGGCACAAGAGGCAACAGCGCAGGCTCCCGCGCTTATGGAAATGGTCGAAGCCGGAAATCTGCCACCAGTAAGCGAGCGTGTTGGTGAAGAGCCTGAGGTTGTCGAGCCACTTGACGCAATCGGTAAATATGGTGGCGAAATTCGAACTGGCCTTCGTGGCAGTTCTGACCATAACGGCATTTTGCGTGTCGTTGGTCCACAGGGCCTTGTGCGTTGGGACCCTCAATACACAAAAGTTGTTCCCAATGTCGCCAAAAGCTTTGACGTTGATGACGCAGGTGAGGTCTTCACGTTCCACCTCCGCAAAGGCATGAAATGGTCGGACGGGGCACCGTTTACCGCCGACGATGTCATGTTTAATGTCAGCGACCTTCTTTTGAATGAAGATTTTGCGCCGACGCCTGCGCGTTATACTGCGGGCGGTGAGCCGATGAAGGTCGAAAAAATCGACGACTACACAGTAAGGCTCACCTTTGCAGAACCGTATGGTGACTTTCTCGCTGAGTTGGCAGCGCCGCTTGGTCAGAACCCGGTGCTGTATGCCAAACATTACTGCAAGCAGTTCGTGCCTGCTTATAACGACAATCTGGATGCACTGATTGCTGAAAATAATGCATCGGATTGGCAGAACCTGTTCATGCAAAAGTGCGGTGATCTTGAAGTCCCGACACGTTGGGGCAACCCGGAGCGTCCAACGCTCGATCCGTGGGTTGTCACTGAGCCTTATGTAGGTGGGGCGACCCGTGTTGTGATGGAGCGGAATCCGTATTTCTGGCAGATTGATACTGCGGGCAACCAACTGCCCTATATTGATCGGCTCGTAATGCCAATTGGGGCGGATACCGAAAGCCTGCTTTTGTCGATCATCGGTGGCAGAATTGATTATGGACTGCGCCATGTTGATACCCCGGTTAACCGCCCACTTCTGGCGGAAAACCGTGAGAAAGGCGACTACCGGTTCTTCAAGGCTAGCGCTCCAGGTGGCTCGAACATGGTGATCGATTTCAATCTCACAAGCAAAAATCCCGATCTGAGAAGTGTTTTCAATGAGAAGGATTTCCGTGTTGCATTGTCACTGGGTATGGATCGTAGCGAGATCATTGATACGGTTATGCTAGGTGATGGGGAACCGTGGCAACACGGTCCGTTCGAAGACCACCCCTATTACTATGAGAAGCTTTCCAAGCAGTATCTGGAGTTTGATCCGGAAAAAGCAAATGAGCTGCTTGACGGGATCGGTCTGGATAAGCGCGGTCCTGACGGCATTCGTCTGATGCCAAATGGTGAGCCTCTCAAATTCAAAGTTGATGTAATTCCAACGTTCGATCCGACCTGGGTAGATGCGCTGCAATTGATCGAGCGGCAATGGGCCGAGATTGGTGTTGATATGGATATCAACTCGATGGAGCGTTCATTCTTCTATCAGCGCACGTCTGAGAGCAACGATCACGACGCTGCTGTCTGGAATGGCCGTCAAAGCTGGGTTCCGGGGCAATTGCCGCATCAGATTGTGCCTGTTAGCCACGATAGCCGCTACGGAATTCCGTGGGTCCGCTGGTACGAAAGTAATGGTGAAAAGGGCGAAGAGCCGCCTACAAGTATCAAAAAGCGACTGGATCTTTTTGTTGCAGCACGCGGTGCGGCAGATGCGGAAAAGCGTCAGGCTATCGTTCGCGAGATTGCTGAGATTGCTGCGGACGAATTTGAAGTGATTGGTTTGTCCAAGGCGCTTCCGACCTATGGCATCGTGAAGAACGGCCTCAAGAATGTGCCGGAAGCAATGCCAAGTTCCTGGTCTTTCCCAACGCCGTCTCCGACGTTGCTTCAGACTTGGTACTGGGCTGACTAAACCTGCGCCCTAACGCCCTTCGCGGTGCCGCGACTAATTTCCGCGGCACCGCCTTTCCAAACGCATCACCAAGGTACAGAACCGATGCTCTTCGCTTATATATTGCGTCGCATGGTATGGGCAGTTCCGCTGCTGTTTGCCGTGTCGCTCATTGCTTTTGCGCTGATCTCAGCACCCCCTGGGGACTATATCACCAGTTTTGCGGCGACTCTTTCGCAGTCTGGCGATGTTGTGGACCAGGCCCGACTTGACTCCCTGCGCGAGCGGTACGGATTGGATCAACCCTTCATCTTTCAGTATTTCCAGTGGATTGCAGGTGTTGTCCAAGGGGATTTTGGTATCTCCTTTGAGTGGCAGCAACCCGTTGGGCAGTTGATCTGGGAACGCATGGCGCTATCGGTCACCCTGGCACTCGCCACACTGATGTTCACCTGGGCGGTTGCACTTCCAATCGGGATTTATTCCGCAGTTCGGAAATATTCAATCGGCGATTATATTTTTACGACCATCGGGTTCATTGGGTTGGCGACGCCGAACTTTCTGTTTGCATTGGTGTTGATGTATGTCGCGGTGGTCTATTTCGGGGCCGATGTATCGGGGCTGTTCTCCCAGCAATATCAGGACGCGCCGTGGTCTTATGCAAAGTTTGTCGATCTGTTAAAGCATCTCTGGATTCCGGTTGTGATTCTGGGCACGAGTGCGACGGCAAGCCTTGTTCGCGTCATGCGGGCAAACCTACTTGATGAATTGCACCGCCCTTATGTCACCACTGCCCGTGCCAAAGGGTTGTCTGAGTGGCGCCTGATTTTGAAGTATCCGGTCCGGATTGCGATCAACCCCTTTGTTTCGACAATTGGCTGGGCCTTCCCCCAATTGATATCCGGGGCAGTTATCACGGCCTTTGTCTTGTCATTGCCGACCGCCGGTCCGCTTATGCTTCAGGCGTTGCTGGCGCAGGACATGTATCTGGCGGGTGCCTTCATTCTTCTTCTTTGCTGTCTTTCAATCGTCGGGATGCTGGTATCTGACATCCTGCTTGCGGTGATTGACCCTCGAATTCGTTTCCGGTGAGCCAAATGACTGCTGAAATCGATCCGCGTGCCTCGTCGCAATCACCAGAAGACTTCGCCTCCCAGTGGCGTCTGATCTGGATTGCGTTTCGTCGGCATCGCCTGGCCATGACCGGTGTTGTCATTGTCATGCTGTTTTATTTTGTTGGTGCATTTGCCGAGTTTCTTGCGCCATATGACCCCAATTCTTCGTCGTCAAAAGATATCTACCATCCACCACAGATGGTTCATTTCGTTGATTATGAGGAAGATGGTAGTTGGTCCTTTGGGCCCTATGTGACCGGATTGAAATCCGAACGTGACCCATTCACGCTTCAAACAACCTATGTCGAAGATCCTGATAAGAAGATCTATCTGGAATTCTTTGGCAAAGGGGAGCCCTATGAGCTTTGGGGCCTGATCCCGATGGAACACCATTTCCTGACAACTGAAGACCCAAGCCAACGCTTCTTCCTGATCGGGGCTGATCGTCTGGGCCGTGATATGTTAAGTCGCACGATTTATGGAACGCGTGTCTCCATGTCCATCGGCTTGATCGGTGTCAGCCTCAGCCTGCTGCTAGGTTTGGTTCTGGGGGGGGTATCGGGATATTGGGGCGGACGGGTCGATATGGTGATTCAGCGTGTCGTCGAACTGGTCATTTCGCTGCCAACAATCCCGATCTGGTTGGGGTTAAGTGCGGCTCTGCCCCAGGATTGGTCTCCGATAACCCGCTATTTCGCGATCACAATTATCCTGTCATTGGTTGCATGGACCGAGCTTGCACGTGTGGTGCGCGGGCGGTTCTTAGCGCTGCGCACAGAAGATTTCGTGACGGCCGCACGATTGGATGGCTGCCGCCCCCGCAGGGTGATTTTCCGTCACATTATGCCGTCGCTGGTTAGTCATATCATTGCGTCGGTGACCCTTGCTGTTCCTGTGATGATTATTGCGGAAACCTCTCTTTCCTTCCTGGGGTTGGGTCTTACGCCGCCGACCATTTCCTGGGGTGTGTTGCTTAAAGAAGCGCAGAATGTGAGGACCATGGCGCAGGCGCCGTGGCTGTTTGCGCCAGGGGCCGCCGTTTGCGTTGCGGTTCTTGCTCTGAACTTCTTGGGGGATGGTTTGCGTGATGCAGCTGATCCCTATGCGCAGGACAATCATTAATGAGCACGACAGCCATGAATACAAAAGCCAATACACCGGTCCTGGAGATCAAAAATCTCTGTACCGAGTTTGTGACCAAACGTGGACCCTTTCGCGCAGTGGATGATGTCTCGCTTCAATTGCATGCCGGAAAGACTCTTTGCGTTGTTGGGGAAAGTGGATCGGGCAAAAGCGTTATGTCACGTTCCATCCTTCAGATCGTCGACCCGCCCGGGCGTGTTTCCAGCGGTGAAGTCTTGCTGCACCGTCATCGCACCTCACGCGGGGTAGGCGAAGAAGAGACCATTGATCTTTTGAAGCTTAACCCGAAATCATCTGCGATCCGGAACCTTCGTGGCCGGGACATTGCAATGATTTTCCAAGAACCAATGAGTTCGCTTTCGCCCGTTCACAGGATCGGTGATCAGGTTGGCGAGGCCATCCGGCTTCATGAGCGTGTTTCTAAAAAAGAAGCCCGCGAACGAACTCTTGAATTGTTGCGCAAGGTCGAAATTCCGCGGCCGGAAAAGGCGATTGACCAATTCCCGTTCGAATTTTCCGGCGGCATGCGTCAACGCGCGATGATTGCCATGGCACTCGCCTGCAATCCCACTGTTTTGATTGCCGATGAGCCGACGACAGCGTTGGATGTGACCATTCAGGCCGAAATTCTGGATTTGATCCGATCCATCCAGAAAGCAAGCGACATGGCGGTTCTGTTCATTACCCACGATATGGGGGTTGTGGCAGAAATCGCTGATGAGATCGCCGTGATGCGGTATGGCAAAGTGGTGGAGACCGGGGATGTTTATGAGATATTTGAAAACCCACAGCATCCATACACCCAGCGGCTTCTGAATTCCGTGCGCGAGCTTGACCGCCCGTCAGAACGGCGGTTGTCGATGCGCGAAAATCGACCAGTTGGCAAACCTTGCCTTGTTTCCGAGGGGGTCCATAAGGTCTTTGGCGCAAGCAAAGGCTGGTTTGGAAAAGAGGTCAGCGGTCTTGTCGCCGTCAACGACGCCCACCTTGAACTTCGCAAGGGCGAAAACCTTGGCATCGTGGGGGAAAGCGGTTCGGGCAAGACAACGTTTGGTCGCTGTTTGCAGCGCGTGCACGATGTAACGTCGGGGCGCATTCTCTACACGAACGAGGCTGGGCAAAAACTTGATCTTGCTCCCATGACCGAGAACGAACTTGCTCAGCCATGGCGGGATATTCGAACCGTGTTTCAGGACCCTTTCTCGTCCCTGAATCCGCGCATGACAATCGGGCAGATCATTTCCGAACCGCTAATTGTCGAAGGTAAGCTATCGGGGGCGCAGATCCGCGAACGTGTATACGAACTGCTTGAACTTGTCGGGTTGCCGACATCGGCGTTCATGCGCTATCCGCACGCCTTTTCCGGTGGGCAGCGCCAGCGTGTTTCGATTGCGCGTGCGATTGCACCTAACCCGCGGATCATCATCGCAGACGAAGCAACATCTGCGCTGGATGTCAGCCTGCGGACCCAGATTCTTGACCTGCTTCTTGATCTTCAGGAACGCCTTGATCTGAGCTTTATCCTGATCAGTCATGATATCGCGGTCATCCGTTATTTCTGTGATCGTATTGCGGTGATGTACCGTGGGCGCATCGTTGAAACCGGTGATACCGAAGAAGTCTGCACGGCACCAAAACATGAATATACGCAGTCGCTGCTTTCGGCTGTGCCGGTTGCTGACCCGCGCGTACGTGGGCAGAAGCAACGTGTTCGTTACCATGAAGCGACCTGAGGATATCCAATGAAAATAACAGACATAAAAACGTATCTGATGCAGGTGGGCGCGCGTCCGGGAATGCCTGCTGGCGAAGGATCGTTTCGCGGGTCGCGCAACTGGTTGTTTGTGAAAATCGAAACCGATGAAGGCATATATGGTGTCGGCGAATGTTCCGGCTGGCCGCGTATTATTGAACGGGCGGTCCAGGATGTCGCCAACATCTTGGTTGGCGAAGACCCGCGCGACATTGATCGTCTGTGGCACCGTGTCTACATCGCATTGATGGGCCATGGCATGACCGGCACGGTCGGTGGCGGCACTTTGAGCGGGATCGAGATGGCCCTTTGGGACATCAAGGGCAAGGTGCTGGGCCAACCGGTGTGGAACCTGCTTGGCGGTAAGTTTCGCGATACAATTCCTGTCTATGGCCACGCAAAGACCCCGGAACGTGCGCGTGAATTGATCGCACGCGGCTATAGCGCGATAAAAGTCGGTTTTACCGGTGGGGTTGATATCGACCTTGTTGCGTCGATCCGCGATACGGTTGGGTCGGACATTGATCTGATGGTTGATGCCCACGGGCCATCCTGGATGACGGCGGCGGATGCGATCCTTGTCGGGCGTGAGTTGGAAAAGCTTGATCTGTTGTTTTATGAAGATCCGGTCGCACCAGAAAACCTCGACGCCTTGCAGCGGGTCCGCGATGCGGTCTCTGTCCCGCTGGCAGCGGGGGAGCGGGTCAGCACGATCTGGGGTATTCGTCCTTATATTGAACGCGATCTTGTTGATGTCATTCAGCCCGACACCGGGCGTGCAGGTGGTATTACTCAAATGCGTAAAATGGCGGCGATGGCAGAGTCTCATTTTATCACCATGGCACCGCATTCAGGCTCCCTTGGTCCGGTCGCAGAATTTGCAGCAGTGCATGTGCTGGCAACCATTCCAAACGCCTTGATGCTTGAGCGTGTCGAGTTCGACTGGACCGGGCGCTACGAAGTCGTTTCACCAGCCCTGAAGTCAGAGAACGGCGCCCTTAAGGTGCCAGATGCACCTGGCCTGGGTGTCGAGCTGGTCGAAGAAGAGATCGAAAAATATCCCAGTGATCGCAACGTGACAGACATGCCGACCAACGAAGGTGCTTATGAACCGGGGACCGTTGGCGAGTGTGTTTATTTTCAGCCCCGGCTTCGTCGCCGTGCGCGTCTGCGACTGACGCAGACAGATCAAAACTAGGAGCGAGACTTTGCACCCGACCAACAGTACCGCTCCTAACGTTTCAGGTGCGTCTCTTCTGGTGATCGGCCTTGCCGGGGAAGGCGCGCTTGCGCTCTGTGAGTTAAACGCCCAAACGGGTGATATTTCACTGCTTGATAAAGTGGAATTGCCCGATGTTGAGGGCGGCTGTGCGGGGATGCCGGTTTCGGTGAACCGTGCAGGCAGTCGGGTATATGCTGGCTGGCGTGGCGAGAAGCCAAGAGTTTTCAGTTTTGAACTTGACCGTCAGGCGTGCAGCTTGACCTGCCTTGGCCAAGCTGATCTGCCCGAAGGAGTTTGCTATGCCGTGCCGGCATCCTGTGAAAGTCGCCTGCTAAGCAGCTCCTATAAAGGCAGCAAAATCACCATCAGTCCGATTGACGCGCAAGGCAAGGTCGGGGAGCCAGTCATGATCAAGGACGCGCAGCACGCGCATTGCTTGGTTGAGGCCCCTAACGGCTTTGTCTATGCGACCAGTCTGCGTGGCGATTTCATCCAGACTTATGTGTTTGACGACACCCGCAGCTCGCTGCGACCTGTTGCCCGCCGTGAAGTTCCGAGTGGCTCTGGCCCGCGTCATATTGTGTTCTCTGATGATGGGGCGGTCGCATATCTGGTGTCCGAATTCGTCGGAACCTTAACGCTGTTTGATGTCGTGGCGAAAACGGGGGCGCTTAATCCCAAGCAAACGATCGCGCTTTTGCCCGAAGGAGAAAAGGCTTGGGCCTCTGAGATTTGCGTGACCCCAAGCGGGGACTTTCTGTATGCGTCAGAAAGAAACAGCTCGCAAATTTTTGGCTGCCGCTTGAAAGCCAATCGGGAAATGGAGCGGGTATGTGCCGTTAAAGCGCCGGAATGCCCGCGTGCGTTTTGTGTTGATCCTTCTGGTCGGGTGCTTGTCGCCTTGGGGGAAAAAAGCGGCGAAGCATGGACTTATCAAATTGGGCCCAGTGGGGATCTTGACTTTGTCAGCCACGTCAATGTTGGTGTTGCACCAAGCTGGGTTGCAGCGGTGTCGTGATCGTATTTTTAGGGATTTAAGGATCGGACAATGAAAGAAAGCACACGCGAAAAATTTATGCACATATCGGTCGCGACAATTGCAACCGCGCTTTACAAACGGGGCCTGCGCAATCAGGTAATTCAGGGTGTTGGTCCTGTTGGCGACAAGGGGCGTAATATGGTGGGGCCAGCATTTACGCTGCGCTACATGCCCGCGCGCGAAGACCGCAATCAGATTGATGTATTCCGCAATCCCGAGCATCCTCAACGTGTTGCCATTGAAACCTGTCCTGCGGGCCATGTGCTGGTCATGGACAGTCGCAAACAGGCCAACGCGGCGTCGGCTGGTGATATTCTGTTGACCCGTCTGATGAAGCGCGGCGGTGCGGGTGTCGTGACCGATGGCGGTTTTCGGGATGCTGCAACGATTGCCGGTCTCGATATCCCGGCCTATCATACCCGCCCATCAAGCCCGACCAATCTCACCAATAATGAGGCCATTGCGATTAATGAACCGATCGGCTGTGGTGATGCGCCGGTTTTCCCTGGTGATGTTATTGTTGGCGATGCGGATTGCGTCATTGTGATCCCTGCAGAGATTGCTGACGATGTCGCCGATGAGTGTATCGAGATGACAGCCTACGAAGAATTTGTTGCCGAACAGGTGGCCGAAGGCGAAACCATAATCGGTCTTTATCCCTGCACCAAAGATGAAAACCGTTCGTCCTATGAGGCTTGGCTCCTGTCCAAGGGGGCCGACTATTTCTATCATCGGATCAAGCAGAATGCTTAATGGTGGCGGACAAGAAAGTCCTGTTCAGGGAGGTTCGGTTTACCGATATTTCCGGTGGGCTTTTCTTGTCACAGTGATCGGATTGTGTTTGGGCGGCGTTGTCGGCTGGCAGGCGACGGGAACATTGGGCGGTACTGCGACGATCTTTATGATTACCGCCGTGTTGGCCGTGCTTGAGATCAGCCTGTCGTTTGATAATGCGATTGTGAATGCCAACAAGTTAAAAACAATGTCGCCGGTCTGGCAACGTCGGTTTCTGATTTGGGGTATTTTGATTGCTGTTTTCGGCATGCGTATCCTTTTCCCGCTGCTGATTGTCGTGTTGGCGGCGCATGTTGGTCCGTGGCAAGCATTGCTGCTGGCATTGACGCAGCCTGATGAATACGCTCGGATCATGCAGGATGCTCATCTGCCCATTGCGGCGTTTGGCGGCACATTTCTGATGATGGTTGGTCTTAGTTTTTTCTTTGACCACGAAAAAGACGAACACTGGATGCATTGGCTGGAACGCAAAATGGTGAGCGCTGCTGGCATCCGTGGCTTCGAGATCATGATCGTCCTGTTAATCGTTCTTGGGTTCGCGTCGCTTCAGACGAATGCAGATCACTCATATGCCTTCTTTGTCTCGGCGATCTGGGGACTGGTAACCTTTCTGATTGTCGAGGTTATCGGTGCTTTGCTTGACCAATCGCAAACGGCGATGAAAGGTGCGGCCCAAGGTGGACTGGGGGCGTTTCTTTATCTTGAAGTACTTGATGCATCGTTTTCGTTTGATGGAGTGATTGGGGCATTTGCGCTTTCGCAAAACCTTTTGGTGATTGCGATCGGTCTTGGTATTGGCGCGATGTATGTGCGCTCTATGACCATCATGCTCGTGGAGCGCGGTACGTTAAAGCAATATCGATATCTTGAGCACGGTGCGTTCTACGCGATTATTGCGCTTTCAATCATAATGTTTGTGCAATCAATTGTGCACGTCCCGGAAGTTATAACTGGTATTGGCGGCGTGGCGATTATCGGGGTGTCTCTTTGGTCTTCGGTTCGACAAAACCGGGCTATCTGTTCATAATCGGGTTGTGCGCTCGTGGTCGTGTGTGAATTTGAAATAATCGTGTATTATGTTAAATGCTCATAATCAAAGCGATAAAGTTGTGGCTGCGCATTGAAAGCGCAGGAAAAAACAGTTGCGATAACCGTAAAGCAGGCGTGCCCGTGCCAGCAAGAGGAACTAGATGAATCAGGCGATCAGGAAAAAACAGGCCAGCCCAATCACAGGGCAAAGGAGCAAAAAGGTGCGTGAGCCGGGCTACAGCCGCTTGGCGCAATTGATTCGTGAGGAAATTTTCGATGGTAGAGTAACTGCGGGAGCACGGCTTAAGGTGTCGGAAATTGCCAAGCGATTTGGCACCAGTACCAACCCGGCACGAGAGGCGCTTCAGGTTCTTGAAGGTGAAGGACTTGTTACCATTGAGCCGAACCGCGGAGCGAGTGTTCGGGAAATCAGCGAAGATTTACTCCATAACGTCTTCGATCTACGCGCTGTTCTTTGGGCGTATATTGTTCGCTCATTTGTTGAGTTTGCAACCCCTGACGATATTGCTCAGCTGCGACGTTATCAGGAAGATTGTGAGGCTGCGGTTCAGAACAGTGATTATTCTGCTTACCATAAGGCCAACGTCAATTTTCATGATCTCATGGTTAACCATCACTTCAACAGTGAAGCCGTTGCGATCATTCGTAAACATGACAGCTGGTTGCAGGCTCTTTCCAAAACCGAACCACTGAACCTTGCCCAAATGCGCCGGTCTGTCGCCGAGCACTGGCGTATTGTGGAAGCCGTCGAGAAAGGCGAGGCAGACGAAGCGGTACAAGCGATCGAAGAGCATATTCGGAATGCTCAAACCATCTTCCAGGATCGATTGCGCCGCAAGCGGCTAAACAAGCCCGCCTGAGACGAAAATCAACAACACGCAAGTTTGACGATTGGTTTTGCGCGCTTTTCTGGTTTGGGAAGTTGCGGTCAGTGACTTGATCTTTTTTTAAATAGTACACTATTTTATAATCATAGTGTGTAAAATTTCCTCTTGGAGACTTGCTTCATCCGTCAGCATTTCCTTGCTCTCTCCATGCACATTTCAACCACACAGGATAACGCCCGTAATGTCGTCTTTTGTCACATTTGCCTCCCACGATCTTCCGTTTGACCAATCCCAGTGGGAGCGTCTCGAAGCCGCGGTTACACCTGGCAAACTGATCAAGGTCGATACGTCTGATGATGAAGCTGTCGCTTCAGGCCTGGCCGAAGCCGAAGTCGCCATTCTCAAAGGGGACCTTGACGAACGGTTTCTGTCTGCCCCCTGTCTTAAATGGATACACTGTGATCACGCCGGTTTGACCAAGTCTGCCAAACCCGAGGTCTTTGAAAAGGGCCTGACTGTAACAGGATCAGCAGGGCGCTCAGGACCTGCTTTGGCCGAACATGTGATGATGTTCGCGCTTTTGCTGTGCTCAGGATACCGGGATTTCTATGAAGCGCAGAAACACCATGAGTGGCGTCGGATTCCTGAAATGTCAAACCTGCGTGCGCTGTATGGTCGCACGATCGGTATCATTGGTATGGGTCATACTGGCAAGGCGCTGGCCGTGCGGGCGAAGGCATTTAACATGAATGTCCTGGGCTATCGACGCCGTGATGAGGAGACCCCCGAAGGCGTGGATCGCATGTATTGCAGTGATCGTGGCGAAGGGATTGATGAAATACTTGAGCAGGCCGATATCGTTGCGCTTGTGATTAACCTTTCGGATGCCACGCATCACATGATCGGGGCCAAACAACTGGCAAAAATGAAAAAACCCGCCGTGTTGATCAATTTGTCGCGCGGCCCGGTTGTCGACCAGGCCGCACTGATTGACGCACTTGAAAATGGCGGCATTGCCGGCGCAGGCCTCGACGTTACGACCCCGGAACCGCTGCCAGAGGGGCATAAGTTATGGGATATGCCGAACGTACTTATCACGCCGCATTTTACAGCCTCTTTGCCAGATCGCTCGGAACGTTCATTGAAGATGATTCTCGACAATCTGCAGCGTTACCGCGCCGGCGAGAGCATGCTTAATCAGATCAGTCAGGAAGATCTGTGGTCGAAAAGCTGAACCGACGATCTACCGGTTCGGACAGGTAAACATCAAACATAGTAAAAAAGGTAGGATCAAAATGAATGTCGGATTCATTGGTTTGGGTGTAATGGGGCAACCGATACCTAGCACCTGATTTCAGCAGGACATAGCGTTCAGCTTCATCGGGTAAAAGACAAATCCCGTCATTTGGTAGAAATGGGCGGTCAGGAAGCCAAATCGGCAAAGGATGTTGCCAAGGCATCGGACATTATCATCCTGATGTTGCCTGATACGCCTTATGTTGAGGCTGTCCTGTTTGGCAAGAGCGGCGTGGCTCAGGGGCTTGATGCGGGTAAAACTGTCATCGATATGAGTTCGATTTCTCCGGTTGCAACCAAAGAATTCGCCAGCCGTATTTCTGACCTTAACTGTGCGTATCTTAATGCGCCGGTGTCCGGCGGTGAAGCCGGTGCCAAATCTGCAACCCTTTCCATCATGGTTGGTGGCACGCAAGAGGATTTCGACAAGGTCCTACCTGTCCTTAAAGTCATGGGCAAAAACATTAATCTTGTCGGGGGGGCGTTGGTGATGGGCAAACGGCCAAAGTTGGCCAATCAGATCATTGTCGCACTGACCATCAATGCGGTGTCTGAAGGTTTGCTGTTCGCGTCAAAAGCGGGGGCTGATCCGGCAAAGGTGCGTGGCGCATTGATGGGTGGATTTTCATCCTCAAAGATCCTTGAAATGCATGGTCAGCGTATGATTGACCGCAATTTCGAGCCAGGATTTCTCATTCCACTGCATCAAAAAGACATCAACAACGCCCTTGATGCCGCAAGAAGTATCAAACTCTCACTCCCATCGACATCACTGGTTCAGGAACTGTTCAATGTCTGCGGTGCATTGGGGCATGGAGAGGAAGATCACTCGGCACTCGTACGGGCTCTGGAAACGATGGCCGCCCATCAGGTGAATTCCTGATCAGTAATTCGGTTTTGCCGTGAGCGCTGCTTGCGGCAAAATCCCCGTATATGCGGGGCAAGAGTATAAGAGTGTTCGTTTGCTAAGGCGCTTCAGTATGGTTGTTCGTCAAGTTCTAACGCAGTTCCTGCACCGTCCCAGTGCCGGGTTGATTGGCTGCAACGAGACAGATGCATACGCATCGCATGGCGCGCCCCAGCATCATCGTGTCTTTCTATGGCATTAAAAACGGCAAGGTGTTGTTGGCGGATTGCCATGCCTTTCATTTCTGCTGAAAGACCTGATGGGGCGATAGCAAGCACCATGCCGCTGCGAATCTCTGGCAGCATAGTTTCCAGACAGCTTAGGAAAAAGTTGTTATGCGTGGCACGGGCGACAGAGAGATGGAATTCGAAATCCACTTCAAAGGAGAATTGTGACGCTTGGTGGAGCTTTTCGAGGTCGGACATCGCTTTCTTCAGGCGCGCAATATCCGTTTCGGTGCGGTATCTTGCTGCCGCCGCTGCGGCCTCACCTTCAATGCCAATTCTGTATTCGAAACAAAAATTTCGCGGGTTCATCTATCGATGCTCCAAACTTCCATGCACGGTATGGTTTTGTCTATCTTGCTGCTCTGATGACATATCTCGTCAGGATTTTCCTGTCTGTCCTTCCATCAGTCGCTTATGAGACGAGCATACATGGTGACGCATCGCGGTGCGTGCACGCTCTGGGTCTTTGGCTTCGATGGCGTCAAAAATCTCCTGGTGCTCGTGATTTACAGCTTTATTAAAGTCGGAACTGAAAGCCGCAATATTCCATGTAAGATTCATACATAATTGTATTTGTGTACGAAGTGACAGCAGTGTGTTGACGTAGAACGGGTTGCCTGATGCCTCGGCAATGCCGACATGAAATTTGAAATCTCTGCCTGCGCTATCCTCAATTGAATCTCCCGGCTGGCAGGTCGATACGCTGCGCAACATTTCCAGTTGCTTGTCAGTGCGGCGCTCAGCTGCAAGAGCTGCCGACTCACCCTCCACACCCTCGCGGAAGCTGGAAAAGGGAGCAATGTCTGCAATACTGGCAATTACCGGAAACTGTACGTCTGAAGACGGCTTTCGCGTAACGAAGCTACCCGATCCGCGACGTGATAAAATAAGCCCCTCAGTACGGAGCCGTGCAAGCGCTTGTCGGATCACCGGACGCGAAACGTTGAACTGACGTGCCATCTCGTTTTCGGAAGGCAGACGTGAATTTTCTGCCCAAGTTCCGTTACGGATGAGATCAAACATTTCACGGTACGTAATGTCAGACAGCTTGTCTGCGACTTCATCAACTGTCACGTTTATCCTCCCAATCTGGTGCTTTGGACATTTAGCACGCCCGTCGGAAAAGACAGCATTGGGCACTTTGACCCTAGCGTTAAAAACAGCGTGTGGCGGTGCAATTTTTTCCGACCTTACCAGCTTCCAAGCTAGCAAAATTGCATTGTTATCGCAAGCGAGTTGGAAAATTTGTAAAAATCTGTTACTTCCGTTTGGCCAATCAGGCGAAAATGATATCCGGTTATCCCGGAGTGCATACGCGTATCATAATCACGACGGAGGAAACTATCATGGCAAAAATTGGCTTCATCGGGCTTGGCACTATGGGGTGCCCAATGGCTGAGCGCTTGATCAAAGCGGGGCACGAATTGCGGATTACGCGGGTAAAAGATGCGTCGCGTTATCTGGTTGATCTCGGTGCGACTGCCTGCGAAACGCCTGCAGAGGTCACGCAAGGAAGCGAAATCGTTATTTTGATCGTTCCAGATACGCCAGACGTTGATTCGGTTCTGTTTGGCGATCGGGGGGTTGCCTCCACGCTTGGTTCCGGCGCGATCTTGGTTGATATGAGTTCGATATCGCCGCTGGCAACCAAGGAATTTGCCTCAAAAATCAATGCCCTTGGTGCTCAATATGTTGATGCTCCTGTGTCTGGTGGCGAAACTGGCGCACGGGAAGGAACTCTCTCGATCATGGTTGGTGGAACCCGGGATGCGGTGGCTTCTGTACGTCCAGTGTTGGAGGCAATGGGGAAAAATATCACTCACGTCGGCGATATAGGGGCAGGGCAAACAGTCAAGGTTGCCAACCAGATCGTGGTTGGTCTGACGATCCAAGCTGTCAGCGAAGCCTTTCTTCTTGCGAAAAAGGCTGGTGTCGATCTGCAGGTCGCTCGTGACGCCATGCTGGGCGGCTTTGCTCAGTCGCGAATCCTCGAATTGCATGGACAACGGATGATTGATGAAACCTTCGACCCTGGTTTCAAAATCGCCCTGCACCGCAAAGACTTGAATATCGCGCTGACAAATGCGGGGCAGCTAAATGTCGCGCTTCCGAATACTGCTGGTGTGGTTCAGATCATGAATGCCGCGATCGCACAAGGCGAGGGGCAGAGTGACCATTCCGCACTATTCCGGGTGCTTGGCGCAATATCCGGTTCAGATTCTGAATAGTCGGCGTGTGATCAGGCAGTGCGCATTATCAAGATATAGATAGTGTTGACAAATTATTACAAATTTACCAAGCTGTGATAGCTGAGCATGGTGTCGAGGCACTGAAAGCGTCGCTGCGCCATGCTCGGCAACTGCCTAAATATAAGGAAAATAAGATGTCAGGGGAAAACGAGCGGGATCGTAAATCTGGTGGAACATCTTTCACCGGAGAAGACGGGTGGTGGCGCCGTCCCTTTTCTGTGTTCCAAACCAATCTGCAAGAGATCGACGCAACTATGGATGTTGAACAGACTCTTGATAGAATTGAGGCTCAGGGTGCGACGACGTGGCTGATTAATACCGGCGGAATCTCTTCGTTTTATCCGACTGATCTGCCCTATCAGACTCGCAATCCCTTTCTGGCAGACCGACCGTCAGGAGATCTGATTGGTGATGCTGTTGCCGCTGCAAAGAGACGCGGGATCAAAGTCCTGTCACGCCTCGATTTTTCCAAGGTATCCCCACGTATTGCCAAGGAACATCCGGAGTGGTTGTTTGTATCGCCGAAGGGCGAGCCGCAGATTTACAACACGCTTTATAGCACCTGTCCGAACCGTGATTATTATCAGAACCGGTCGTTAGACATTCTGGATGAGGTCATTGATCGCTATCCGATTGATGGGTTCTTTTTTAACTGGTTCGATTTTTCCGAAATGGATTACAGCCGGGTCTATCACGGCGTTTGCAGTTGCAATGTTTGCCGAGAGCGCTTTGCGACATACTCCGGTGGCAAGGAGCTTCCCGATGGTCCGGGGCGCCCGAACTATGCGCAGTGGTTGAGTTTTGCAAATGATCTCGTAACCACACTGTGTGCCAAGATCTCGGACCATATCAGCGCCAGACGTCCGGATGCGGCGCTTGTTCTCAAACGCGGTGCGCCGATTGTCTACTACGAGGCAAACAACGCATTCGGGCGAGAGCCATGGCACCATAACACCTCAGAGAATGTCGGCGCACATATGACTGGTCTGCCCGAGATTTCCCTGTTGGTGAACTCGGTATCTTTCATCGATATGCCCTATCGGATGTCTGGCGAGCAGCCTGAAATGTTCGCGCAATATTTGCTGCAGGCAATCGCGCGCGGCGGAAATCCGTCGACATATATCATGGGTGCACCGGGCCGTATTCCCTATGCAAACCTGCCTGTGGCAGGCCAAATTCAGTGCTTTCATCGCAACCATCATGAAATTTATCGCGGTCTTCGACCCGCCTCAAATATTGCGCTGGTTAGGCCTGATCCGGTGCGCCGCGCTGAGCCAGGTTATGCACAAAGTGTGTCTGAATTCCGGGGGCTTTTCTCTGGCTTGACGGAGCGTAATCTACCGTTTGACGTGGTGGCAGTCGAATGCATTTCCAAGATCGCTGAAGAAGGTCGTCTCAGTCAGTTCCAGATGATCATTTTACCTGACCTTGGTCAGGTTGGATCTGATACGGCATCGGCTTTGGACGCCTATGTGGCGGCTGGTGGGAATGTTGTGCTGACCGGAGGCAGTGCAATAACCGACGAGGGCGAAGGCGAACTTGCCACAGGCCCTGCTATCATGCGCGCTGGTAATGTTTTGACCGGTTCCGACTTGTGGTCGACATTCGTGACCGATGCTGAACAAACGCAATCTGATGCGTTTTGTTTTGCGCCGCGTATGGTGGCCGTTTACGGCACCTATGCCAATTACGTTTGGAAGCCGCGTGCCGAAAAGATGGGCCGTCTTGCACCGCAAGCGCCGTTCGGCCCACCCGAAAAGTGTTATGGCCATATCCTTAGCGACCACCCAGCTGCGGTTCGGTTGATCAATGGTGGCAGTGTTACCCAGTTTCCGTGGACCATTGGTCATACCTATCGCGAATTCGGGACGACCGAAATCAGGGATTTCTTCCTCGATTGTGTTGCCGATCTTGCGACCCCGACGGTCACGGCTGAGTTGCCAGATCAGGTTGAAATTGTCGTTGGACGGTCGGATGCAGGCCTGGTCATTCATTTGATCAATCAAAGCGGGATGCGAACCCGATCCGTTGGACCGCACTTGCCAATCTCGGGCGGTGTCCTGCGGATAAAGGATGGTGTCGGTCCGGCGCGGCTTCTGAAGTCGGATAAAGAAATTGAAGGCCAAACTGAAGATGGCGCGCTCGTGCTTGAGCTGCCTGAGCTTGGACTTTACGAGGTCGTCGTGCTGCCCGAAGCAGCGCAATGACAGAGGGGGTGTCATGCCCGGACGGCTAGGTACGGGCATGACTTCCAGAACAGCGAACCAACTGTTTGAAACGCGCCATCCATAAAGGATCAGGCGCATAACCAAGTCTATTAGACGAAAGCGGGGCCATCGCCCAAGCATAACAAGACTTTCGCATAGACATCAGTGGAGGAAACAAGATGAAACACTTTATTATCGGTGCGGCGATTGCCTTCGCGCTTTCCACACCAGTGCAGGCCGCACAGCAACTTATCCTTGGCACAATTACTTCCGAGACCTCGCATTTCGGCGTTGGCGCCGAAGCATTCTTTGACAAACTTGAAGAGCTTTCTGGTGGTGAGTTTACCGGAATACAGGCACCTGCCGGTCAGCTTGGCGGCGAGCGCGACCTGATCGAAGGGCTGCAGATCGGCTCGGTTGATCTGGCCATGGTGTCGACCGGGCCGCTTGGCAACTTCGTTCCCGAAGTTTACGCCTTTGATCTACCGTTCCTGTTCCGCGACTATGATCATGCCCGCAAGGTGCTTGATGGAGAGATCGGTCAGGAATTACTCAAAAAGGTCGATGAGAATAATCTGGTTGGCCTGGCATGGGCCGAAAATGGCTTTCGTCATGTTACCAACAATGTTCATCCTGTGAAAACGCCCGGTGACCTGGATGGTCTTAAGCTGCGCACCATGGAGAACAAAGTCCATATGGCCGCCTTTTCGGGCATGGGGGCCGCGCCAACACCGATGGCATTTCCGGAAGTGTTTAGTGCCCTGCAGCAAGGCGTTGTTGATGGTCAGGAAAACCCGGTTACCGTGATCTCGGCTTCTAAGTTCTGGGAAGTGCAGAAATACGCATCTCTGACTGGTCATGTCTATTCACCGGCCATTTTCCTTGCATCACCTGCCTTGTTCGAGGGGCTGAGTGATGAACAAAAAGGTTGGTTCTACGAGGCAGCGAAGGCAGGGGTTGAAGCGAACCGCGCTGAGGTCAACCGTCTTGAAGATAGCGGGGTCGCCATGATGCGCGAACACGGTATGGAGGTTCTGACTGACGTCGATAAGGCACCGTTTGCAAAACTGGCAGAAGAAGCATCCTACGCCGTTTATACAGACCAATATGGTTCTGAGATGATCGAGCGGATCAAGGCCGTCAAATAACGCCTGATTTTGTGACCGGACCAGCGCGCCATGCGCTGGTCCTTTTTTCTTTTTGGAAGAAACGTTCGGATGAAGCTTTTTTTGCGTGTCGAGACGGCCGCGACGCAGTTCGCTCTTGTGTGTGCCATTGCATTTTTGCTGATCGCAGCCGGGCTTGCAGTTTATCAGGTATCCACCCGTTTCATTTTTGGCCACCCGTCTACCTGGACGGAGGTTATCACACGGTTTGCTATGATTTGGGGGGTATTTATGGGCGTGGCCCCTGCGATCCGCGAGGGCGGTATGATTGCCGTCGATCTTGTTCAGAGGGTGTTGCCGCGCAAGTTTGGTGTTGCTCTTTATCTGGTTGCCACGGCGCTGACCATCATCTTCTTTGCGATCCTGTTTTGGCAAGGCTGGGCCATGACCGGGCGCGTTGCGCGCCAAACGGTTGCCGGTCTCGATCTGTCAATGTCTTGGGCCTATGCGGCATTGCCGACGGCATCTGTCTTTATTTTGATGTCGGCACTGGGCAGTGCAATCAGGGCTATTCAACATGGTTGCGTTGATCATTGGGAGGAAGCCCAGTGAATACAGCAATTGTTCTGTCTCTTTTGATCTTCTTTGTTGTCGGTGTGCCGATCGCGATCTCAATCGGTTTGGCGTCGGTTATCGGCATAGAGGTCCATGGCCGCCTTCCGCTGTTACTTGTGGCGCAACGGATGTTCGCCGGTCTCGACAGTTTTCCCCTGATGGCGATCCCGCTGTTTATTCTTGCCGGGAACCTTATGTCGGCGGGCGGCATTTCTTATCGTCTGGTTGAACTCGCCAAATCAGTTGTTGGCGGTATTCAGGGTGGTCTTGCTGCCTCCTGTGTTTTGACATGTATGCTTTTTGCGTCCGTTTCCGGCTCTTCGGTTGCAACGACCTTTGCCATCGGTGCGATCCTGATACCTGCAATGGTTAAGCAAGGCTACCCTGCACCTTTCGCGGCCTCCGTCCAGGCCAGCTCCGCCGAGCTTGGGGTTCTTATTCCCCCTTCCATTCCGCTCATTCTTTACGGTGTTTCCACCGAAACATCGATTGGTGACTTGTTCGTTGCAGGGCTTGGTCCAGGGATGCTGGTCGCCGGATCACTGATGGCACTGGTTCTGATTTTGTGCCGTCTTCGAGGGATCGGCAAGCTTGGCAAGGATGATCGTCCAGGGTTCCTGAAAGCTCTGTTTTCGGCAATGCCAGCGCTTCTGGTTCCCTTCGTTATTCTTGGCGGTATCTATTCCGGGGTTTTCACTCCAACAGAAGCCAGTGCTGCTGCTGTGGTGGCTGCACTCGTTGTTGGTGGGGTGTTCTATCGCGAACTGAAGGTGCAAAACCTTTATCCGATCCTGAGGTCGACGGTCATTGCAACATCGGCAATCATGCTGATTATCTCGGCTGCGGCATTGTTTTCATTTTTGATTGCCCGTTCAGGCTTGCCCAATGAAATTGCCAGCTCAATCAAGGGGATGTTTGAAAGTAAATATTCGTTCCTTCTGGCTGTGAATCTCTTGCTTCTCGTGGTCGGTATGTTCATTGAGACCGCAGCAGCGATATTGGTTTTGGCTCCGATATTGACACCAGTTGCAATGTCTTATGGCGTTGACCCGGTTCATTTCGGGCTGATCATTGTGGTTAACCTTGCGCTTGGCATGATTACGCCCCCATTGGGCGTCAATCTTTTCGCGGCCTGTGCTGTTGCCAAGCTGCCGGTTGAGAAAATTATCCCTCAATTGCTGTGGTTTGTTCTGACAGTTTTTGCCGCCCTAATGATCATCACCTACGTGCCCGCGGTTTCACTGTGGCCGGTGGAATTCATTAACGGGTCTTAGGCAGTTGAGATGTACCAGACACATGAAGGTAGAAAATGAACACCACAGATCAAGGCACCTTAGGCTCTCAGGGCATTGCAGAATTGCGGGAACATGCCAAAGACATGTTTGCCGCTGCCGTTAAAAGGGCCGATCCGGAAGAAGGTGTGCGCCGGCAACTCGCAGTAAGCCCGCTGCCCTCAAAAAAAGGGGGGCGGTGCATTGTTTTGGCGATTGGCAAGGCTGCTATTCCAATGATGCGGGCGGCGCAAAGCGCGATACCTGATGTACATGATGCTCTTGTCGTGACGAATCCGGAAAACATGTGTGACCTCGTCGGCACGACGGTCATAGCGGGGATGCATCCGGTGCCCGATGTAGCTTCCGCGCATGCTGGCCGTTGCGTCATTGATTTTTTACAGGCGTCACGCGAGGGCGATGTTGTTGTTGCGCTGATTTCAGGCGGTGGGTCATCGCTGATGATAGCGCCTGCCGGTGGCATTTCTGTCGAAGATTACGGCAGCTTGAATGACGTGCTGCTTGCCAGCGGGCTTGCGATCAACGACATGAATCTGATTCGCCAGCAGGTTGATGATCTTAAAGGGGGCGGTCTTTTACGGTTTGCGGCGCCAGCCGAAGTGCATGCTTTACTGCTGTCCGATGTAATCGGTGACGATTTGCGGGCCATCGCTTCTGGTCCTACTGTGGCACCGATTGGAACGCCCCAGCAGGCTGTATCGCTTATGAAGTCGTTGGGGATTTGGGATAAAGTCCCGGCCAGCATTCGCGATCATCTGGTCAAGAGCGCGCCGATAATTGATCTGCCAACGGCATCAAATCATCTGATCGGGTCAAACCGGCAAAGTCTGGAAGCGATGTTGGCTGCCGCCCCCAAAGGTTTTGACGCTCACATTGTTAGTGATGCCCTTGTTGGCGATGTCGAAAGGGCAGCGACGGAAGTTATCGCTGCAGCGCGATCTGCCAAAGGGCCGGTAGCCCTGATTTTCGGCGGAGAAACAACCGTCCAGATCAAAGGATCGGGACGCGGCGGACGCAACCAGGAACTAGCGCTTCGCTTTGCCTTGGCAGCAAAAGACACCTTGCAAGATAACTGGGTGTTCCTTTCGGGGGGGACAGATGGACGAGATGGTCCGACAGATGCGGCAGGCGCATTGGTTGACGAAGGCACGCTGAAACGGATCGCGGACGCAGGTGGGAACCTTGATGCGTTGCTCAGAAACAATGACAGCCATGAAGCGCTAAGCCGCGCACATGATCTACTGGTCACTGGTGCAACAGGCACGAACGTGGCCGACGTTCAAGTGCTTCTGCTTCCTTGATTATTGTAGTTTTATCTACCTGTTCTTCTACTGTTTGACCGGCAGCGATGTTCGGTTGGTCCCGAGGAAGCATATACCTATCGAAATTTGCCCTGCATTGCAGGTCTGCGTGAGACCACTCTCAATTTCTCAAGTAGATGAACGAAGAGCTCGTCTTTATTTCGATAGGTGCGACTTCCAAGCTGCTGAGCAAAGTTGAACATGAAGAAATCAATCAACGTCGGGAGCTGTTTTGAAGCTGGGCAATAGAAATGTCAGCTTTTCTGTCAATTCTGCAGGTTTTTGTCATCTTTTGTGACAATCGATGACAACTTATCTGGCATTCTGTAATGCTAAGTTGTTGATTTCACGGGAAGTCAAATGTCAGCTTTTGTGGCACACGACAATGGGCAATAATCATATTATATGATTATTGCCCATGGACACCATTTCTCCCGACAGAATTCCATTCCTCGCCGATCAACCGACCCGTTTGTCATAATTCGGGGTTATAAATCCGAGAGTGACACCCGCAGACCATCTCGGGCGGATTGGGAGATGGCGTGGATTGTTTTTTCGAACTCATAGGCGTGGTCGAAATCCGGGTAGGCGGCATGCTTGTCGCGGATGGCGCGGAGCAGGGCAGTGGCTTCGATGACTTTGAGGTCATTAAAGCCAAGCTGATGTCCCGGTGCTGGACAGAACTGGCCATAGGGCGGGTGTTCCGGACCGGTCAGGATGGTAGTGAAGCCCAGCTGTGATGTATCGCCTGTGTTGCAGTAGATTTGAAGTTCGTTCATGCGTTCCTGATCAAAGCAGATCATGCCCTTGGTACCATGTACTTCCCATGCAAGACGGTTCTTACGTCCCCAGGCAGAACGGGATGTCGAAAGGCTGCCCTGAACCCCATTGGCAAAGCGCACCAGTGCAGAGGCGGTATCTTCGTTTTCGACATTGGCACGTCCGGTGCCATCGGCCAGCGGACGGGTCGCATGGACGGTTTGCATGTCGGCAATCAGGCTTTCAATCGGGCCAACAAGGCCATAGGCCATCGAGACAAGATGACAGCCCAAATCACCAAGTGCCCCCAACCCGGCCTCCGATAGTTTTGCGCGCCATGTCCAGGGCAGGGACGGGTCTGCCTGATAGTCCTCATCCACCCAGCCACGAAAATGAACGATGTCGCCGATTTCACCGCTTTGCACCAACCGGCAGGCGTGGGTGAAGGCGGGGTTTTTGATGTAGTTATAGCCAACCATGGTTTTAACCCCGGCCGCACGGGCGGTGTCCCGCATTTCGCGGGCCTGATCAAGGGTGAGTGCCAGTGGCTTTTCACAGTAGACGTGCTTGCCCGCCTTGACTGCGGCAATTGCCATGTCGAAATGCAGGGTGTTGGGGGTGGTGATCGACACAATATCGACATCCGGATTGGTAACCAGAGATTTCCAGTCATCGGTTGCGTGAGCAAAACCGAACTGGTCTGCCATTTGCGTGGCCTTGTCAGCCGGTGTGTCACACAACACAGCCAGATGAGAATCGGGAACATCCCCCATGACGGCCTTTGCTGCGCCAAAGGCCAAAGCGTGGGCCTTGCCCATGAAACCGGTTCCAATCAACCCAATGCCAAGCGATTTCATTTGTTGGAACTCCTCATCTAGCCAAAATAGAATTTTTGTTCTATTTAATGGATGATCATGGAACGCAACGTGCGTCAAGCAGAATCAAGACAGGAAAACAAAACGCCATGAGTGATCAGACCGCACCCGTTTCGCTTGAAGAATTCAATCACCGGCTGGCTGAAATATCGGAAACCATGCCCAAAAGGCTGCGCCAATGTGCCGAATTCGTTGCGCAAAATACCGACCGGATTGCGGTGTCGACCGTTGCTGAACTTTCGATAGGGGCCGGGGTGCAGCCATCGGCTTTCATGCGGTTTTGTCAACTGATGGGGTTTTCCGGCTTTTCTGAAATGCAGAAAATGTTTCGCGAAACCTATGCGCAGAAATGGCCTGATTATGCCACCCGGCTTGAGAACCTGCGCGCGACCGGCGATGACAGTCCCAGTGCCTTGTTGGCCGAGTTTGTTGAGGCAGGGCGTCTGTCGCTTGAGAATCTCGCCTCAACGGTTGATCTGAAAACCCTTGAAAAGGCGGTCGATGTGCTGGCGGCGGCCCCGATGATCCATGTGGTCGGATTTCGTCGTGCCTTTCCCGTGGCGAGCTATCTGTCCTATGCGTTTGAGAAAATGGACATCGCCGCGGTGCTGCATGATGGTGTGGGGAACCTTAATCCCCGGCATGCGATCCGCACAGGCGACGTCGTGATCGCGATTACCTTTGCGCCCTATTCACAGGAAACGATTGATCTGGCGGCTTATGCCCATGACATAGGCAGTCAGGTGGTGGCAATCAGCGATGCGTTAAGCGGACCAATGCGTAAAACCGACGCGCTGATGCTGTCGGTTTCCGAGGTTGATGTGGGTGCCTTTAGGGCGCTTTCAGCAACGATTTCATTGGCAATCGCGCTGGCGGTTTCGGTTGGGGCAAAACGTGACAAACTGGCTTATGGAAAATAATTATTGAAAACTTTATAAAACAGAATAAATATTCCATTCATGGCATGTGTTGATGGAATACATGTCACCAAAAACGGATGCAAAAGACATCCGCAAGACCATGGCGACACCGCCGAAGGGAAGGAAAACGGAATGCTTAAAATAGGTTTGCTGGGCGCAGGGCGTATTGGTCAGGTCCATGCGGTTAATATTGTCGCCCATCCGCAAAGTGATCTGGTTGCCGTGTCTGACAAATTTGATGACGCCGCACAGAACCTTGCACGTGCACATGGCGCGGTGGTGCGCACCAGCGAAGAAATTATTGCTGATCCCGCGATTGATGCGGTTTTGATCGCAACATCGACCGATACCCATGCCGATCTGATGGAGGCGGCAACCGCAGCAGGAAAGGCAGTGCTGTGTGAAAAGCCGGTTGATCTTGATCTTAGGCGTGCGGTTGATTGCCTTGCGCGCTGCAAGCCGCACGGAAAGCCTGTGATGGTCGGCTTTAACCGGCGTTTTGACCCCAATTTCAACAGCCTGAAATCAGCGTTCGACAAGGGTGAAATCGGCAAGGGTGAATTACTGTCGATCACATCGTTCGATCCCGCCCCGCCACCGGTCAGCTATGTAAAGGTTTCGGGCGGTATCTTTCGCGATATGGCGATCCATGACTTTGACATGGCGTGCTGGATTTATGGCGAGTTGCCGGAAAAAGTTACGGCAATCGGCTCAAGCATCGTTGATCCGGAAATCGGCAAGGCTGGTGATTTTGATACGGCAATTACCACACTTGAGTTTTCCGGCGGGCGCATGGCGGTGATTAAAAACAGCCGCCGCGCTGCATACGGCTATGACCAGCGCATAGAATTTCTGGGATCGGAAGGCTTGCTGGTTGCGCACAATGTTCTGGAAAACACGGTCGAGATCATAACCCGTGCCGGTGCGACCAAAGCCAAGCCCGAGCATTTCTTCCTTGAGCGCTATGCCAAAGCCTATCAAATCGAATGGAACAGCTTCATCGAAGGTGTTGAGGGGGACACCGAGCTTCCGGTGACCTTGCAGGATGGCATCAATGCGCTGATCGTTGCCGAGGCCGCCGCCTTGTCCGCACGCGAAGGGCGGACTGTGGATGTGGCAAAGGAAATCCCGGTCTGATTTCAAAAGGTGCCTAAGTGGTTTGATTTTTCACCGGCACAGCCATCAGGTTGTGCCGGTTTTGTTTTGGCGGAGCTATCCCCGGCATTCGAGTCGTTCAGAAAGCACGTGAATTCGTGAGTTTGTAGCGTTTTCGGCCTTCTCTACAGAGGGTGCCGTCGCAGAATTTTGCAGGGTATTTAAGTGGCGGTTATCGGAGATTTAGAGCCGTGCGCTGCGTTCGAAATATCGCGATTTTGCAGCGCAATAGAAAAAAAATGTTGATCTTACATAAAAATAGAACAAAAATTCTATTACCGGTTTCAAGAATCGGGTTCGACCCACACCGTCATGGGCAAGAAGGACGCATTAAGACGACCGATTGCCGGGAAATCATATAAATCTAATGGGATAACCCCAACGTTATCAGCCACTAGGGAGGCACTCATGAAAAAGGCGCTTACTGCCGTTGCGGCAGCAGCATTTGCATTTGCCGGTTTGACCGGGACTGCATCCGCAGAAAATGAAAAATTTGTTCTGATCAGCCACGCACCGGATTCAGATAGCTGGTGGAACGTGATCAAGAATGCCATTCAGGTCGCCGGTGACCAGATGAATGTCGAAGTTGAATATCGCAATCCACCGACCGGCGATCTGGCCGACATGGCACGTATTGTCGAACAGGCCAGTGCAACCAATCCGGATGGCATCATTGTGACCATCGCAGACTTTAACGTCCTTCAGGGGCCGGTTAAAGATGCTGTTGATAAGGGCATTCCGGTTATCACGATTAACTCTGGTACTCAGGAACAGTCCGAAGAACTCGGCGCACTGATGCATGTCGGTCAGCCAGAATATGATGCCGGTTTTGGCGCAGGCAAGCGCGCAGCCGCAGCTGGTGCGAAAAGCTTTGTCTGTGTGAACCACTACATCACCAACCCTGCGTCTGTCGAACGTTGCCGTGGCTTTGCCGATGCCCTTGGTGTTGAGCTTGGCAGCCAGATGATCGATAGCGGTCAGGATCCGTCGGAAGTCAAAAACAAGGTCAGCGCATATCTGAATTCCCATCAGGATGTTGATGCAGTTCTGACCCTTGGTCCGAATTCCGCCCATCCCACCTTGGCAGCCCTTCGTGATAGCGGTCTGGCTGGCGAAATCATGTTTGGCACATTCGATCTTTCATCCGAGATTGCCGATGCGATCAAAGCGGGCGAAATCGACTTTGCGATTGATCAGCAGCCGTATCTGCAGGGCTACCTGCCGGTCGTCATTCTGACCAACTATGCCCGTTACGGCGTTCTGCCGTCCGGTCATATCAACTCGGGTCCGGGTTTCATCACCAAGGACAATATTGCGCAGGTCGAAAAATACGCCGGCGAATATCGTTAAACCTCCCTCCCGTCAGGGGTGTGCCAGTTTGGCCGCCCCTGGCCACCCCTTCTATCAGTTAAAAGAGTAATGCCATGTCGGACGAGCGGATCAAGCAAGTCTCAGCCATTCGCCGTGCCATGATCAGGCCCGAACTCGGAGCGATCTGCGGTACGATTCTGGTCTTTGTTTTCTTCTTTATGATTGCCGGTGATAGCGGCATGTTTTCCGCCGAAGGTGTTCAGAACTGGGGCGTTGTTTCCGCGCAGTTCGCGATCATTGCGGTCGGTGCCTGCCTGTTGATGATTGCAGGCGAATTTGATCTTTCCGTCGGTTCCATGATCGGCTTTGCCGGTGTGGTCATTGCCATTTTGTCGGTGCAATGGGGCTTGCCGGTGTGGCTTTCGATCATTGCAGCATTTGTTGTGTGCATGGCAATTGGGGCGCTCAACGGGTTCCTTGTCATCAAAACCGGCCTGCCCAGTTTCATCGTAACACTGGCATTTTTGTATATTCTGCGCGGACTGACCATCTGGCTTTCCATTTTGACGACCCGCCAGACCATTATTGGTGGCGTGAAAGAAGCAGCCGAAGGCGACCCGTTGGCATGGTTGTTTGGCGGTGTGATCTTCAAGGGGTTCTTCCAGTGGTTGGGCGATATTGGTGTGATCGAGACCTTTACCCGTGGATCGCGCATGGGCCAGCCGGTGGTTGATGGTATTCCGATGCTGGTTGTCTGGGCGCTTGGGCTTGTTATTTTTGGTCACTGGCTTTTGACCAAAACCCGCTTCGGGAACTGGATTTTTGCATCGGGTGGTGATGCGCAGGCAGCACGTTATGTCGGTGTTCCGGTAAACCGGGTTAAAATCCTGATGTTCATGTTTACGGCCTTTTGCGCGACTGTGTTTGCCACCTGTCAGGTGATGGAATTCGGCTCAGCCGCAGCAGACCGTGGTTTGCTCAAGGAATTTGAAGCCATCATTTGTGTGGTCATTGGCGGAGCACTTCTGACCGGTGGATATGGCTCTGTGATCGGGGCGGCACTAGGCGCGCTGATCTTTGGTGTGGTTCAGCAGGGCCTGTTCTTTGCTGGTGCTGAAAGCTCGCTTTTCCGCGTATTCCTTGGGGGTATCCTGATCTTTGCTGTCATCATGAATACTTATATCCGCCGCATGATTACGGGAGAACGGTGATGAGCACGCCTTTGATTGAAATGGACAATATCGAAAAACATTTTGGTCCTGTCATCGCCCTTGGAGGTGTTTCCTTCAATGTCATGGAAGGGGAGTGTCATTGTCTTCTGGGCGACAACGGTGCCGGGAAATCGACCTTTATCAAAACCATGTCGGGGGTTCACAAACCGACCAAGGGTGTGATGCGGGTTAGCGGTCAGGATGTCGCATTTTCCAGCCCGCGGGATGCGATGGAAGCCGGGATTGCCACGGTCTATCAGGATTTGGCAATGATCCCGCTTATGTCGGTTACGCGCAATTTCTGGATGGGACGTGAGCCGCGCAAAAGTTTTGGCCCGTTCAAATGGATCGATTTCAAACACGCCAACAAGGTTACCATGGATGAAATGTCATCCATGGGGATTAACCTGCGTGAGCCAGAACAAGCAGTTGGGACCCTTTCAGGCGGCGAGCGCCAGACGGTTGCAATTGCGCGTGCGGTTCATTTCGGGGCCAAGGTCCTGATCCTTGATGAGCCGACATCCGCCCTTGGTGTGCGTCAGACATCGAATGTTCTGGCGACCATTGATCGGGTGCGCAAGTCCGGGATCGGGGTGATTTTCATTACCCATAACGTGCGTCATGCAATGGCTGTGGGTGACAGATTTACCGTGTTGAACCGTGGCCAAACCCATGGCACGGCAAAGCGCGGCGAAATAAAGCCAGAAGAACTGCAGGATATGATGGCTGGCGGACAGGAGCTTGCCCAGCTCGAAGGGTCGCTCGGAGGGACAGTTTGATGAAGCGGCTTGATGTCATCACGATCGGACGGTCGTCGGTTGACCTTTATGGGGCCCAGATTGGCGGGCGTCTGGAGGACATGGTGTCGTTCAACAAATATATCGGCGGGTCCCCGACCAATATGGCATGTGGTACGGCGCGTTTGGGGCTTAAATCCGCGCTGATCACCCGTGTTGGGGATGAGCATATGGGCCGGTTTATCCGCGAGAAGCTTGTCGCTGAAGGCGTTGATGTCCGTGGTGTGGTCACCGACCCGGAACGTCTGAGCGCACTTGTGTTGCTTGGGGTGCGCGATCAGGAACAGTTTCCGTTGATTTTCTATCGCGAAAACTGTGCGGACATGGCGCTCTGCGAAGAGGATATCGATCCTGATTTCATTTCGGATGCACGCTGTGTCACGGTTACGGGAACGCATCTATCGCATCCCAAAACCCGTGCTGCGGTGCTTAAGGCGGTAAAACTGGCGCGCGATGGTGGTGCGAAAACGGCCCTTGATATTGATTACCGTCCCAATCTTTGGGGGCTGTCGGGACATGGGGATGGTGAAAACCGTTTCATTGCGTCGGACACGGTGACCAAGGAATTGCAGGCAACCCTGCATTTGTTTGATCTGATCGTAGGGACCGAGGAAGAATTCCACATTGCCGGGGGAACGACAAACACCCTAAAGGCACTTGAGAATGTTCGGGGTATCTCGAAGGCGACCCTTGTGTGTAAGCGCGGTCCGATGGGGGCGGTGGCCTTTGCCGACAAAATCGGTACGAACCTTGATGATGGGATTTCGGGGCCGGGGTTTGCGGTTGATGTCTTTAACGTCCTTGGCGCGGGTGACGGCTTTATGTCGGGTCTGCTCAAAGGCTGGCTAACCGATCAGGATTGGCAAACGTCACTTAAATACGCCAATGCATGTGGGGCGTTTGCGGTGTCTCGCCATGGCTGTACGCCTGCCTACCCGAGTTGGGAAGAACTTCAATTCTTCTTTGATCGTGGAATGAAAACCCCGGAACTGCGCAATGACGCAGAGCTTGAACAAATCCACTGGTCAACCAACCGAACCGGCACATGGCCGGAAATGCGGGTCTTTGCCTTTGACCATCGCATGCAGCTTGAAGATTTGGCTGATGAGCTAAAAGTTACCCGTGACCGCATTGGACCGTTCAAGGAACTTTGCCTTCGTGCGGCGCGAACGGTATCTGGTGATAAGGCTGGATACGGCATTCTGTGTGATCGTAGATTGGGTCGTGATGCGCTTTATGCGGCCGCGGGAACCGAGCTTTGGATTGGACGTCCGGTCGAAGTGCCGGGATCGCGGCCCTTGCAGCTTGAAATTGGACCGGATCTTGGTACCAAGCTTGCAGAATGGCCGGTCGAGCATGTGGTTAAGGTCCTGTGTTTTTATCATCCCGATGACGACGCACAGACCAAGACCGATCAGGAAGAAACCATTGTCCGCCTTGCCGATGCAGCACGGGCCAACGGGCTGGAATTCCTGCTGGAAGTCATTCCGTCGAAAGTACGCGACTGCGATGATGAAACCACGGCCAAGGTGATTGAACGTTTCTACGATATCGGGGTTTATCCCGACTGGTGGAAGCTTGAGCCGATGAAATCGGATGGGGCATGGCGCAATGCCTGTGATGCCATTGCCAAAAATGATCCTTATTGTCGGGGTATTGTGGTACTGGGCCTTGAAGCACCAGAGGCAGAGCTTGTCGAAAGCTTCGAAGTTGCGGCACGGTATGACATGGTCAAGGGCTTTGCCGTTGGGCGGACCATCTTTGCCGGTGTTGCACGCGAATGGTTAAGCGGTACGATCACGGACGAAGATGCCGTTGTCTCAATGGCAAATAAATATCGCGCCCTGTGTGATACCTGGGACGCAGCGCGCAAAAAATCGGGAGGAGCGGCATGAAAACCGTTCGATTAACCGCCGCCCAAGCAATGGTGCGGTACCTTAGTTGTCAGATGAACTGTGATGGCGATCCCTTCTTTGGTGGGTGCTGGGCCATTTTCGGGCATGGCAATGTCGCCGGGCTTGGCGAGGCCTTGCACGGTATTGGCGATGAGTTTCCGACATGGCGCGGTCATAACGAGCAGGGCATGGCGCATGCCGCCATTGCCTATGCCAAGGCATCCAATCGCAAACGTGCGATGACGGTGACGACCTCTATCGGGCCGGGGGCGACCAATATGGTGACCGCTGCGGCACTGGCGCATGTGAACCGTTTGCCGGTTCTTCTTGTGCCCGGTGATGTGTTTGCCAATCGCGCACCTGACCCGGTTTTGCAGCAGATAGAAGATTTTGGCGATGGTACGATTTCGGCCAATGACTGCTTTAAACCTGTCAGTCGTTACTTTGACCGGATCACCCGCCCGGAACAGCTTTTGACCGCATTGCCACGTGCGATGGCTGTACTGACTGATCCGGTGGAGTGTGGTCCGGTCACATTGGCGTTCTGTCAGGATGTTCAGGCAGAAGCCTATGATTGGCCAGAAAACTTCTTTGTGCAAAAAACATGGAAACAGGTGCGCCCGCGTGCAGATCTTGACCAGATTGACGCCGCGATTGCGGCGATCAAGGCGGCAAAAAAGCCACTGATCATTGCCGGTGGTGGCGTGCATTATGCCGATGCATGTGATGATCTGCGCGACTTTGCCCATCGTCATAATATCCCCGTGGCTGAAACTCAGGCGGGAAAATCCGCCTTGGCGTGGGATGACGCACTCAACCTTGGGTCCATCGGTGTCACCGGGGCAAGTAGTGCCAATGCCGTTGCCGAAGAGGCGGACCTGATCATTGCGTTGGGCACGCGCCTTCAGGATTTTACGACGGGAAGCTGGGCGCTGTTTAAAGGACCGAACCATCGCATTCTGTCGATTAATGTTGCGGCCTATGACGCCCGAAAACATGATGCAATTTCGGTTGTTGGCGATGCCAAGGTAACACTGGCTGAACTCAGCAACGCGCTGGGCGAGCATCAAGCACGTAGCGTTGATCCGGCGCTTAAGAAAAGCTGGATTGAGGCAGTTGATGATGTCACAGCCCTGCCAACCGGCAATGCGTTGCCAACCGATGCGCAGGTGATCGGTGCGGTTCAGCGCAGTACCGATGAAGATGCGATTGTGGTCTGTGCCGCCGGCGGGCTTCCCGGCGAGTTGCACAAGCTTTGGAAATCGGCCAAGCCGAATGGCTATCACGTTGAATATGGCTTTTCTTGCATGGGCTATGAGATTGCCGGTGGCCTTGGCGTGAAGATGGCGCGTCCGGATCGTGAAGTTGTCGTCATGGTGGGAGATGGGTCCTACATGATGATGAATTCCGAACTGGCGACCAGTGTGATGCTGGGCCACAAGATCATTACGGTAATCCTTGATAACCGCGGTTTTGGTTGTATCAACCGGTTGCAAATGGCGACCGGCGGGGAAAGCTTTAATAACCTTCTTGATACCGCGCGCCATGTTGAACCGTCCGCCATTGATTTCACCGCTCATGCCGGTGCGATGGGGGCGATTGCCGAAAAGGTTTCATCCGTTACAGAGCTTGAAGAAGCCATGGGACGTGCGCGTAAGGCCGATCGATCCTATGCGATTGTAATTGATACCGATCCATTGCCCAGCACCGAGGCCGGTGGCCATTGGTGGGATGTTGCCGTGCCAGAAGTTTCGGTGCGCCCGACGGTGAACGAAGTCCGCAAAAATTACGAAGCTGCGCTGAAAAACCAGCGCCCCGGAGACTAGAATTATGATCCTTTACGGTACCAATCCGATTGCCTGGTCCAATGATGATGACCAGACCCTTGGCGCAGAAATCAGCCTTGAGACCTGTTTGTCCGAAGCTGGAAAAATCGGCTTTGACGGCATTGAAAAAGGCCACAAAATGCCGACAGAGCCGTCTGCCTTAAAAGCGGCCCTTGAGCCCCACGGTCTTAAATTCGTGTCTGGCTGGCATTCGCTTAACCTTCTGACCCATTCGGTCGAGGATGAGAAAAAAGCCATCCAGCCGCATCTCGATTTGCTAAAAGCCATGGAGTGCGAGGTTTGCATCGTATGTGAAACGTCAAATGCTATTCATGGAAATGATAACGTTGCTCTGAACAACAGTCCGGTTCTGCACAATGATCATTGGGTAAAGTTCGGCGCGGATGTTGAGGCAATTGCGGCCTATTGTGCCGATCAGGGCATTGATCTGGTCTATCATCATCACATGGGAACCATTGTTGAAACTGCCGATGAAATTCATGCCTTTATGGCCAACACCGGCCCGAAAACCAAGTTGTTGCTAGATACCGGACACGCATGGTTTGGCGGTGCCGACCCCAAAGAATTGGCGACCCGTTATATGGATCGTGTTGGTCACATCCATTGTAAAAACGTGCGCCCGGCGATCAGCAAACAGGTCCGTGAAGAGGGCTTGAGCTTCCTTGAAGGTGTGCGCCGTGGTGTCTTTACCGTCCCAGGGGACGCCGAAGGTGCCGTTGCGTTTGAGCCGGTCCTGAAAATAGCGGGTGAACACGGTTATTCCGGCTGGCTGGTGATTGAGGCCGAACAGGACCCCAATGTGCGCAACCCGTTTGAATACCAGTCACTGGGGTTGAAATCGCTCCGCGATATGGCCGAGAAAACCGGACTGGATACCAGACTGGATAAAGGAGACATCTGATGGCAGACCTGCTTAGAAAACCAAGTGGAACACAGGGCAAGGTGCATGACATTACCGCCAAAGATGCCAGTTGGGGATATGTCGGGTTTGGTCTGTATCACCTGAAAGCGGGCGAAAGTGCTGCCGAAGCAACAGGGGATCGTGAAGTCATTCTGGTTCTGGTCGAAGGCAAGGCAAGCATCTCTGTCGATGATCAGGATTTCGGTGAACTTGGCAAACGTATGAGCGTTTTTGAGCGGATCCCGCCTGCTTGCGTCTATGCACCCAATGAGGCGAACTGGAAAGCGGTGGCCACGACCGATTGTACGCTTGCGGTTTGTACCGCACCGGGTAAGGGAAATTACCCGGCAGGGGTGATCAGTGATATCGAACTGGTTGAGCGTGGCAAAGGGGCCAATACCCGCTATATTCATCCGATTGCGATGGAAGATAAAGACATTGCCGATAGCCTGCTGGTGACCGAGGTCTTTACCCCGCAAGGCAACTGGTCAAGTTATCCGCCCCATCGTCATGATGAGGATAACTATCCTGACATGACCTATCTTGAAGAGACCTATTATCATCGCCTTAACCCTGCTCAGGGGTTTGGGTTCCAGCGGGTCTTCACCGAGGATGGTGAGTTGGATGAAACCATGGCGGTTGCAGATGGCGATGTCGTTCTGGTGCCCAAGGGACACCATCCGTGCGGCAGCCCATATGGCTATGAGATGTATTATCTTAACGTCATGGCCGGACCGATGCGCAAATGGCGTTTCCAAAACCATCCGGATCATGACTGGATATTCCAGCGCGATAGCAAGTGATTGCAGACTAATCGAGAGTTTTCCGCGAATACGGCTGAGCCATTTGAAGGCTTTTCTCGTTGGTGTGCATGCAATTAAATGTCGTCTTTTCTGGCACTAAGTAAATGCTACATGCTTCCAGTCGGTCATAATTTGGAATTATGGCCTGACAACACTTAGCTGTTTGTTCTGTATGATGTTCTCCTGAATCTTCCTATCATACGCTTCTGGCAGGAGAAGATAAATCGATAGAAGCTATTAGTGTGCAATAACTTGGAAGAAAGGAGACTCAGGAGTTTCAATTTGACTCTGGGGTATGTTCGCGCCTAGAAAAGAACAAATAGTGAACATATGTTGTGTGTGATGTTAACTGAACGGCTTGATGAGGCGCGTGCCGCTTTGGCACAGCTCGACAAACAGTGGAAAGGGCAGGCTGCTTGTCCGATCAGTGAGACGGATGGTGTGATGTCGCATGCCTTTGGGAATGTGTCGCTATCTCGGCATATTGGTCCTGTCGGTATTCGATCTGTTGGCTTGCATGAAGTGGTTTGCGGCCATGACGATGGGGCCGCATCGGTTCTGGCGTGGCATCTTGCGCAGATTGGCGAAAATAAATGTGAAACAGGACCGTGTGGCAAATCTGTCTTTTGGATCAGGCAGCGGCGGGCCATTGATCAGGGTCGGTTTTATCACTTGTCCCTGCCTGACTTGGCATCGGGTCCGCCGCCCTTGATGATGACGACGGGGCAGCAGGTTACGGCTCTTTGGGCATGTGAAGAAGTTGCCAAATCCGGGCAGGTCGCATCGGTTATTCTGGAGACAACCGACTATGGTTTGACGGCGGCCCGACGTCTGCAACTGGCGTGTGAGAAGGCCGGGACCCGTTTGATCGTGCTGAGAAGGGCGCAACAGACCAAACGTCTTGCACCATCCAGTGCGCTAACGCGCTGGAAAATCGAACCTTCCGATGACCGGAAGACAAATAGTACAGGAAATATTCATCATCTCAGCCTGATCGGGGGACGTGGGGTTCGACCGGGCGGCTGGAGAGTTGAGATCAATGCAGCAACGTTTTCTATATCTGTGGTTGACGCAATGGAAGATCGACTGCCATCGGATCACGTCGCCTGTGTGCGGAAATGAAACACGGCAAAGCCCCCAGGCCGATGTGCCACTGATCATCACGCGTGTTGATCCCAAAGGCGTTCTGGTGTGCGGATTGAATGGTGCTGCGTATCAGGCGGGGCTGCATGGTGCCATGCGCCTGTCCGATGCGCGCAGCATCCTGCCTGATCTGACGAATATTTCCGAAGAGCCCGACCGTTATCAATCGGAACTAACCCGTCTGATCCAGTTTATGGATCGCTACAGCCCATGGATAGCACCAGACCGTATGCTGCATACCCAAAGCTTGCAGGGGGACGCGGGCTTATGGCTCGACATTACGGGCGGGAGCCATTTATTTGGCGGCGAAGCTGCAATGCTGGGGCAGGTTTTGCGTGATGTGCAGGCACGTGGCATGCATGCGCGTGCTGCGATTGCCGATACCGCCGGGGCGGCTTGGGCGGCGGCGCGCTGTCATCCTGATGCGCCCGATCAGCGCATCCTGCATCTGCCGCGCGATCATACGGTTTCTGCGCGATTTCCTGTGTCCTGTCTCAGGCTAACGGATGATATTTTGACCTTGCTTTCCCGACTTGGGCTCAAACGTCTTGGCGATATTACGCCATTACCGCGTGCGAACATCACCACCCGGCTGGGGCCGGATGTTTTGCAACGCCTTGATCAGTTTTATGGCCGTCTGCCGGAACATCTGAGTTTTGAATTGCCCGAACATCGCTGGCTGATCGGACGCAATTTTGGCGAACCATTGGGGGATGCTGTCACTCTTGTGCAGGCGGTTGAAGCCATGATGGCGGAGTTGTGCGAAAGACTTCGGCGCGAAAATCTGGGTCTGCGCCGTGTCGTTTTGCGCTGTATACAGGTCGATGGGCATACCCATACGATTGCTGTGACAACCGGCAGTCCGTGCCAGATCGAGCTTCACATCCTGCGGCTTCTTGCGGAAAAAATGCCTGGTGTGGATGCCGGGTTTGGCATTGAGCAGATCGTCCTTTATGCGCCCTGGGTTGAACATGTCACCTTTCGTCAGGTCCGGCTGGATCAAAAGCAGGATGACAGTGGCGGAACCATCGCCCTTGCGCAATTGGTTGACCGGATCACGCATCATCTGGGGGCGGACGATAGCCTGTTTTACCCGGGGCATCATGCCAGCTACCTGCCTGAACGGGCGGCCGTCCGTCAGGCCGTTACGGGACCGGTCAAGCCGATGCGGCTTGATAACGTGAGCCTGCCCCGTCGGCCCGTGCGCCTGATTGATCCGCCCGAGCCTGTCGATATTCTTGCGCGCAGTGATACGGGGACCCCGATCAGACTGCGCTGGCGCAAGGTGGTTGTTGAAATTCTGCGTGCCGAGGGACCCGAACGCATTTGCCCTGAATGGTGGGAGCATCTGGACCGGCATGACTTTTCCCTAAGCCAGCAGACCCGCGATTATTTCCGGGTGTGCGATCAGAAAGGCCGGATGCTGTGGCTGTTTCGAAGTGGCTCGTTCGGGCAAGATATCTGGTCCGTTCATGGCCTGTTTGGGGGATAGACCATGACGCAAGACATCCCCCCAGCGATCCCGGATGAAACCGGCTATGCCGAGCTTCAGGTCAGCAGCAATTTTTCCTTTCTGCGTGGGGCCTCACATGCCGAAGAGTTGGTATTGAGTGCCGCAACCAAGGGGCTGCATGCGATTGCAATTACCGACCGTAATAGTTTGGCCGGTGTCGTGCGTGGCCACAGTGCTCATGCGCATTATAAGGACCGGCTGAACTATGTGGTTGGCTGCCGGATTGATCCTGTCGATGCGCCCTCCTTGCTGTGTTATCCGACGGATCGGGCCGCCTATGCCCGATTGTGCCGGCTTTTGACCGTGGGCAAGCGCCGTGCCCCCAAGGGATCGTGCGAAATTTATCTTTCTGACATTCTCGACCATGCCGAAGGTCAGCTGTTTATTGTCGTGCCGCCACAGGTGCCTGATGACGCCTTTCGTCTTGAGTTGGTGCGACTTCAAGGCTATTTCGCCGGGAAGATCTGGCTAGCGGTTGGACGTTTCATGGATGGATTTGATAGTGAAAGGCTGGCCTTTACCGAGGCCGTCGAGACCGATCTTGGTATTCCTGCCGTGGTTACCAATGATGTGCATATGCATCTGCGATCGCGTAAACCATTACAGGATGTCCTGACCTGTATTCGTCATCATTGTACAATTGAGGATGCCGGATATCGCCTGTTCCCCAATGGGGAGCGCCACATCAAATCGCCGTACGAAATGGCGCGTCTGTTTCCCGACCATCCCCAGTGGTTGGCCCGAACGGTTGAAATTGCCGATCAATGTCGCTTTAGCCTTACAGAGCTGACATATGAATATCCCGATGAAAATGATGGATCAGGTGAAGGCACGCAGGAGCGCCTTGTTCGCCTGACTTGGGAAGGGGCGCAGAAACGTTATCCTGATGGCATTCCTGACAAGGTTCGCGTTTTAATCGAAACCGAGCTGAAACTGATCGATGAGCTTGGCTTTTCGCCCTATTTTCTGACCGTGCATGACATTGTTGCTTTTGCCCGGTCGCGAAATATTCTTTGTCAGGGACGCGGATCGGCGGCCAATTCATCGGTTTGTTTTTGCCTGCATGTCACATCGGTTGATCCGGCCAGGGTTGAATTGCTGTTTTCACGCTTTATCAGCAGTGCGCGCAATGAACCGCCTGACATCGACGTTGATTTTGAACATGAACGCCGCGAAGAAGTCATTCAGCATATCTATGAACGTTATGGTCGGGACCGTGCCGGTTTGACGGCAACCGTAATTTCATATCGGTCGCGCAGTGCCATTCGTGATGTCGGCAAGGTATTTGGCCTGTCAGAAGACACGATTGTCAAACTGACCAAAACCATCTGGGGGTCGGGCAGTAAGGGGGCACATGATGACATGATGCGCCAGTCAGGCATTCATCCCGATGAACCCCGGTTGAAAGCCGTGTTGGGCCTGGCTGGCGAGTTGACCGGCTTTCCCCGCCATCTCTCGCAACATGTAGGCGGGTTTGTGATTACGCGTGGACCGCTTTGTGAGTTGTCCCCGATTGCCAATGCCGCAATGGCGGATCGCACCACCATTGAATGGGATAAGGATGACATTGATGCGTTGGGGATTCTTAAGGTCGATGTACTTGCCCTTGGCATGTTGACCTGCATACGCAAGGCGTTTGATGCGTTACGCGACCATAAGAATATCGATTACACGCTTGCCACTCTGCCCAAGGAAGACGGCAAAGTGTATGACATGCTGGCCAAGGCCGACAGCATCGGCACGTTTCAAGTGGAATCGCGTGCGCAAATGAGCATGTTGCCGCGTCTGAGACCGCGCAGTTTGTATGACCTTACGATCCAGGTCGCCATTGTTCGGCCCGGTCCGATTCAAGGCGGAATGGTGCATCCGTTTTTGCAGCGGCGGATGAAACGCGAAAAGGTTGATTACCCGTCAAGGGAGCTTGAAGCCGTTCTCAAGCGCACCTGTGGCGTGCCGCTATTTCAGGAACAGGCGATGCAGATCGCAATTGTCGCGGCGGGGTATTCCGGGGGGGAGGCCGACAATCTTAGACGGGCAATGGCAACCTTTAAACGCACCGGTACGATTGGCGAACATCGCGACAAATTTATCAATGGCATGCTCAGGAATGGCTACGATCAAGAGTTTGCCGAGCGTTGCTTTAAACAGATTGAAGGCTTTGCCGATTACGGGTTTCCCGAAAGCCATGCGGCGAGTTTTGCCATTCTGGCGTATGCGTCATCCTGGCTGAAATGCCATCACCCGGATGTGTTCCTCTGCGCGCTTCTCAATGCTCAGCCGATGGGGTTTTATGCCCCGGCACAGCTTGTTGCGGATGCCAAAAGTCACGGTGTGCGTGTGTTGGAGATCGATATCAATCACAGTTTCTGGGACAATCGGCTGGAACGGGAATTGGGGCGTCATGGCGGCTATCATTCTGTGCGGTTGGGATTTCGCCAAATCCGGGGATTTGGCGCGCTTGACGCCTTGGCCGTGATGGATAACCGACCATTGGGCGGTTATCAGGATCTGTATCTGATGGCCCGTCAAACGGGACTTTCGCCCGCCGCACTTGAAAAGCTGGCCGAGGCGGATGCGTTCGGGTCACTTGGCCTGTCCCGGCGTGAGGCCCTTTGGGCGGTGCGACGTTTTGGCAAGGGGCGCAAGGCACCGCCAGTTTTACCGCTTTTTGAAGCAGCCCAGAACTTCAATCACAATATGGGTGTTTCGGCCGAGTTCGGGGCCGAAGCGCCGGTCGATTTACCTGTCATGGGACCAGGCGAAGAGATTGTTGAGGATTACGCCAGCCTGCGCCTGTCGTTAAAGGGGCACCCGATGACCATGCTACGCGATGCGTTGGCCGCGGCGGGCATATGCAAGGCATCCGACCTGCCCAATTTGAAAGACGGAGATCGTGTGACCCATGCTGGTCTTGCCATTGTCCGTCAACGCCCGGGGACTGCATCCGGGGTGGTTTTTATCACGCTTGAGGATGAGGCGGGCATTGTTAATCTGGTGGTCTGGAGCAAGGTCATGGAAAAGTTCCGGCGCGAGATCATGACCGCCACCGTCCTTGGCGTTACCGGTAAGCTCCAGCGTGAAGATGGAGTTACCCATATCATTGCGGATAAATTGGTCGATCTGACCGGCATGCTGCAAAACATGAATGAAAACACAAAAATTGCGCGCAGCAACAACACACATCCACGCAATCTGAGATGGGCGACAGGATTGGACAGTTTAGGCTCGTCAGGCGTGTCCAAACCCCAAAAAACGCCAAGCTTGAAAGTCGACAGTCATGATTTCCACTAATGGTGGAGGCTTGACCTCGGTCGGGTTGAAGCCTTTAGAGACGCTCACCATTCCCTTCCTTCAAGTACCTCATGCGGTATCGGGTAGGTTACTGTCAGGGTTGGGCAATCCAAGTGTGATTGTCGGTGTTATTCTTTTGATCCTGTTCTTGCCGTGTCTGGCGTTCTAGATGCTTGTGGCATGAAACAGACTTGGCATTCGTTTGGTCCGGCAGATTCCGACTCAATTGACAATATGTGCAGGGCCGGGGCGCGAGACATAATTTCAGGCAGTGATCTGTGCCGGGCTTAAGTCTTGAGTATTGGCGCAGTTTATTTCCAGACTAAATATTCCAGATCCGTTTAGCATTGCCGCGGGCAAACGCGGCGCGTTCGGTTTCTGATGCGCCTGCAATCAAGACCTGTGTTGTGGCCATCCATTGGTCCAGCGACGAATTCAGCGTGCAAACCGGGCTGTCTGATCCCCAGACCACACGATCCCAGCCAAAGCTTTCAATAATATGTTCGACATAGGGGCGTAGCGTCTCAAGCGTCCAGTCGGGGGCGGCATAGGCCGAAATGCCCGAAATCTTTGCATTTACATGCGGGCGTTCAGCAAGGCGTGTGATTGATTTTTCCCAATCTTTGTACCCATCCCCGGCAATGTCAGGAACACCGCAATGGTCAAGCACAAAGACCGTATTGGGGCAGGCGTCGGCAAGATCAATGGCTAGGTCGAGCTGTCGTTGGCTGACACAGATGTCAAAGGGCAGGCCCTTTTTACCGATCAGTCCAACGTTCGCGCGAAAGCCGGTGTCTTGTGAGAGTTCATCAGGAACGACGTGTAATACGCGGCGGATGCCTTTGACCACCTTCGGATCGAGGCGATCGAGGAAGCTGGTAAAATCTTCTGCTTCGGGCCGGGCCGATGAAATGGCCCCGCGCATCAAACTCCCCGGTCGCGCCATCAGGTCGGCGACAAAGGCGTTTTCTGTTTCGATAAATTCCGGCGCGCAATCAACTTCCATGTGCAAGACACCTGCAATGCCAATGCGTTTGGCTGTGCTTTCATACTCATCATAGGTCCAGTCACGGTTGAGCGCGGGGACATCCGTCAACCAAGGGTATGTAACGTGTTCACGGGAAACCAGATGAAGATGGGTGTCGATAAACATGAAGGTTCCTCTTTGTCCTGATCTTTTTTGCGTGGCCTTATTGGGGATTTTACGTGGGATATGCAGGATATCCTGTGTTTTTTCACGGGCTAAGCGATTTCTTTGGTGAGTTCAACTTGACTCACTATCGAAGTCAAGTTTAAATATAAAAGATGCTTCCGAATATGAAATTAACAAAATAACGGCAGCGGAAGCCAAAGCCAGTTGGAGAAGACCGTTCCATTTAGGGAGGAAATAGTGAGAACGTTTTTAAAGGGCGCGTCGAGCGCCATACTTGCCACAGCGGCAGCGGTAACCGCAGTTGTCAGCGTCAGTAGTATCGGCCAGGCGGCTGAATTTGATGGGGTGACCATCGAAGCCAAACTGATCGGTGGGCAGCAATATGAAGCACTTTATGCCCGCATTCCTGAATGGGAAGCCGCGACCGGCGCAAAAGTGAACATCATATCCAAGAAGAACCACTTCGAACTGGATAAGGAATTCAAGTCCGACATCGCAGCAGGCACGACCGACTGGTGTGTTGGATCGAACCACTCGTCCTTTGCATCCCAGTATTCGGCACTTTATACCGACCTGGGCGACTTGGTGAGCAAGGATACGGTTGCCGAGTTTGTGCAGGCCAACATCAAAGCCGCCACCTTTGACGGCAAGCTGGTCATGCTGCCGCGTGCGCAGTTTGATGTTTCGGCACTTTACTATCAAAAAGACCTTTATGAAGATGCCGAGAAGGCTGCGGCATTCGAAGACAAGTACGGCTATCCGCTTGCTGTGCCCGAAACCTGGGCGCAGGTAAAAGATCAGGCGATCTTCTTTGCGGATCCGCCGAACTTCTATGGCACTCAGTATGCAGGTAAAGACGAAGCCATCGTTGGTCGTTATTACGAAATGGTCGTTGCCGAAGGTGGTAAGCTGTTTAACGACGACTTCTCGCCGGCTTTCAATTCCGAAGAAGGCAAACGCGCCTTGCAGTGGTTTGTTGATCTGTATGACGCCGGTGCGGTTCCTGCTGGTACGACCAACTATCTTTGGGATGACCTTGGAAACGGGTTCGCGTCCGGGACAATCGGATTAAACCTTGATTGGCCGGGCTGGGCCGGGTTCTTTAACGATCCGTCAGCATCGAAAGTTGCCGGTAATGTTGGTGTCGCCCCGGCACCCAAGGGTTCGGCTGGTGTGCGCACCGGTTGGTCCGGGTTCCATGGTTTCTCTGTGACCGAAGATTGTGAAAACAAAGAAGCTGCGGCGTCACTTGTTGACTTCCTGACCAACGAAGACAGTCAGAAACTTGAAAGTGCTGCTGGTCCATTGCCGTCACGAACCGCTGTTTGGGACTATGTTTCCGAACAGGCAAAAGGCGATCCGTATCGCAGCGAAGTTCTGGCTGCGTTCAAGGAAACGGCTGCAACCGCATTTGCGGTGCCGCCAACCCCGCTTTGGATTGAAACCACCAACATCATCTATCCTGAACTTCAGGCCGCCATTCTTGGTGACAAAACCGTTGATGAGGCGCTTGCCGATGCGCAAGAGTCCGTTGACGAGTTGATGCAGGAAGAAGGCGTCTACTAAGCCAGAAATACCGGACGGCATGGTTTTGTCTGTGTCGTCCGGTCCAATCTTCCATCCGCCTGAAATGCACGGGCCATCCGTGCCGCTCTACGGGACATCCTCATGAAGCGCTTGAAGCTCCCTCCGTGGTTGGTTCTTTTATTGCCAGCCATCATCATTCTATCGGCCGTCGTGCTGATCCCGCTCGTTTTCTCGCTCTATTCGAGTTTCACGTCCTATCGGCTGACCCGGCCAGACAGTATTTTTAACTGGGTCGGATTGTTTAACTACGAAAAAGCCGTGACTGATGTGAAGTTCTGGGCAGCCTTTGGGCGAACCGTTCTGTTGCTGGCCGTGGCCCTTAATCTTGAGATGCTGCTGGGCCTTGGTCTTGCGCTTATGGTGTCGAAAGTCACCAGCGGCCAACGCCTTTTGCGCACGATGATGATGTTCCCGATGATGTTCTCGCCGATCTTGGTCGGTTTCCAGTTCAAGTTCATCTTTAACGACAATGTCGGGCTTGTGAACAATGCGCTTCAGTCGCTGGGCATTACCGATCAGGCCATCCCATGGTTGGTCGATGGCAATCTTGCGATGTTTTCGATCATCTTTGCGGAAGTCTGGACGGCAACATCGGTGTTTGGGATTCTCATTCTTGCCGGGCTTTATGCCATTCCACGCGATCCCCTCGAAGCAGCCAAGGTTGACGGCTGTACGTCTTTGCAATCATTTCGTTATGTGACGTTGCCGTTTCTGATGCCGTTCATATACATCGCGATGGCGATCCGATCACTTGATGTGGCGCGCGCCTATGACATCGTTCAGATCATGACAAATGGGGGGCCTGCGCGCCGGACAGAGCTGCTGTGGACCCTGATTGGCCGGACGGGCTACGTCGATGCGCGCATGGGGTATGCTAATGCGATGGGCTATATCTCGATCTTTCTCGCGATCTTCTTCACCGTGTATTTCTTTAAGAAACTGACACAGTCCCGGCGTGAACTTGGGATGGGGGCGTAAGCAATGGCGACCAATATGAACCACCGCATCCGCCGTCATTCCCTTAAGGGATTGCATTTCTTTGGTTTGTTTTCCGCGATGATGGTCCTGTGTGTGCCGGGGCTCTGGATCGTGTTGAATTCTTTCCGTCCAACGGTCGAGATCATGGCAAAACCGCCTGTCTGGATCCCAAACGAGCTGAACCTTGACCATTACCGCGCAATGTTTGGCGGGATTGGCGAGGGGGGCGTACCTGTCCTGACCTATTTTACCAACTCGCTGATCATTTCGGTGACCTCGACCGTGATCGCGATTCTGATCGGGATGGCGGGGGGCTATGCCTTTGCCCGGTATAAATTCAAGTTCAAGGGCGGCGTGTTTGTCGCCCTGATGGTGACGCGTGCAGTGCCCGGTGTGGCGCTATCCTTGCCGCTGTTCATTATCTTTGCGCGGGTTGGCATCATCGATACACATCTGGGTATGGTGATGGCCTATGTCGCGCTGAATGTTCCCTTTACGATCTGGCTTATTGACGGCTTTTTCAGGCAGGTTCCCCCGGAACTGGCCGAAGCCGCCGAGATCGATGGCTGTACCCGGTGGCAAGCCTTCTGGCGGGTTGAATTTCCCGTCGCGCGCTCTGGCATTGCTTCTGCTGGTATCTTCGCCTTTTTGACGTCATGGAACGAATATGCGCTGGCGTCCCAGCTAACGCGTTCGACCACGTCAAAGACGATGCCGGTTGGACTTTTAGATTTCACTTCGGAATTTACCCTTAACTGGGGGGGGATGTGTGCGCTTGCGGTTTTGATGATTATCCCCGCGCTGATCCTTACTTTCCTCGTGCAGAAACACCTCATAGCCGGCCTGACCTTTGGCGGCGTGAAAGGATAAGAAAATGGCGAATGTCACCCTTCGCAATGTGGTGAAGAAATACGGCGTTCTTGAAGTCGTTCATTCCATCAACCTTGAAATCGCCGACAGCGAATTTGTCGTTCTGGTAGGGCCGTCGGGCTGTGGAAAGTCGACAACCCTGCGTATGGTCGCTGGACTTGAGGCGATTTCTGGCGGCGAGGTTCAGATTGGCGGGCGGGTGGTTAATGACCTTCCGCCGCGCGAACGCAACATCTCGATGGTGTTTCAGAACTACGCGCTCTATCCGCATATGACGGTGCGTGAAAACCTTGGCTTTTCGCTTAAGGTTGCCAAACAGGCGCAGCCGGTAATCGACGATGCGGTCGATAAGGCCGCAGAAATCCTGTCGTTGACGCCACTTCTGGATCGGAAGCCCGGTGCACTTTCTGGCGGGCAACGTCAACGTGTGGCGATGGGGCGCGCCATTGTCCGTCACCCGGAAGTCTTCCTGTTTGACGAGCCACTTTCAAACCTTGATGCAAAATTGCGCACCCAGATGCGGGTCGAGATCAAAAAATTGCATCAGAAATTAAAATCGACCATCATTTACGTCACCCATGATCAGGTCGAGGCCATGACGCTTGCTGATCGTATTGTCATCATGCGCGACGGCCATATTGAACAGGTCGGGACACCGCTTGAGGTGTTTGAAAATCCATTAAACACCTTTGTTGCAACATTCATCGGCTCGCCGCCGATGAATCTTTTGGATGCGGTTGTCAAAGACGGGAAGCTCGCGTTTTCCGATGGTACCCTTATTGCCATGCCGCCGGGCTATTCTCTGGCCGAAGGACAGCCTGTTACCTTTGGTGTACGGGCCGACAACATCATGCCGGTGGGCCACGCGCTTCCGCACGGTGAACATATGGCCGAGGTCGAGATGGAAGTTAACCTCACCGAGCCATTGGGCACGGAAACACTGCTTTTCTCGGTGCTTGCGGGCAAAGAAGTACAGGCCAAGATGTTCAACCCGCGTCCGGTCCAAACTGGCGAGCGTATGACATTCCAGATCATGCTCGACAAATGTCACCTGTTTGACGCCGAAACCGGCGCGGCACTGAAACGCTGAGGTCATCTGATGGCACGAATTACACGCGCAAACGCATTTCTGGTCGATCTTGAACCAAAGGTCGTGCGCACCGATGCGATTCAGTCGTTCAAGTCACAAGAAACGATCTTTGTCGTGCTCCATGACGCGGACGGTGCACAGGGCATGGGATACAGCTACACCATCGGGGATGGCGGCCCATCGGTTCTGGCACTGTTGCAAAAAACGTTACTGCCCCGTCTGATGGGACAGGACGCAGACCACATCGAAGCCGTCTGGCGTGATCTTTTGTTCTGTTCTCATGCGACGGCGGTTGGGCCGATCATGTCGCTTGCGCTTGCGGCGATTGATACGGCCCTTTGGGACATGCGCGGTCACAAAACCAATCTTCCGCTTCATGTTCTGGCGGGTGGGGCCAAAAGTACGGTGCCGATGTATACGACCGAAGGCGGTTGGCTTCACCTGCCGCCCAAGGCACTGGTCGAAGATGCCAAGGCCGCAAAGGCAGACGGCTTTCGCGGATCAAAGGTCAAAATCGGAACACCAACTGTTTCCGGTGATGCCGCCCGGCTCGAAGCGGTGCGCAGTGCGCTTGGCGATGAGTACGAGATCATGACCGATGCCAATCAGTCGATGACCGCTGCCGAGGCAAAGCGTCGTGTGCCGATGCTTGAGCAGCTTAACATCGCATGGTTCGAAGAACCGTTGCCATCGGACGACATTTCCGGGCACGCCCGTTTACAGGCGCAATCGCGTGTGCCGATTGCGGTGGGAGAAAGCCTGTATAGCTTGGGACAGTTTGCCGATTATGTCAGTGCCAATGCGTGCGAGATTGTTCAGGTCGATGTTGCTCGTGTCGGCGGTATTACGCCGTGGCTTAAGGTCGCGCACATGGCCGAGGCGCATAACATGTCGGTCTGTCCGCACTTTTTGATGGAACTGCATGTCAGTCTTGTCTGTGCCGTGCCCAATGCACCGTGGCTTGAATATATTCCCCAGCTTGAAGACATCGCGGCCCCTATGGCGCGCAAAGGTGGGATGGCACTTGCCCCCAATGTGCCGGGGCTTGGCATCGACTGGGATCACGAAAAACTTGCTGCCCTAACTCTTTCAGGCAGCGCATTCGAAATAAAGGAGGGGCAGCAATGACCCGCCATGGACAACTGATTGGCATTGGTGAGGATGCCATCGGGCAATACAAGCGGCTCCATGCCGATGCATGGCCCGGCGTGCTTGCCAAGATTTCCGCATGCAATATCCGCAATTATTCAATTTTCCTGAAAGAACCGGAAAACCTGCTGTTTGCCTATTTCGAATATGTAGGCACGGATTTCGATGCCGACATGGCAAAAATGGCGGCCGATCCCGAAACGCAGCGTTGGTGGTCTTTCTGTGAGCCACTACAGCGCCCCCTTGAAAGCCGCAATGAAGGCGAATGGTGGGCTGAGATGGAGGAGGTCTTTCATCATGACTGATTTACGCCAGACAATTGAAATGCCCAAAACACCGATGCCCGTCGTGATCTTTGGCGCGGGATCCATCGTGACTGATGCGCATCTTCCAGCCTATCGCGAACTGGGTATCCCGGTTGCCGGGATATTTGATCCTGATACCGCCAAGGCGCAAAAAGTCGCATCGGGTGCCGACACACAGGCATTTAACACGGTCAAAGAGGCCGCAGGACAAACCGGGGTTGTCTTTGATCTTGCCGTGCCGCCCGCGGCAATTGTCGGTGTGCTTGAAACCTTGCCGGATGGCGCCATTGCCCTGATCCAAAAACCACTGGGGTCGGACTTGGCCGAAGCCGACCGGATTATCTCTGTTTTACGGCGTAAAAAGATCAAGGCGGCGGTTAATTTCCAGCTGCGCTTTGCGCCCAACTCACTGGCGCTTAAGGATGCGGTTGCTCAAGGGTTGCTTGGCGATATCGTTGATTTTGATGCATGGCTTGCTCTTGATACGCCCTGGCATTTGTGGGAATTCCTTGCCAATCTGCCGCGCGTCGAAATTCTTTTGCATTCGATCCATTATCTTGATTTTGTGCGCGACCTTTTGGGCAATCCCAAAGGCATTCATGCGTGCACCCTTGGGCATCCGTCCTCAAGCATGTCAAACACGCGCAGTGCCATGATGCTTGATTACAGCGATCAGATCCGCTGCAACCTGTCGATCAATCACAACCATGCTTTTGGCCGGAAATTTCAGGCCTGCGAGTTTCGGATTTGCGGTACCAAAGGGGCCGCTTATATGAAGCTCGGGGTCAATCTTGACTACCCCAAGGGTGAACCGGACGAACTTTGGCTCAATACGGACGGCGAATGGCGGCAGATCGAACTGGTCGGTGACTGGTTCATCGCCGCATTCAAGGGGCGTTTCGCACAGCTTCAGCGGTTTGCGTGTGGTTTAAATGCGCACCTTGAAGGTTCCGCCGAGGATGCATGGCACACGATGGCCTTGGTCGAAGCTGCCTATGAAAGCTCCGCACAGCCGATGCATCCGATTAAGGAGGCCCCGAATGCTTGAGCAGGTTATCTATTTTGAGGATTACGCAATCGGGGACTGCCGCGACACCACGGGCCGCACGATCACGGAAACCGATTTCGTTGTTCATGCCGGGCACTCAGGCGATTTCTTTCCCCATCATCTTGATGCCGAATTTTGCAAGACACTGCCTTTTGGTCAGCGTATTGCCCATGGCACCATGGTTTTCACCATCGGGGTTGGATTGACCGCAACGGTTATAAATCCAGTCGCATTTTCATACGGCTATGACCGCCTGCGTTTTGTCAAACCGGTGTTTATTGGTGACACGATCAAATCGCGTGTCGAAATCACGGATAAAGAAGTGATGGAAAAACGGCCCGGTTATGGCCGGGTTACCGAACGCCTGACCGTGACAAACCAAAAGGACGAGACCGCCCTTGTTGCTGATCATATCTATATGGTGGAGATGCGACCGTGACAGGACCTTTCATTCTTTTACATCCGAACGACAATGTGCTGGTCGCCCGAAAACTGGCACCAGAGGGGACCAACGTGGAACTTGTCAGCGGCGTTATTACGCTGACGCAGGCGATCCCACTGGCCCACAAGATTGCCTGTCGTGACATTGCTGAGGGTGAACGTATCTTGAAATACGGCATGCCGATCGGCATTGCGACACACGCCATCGCGGCGGGTGCACATGTTCATGTTCACAACATTCGTTCGGCCTATACACCAACCTATGCATTGCAGGATGCAAACGGGCAAAGCGCAGAGGTGTCATCATGAAACAACAATTCCAGGGCTATCTTCGTGCCGATGGGCGCAAGGGCATCCGAAACACGATTGTCGTGGCTTACCTTGTTGAATGTGCCCATTTCGTTGCATCCAAAATTGTGGCCGGCTTTGATGATAATGACGTGCAGCTGATCGGGTTTCCCGGCTGTTTCCCGAACGAATATGCCGCGCGCATGATGGAACGTCTGTGTACCCATCCCAATGTCGGCGGGGTGCTGTTTGTGTCGCTTGGCTGTGAAAGTTTCGACAAGGTACGCGCATCCAAGGCCGTATCTGAGTCCAACCGTCCGGTCGAAACCTTGGTGATCCAGCGATCTGGTGGAACCGCAAAAACGGTTGCGACCGGCAAAGAATGGGTGCGTTCGGCACTGACCAAGGTGGCACAGGTTGAACGTGCTCCGATGGGTGTTGATGAGCTGATTATCGGAACGATTTGCGGCGGATCGGATGGAACGTCCGGCATTTCGGGAAATCCGGCGGCGGGCAAGGCTTTTGATCTTCTGATCGGCGAAGGCGCGGCCTGTATCTTTGAAGAAACCGGCGAGCTGATCAGTTGCGAAGACATCATGGTCGAACGCGCAGCAACGCCCGAATTGGGCAAAGAACTGCGCGCGGCTGTGGAAAAGGCTGAACGGTATTACGCAACCCTTGGATATGGATCGTTTGCGGCGGGCAATGCCGCAGGCGGGCTTTCAACGATCGAGGAAAAAAGCCTCGGCGCCTATGTCAAATCCGGTGACAGCCAGATCATGGGGCTGATCAAGCCCGGTGATGTGCCGCCTAAGGGGGGCTTGTACCTGATGGATGTGGTGCCCGATGGTGAAGTGCGGTTTGGCTTCCCGAATATTTCGGACAATGCCGAAATCGTCGAGATGATCGCAAGTGGTGCGCATATGACGCTTTTCGTCACGGGGCGCGGCTCGGTTGTCGGTTCGGCCATTTCACCCGTGATCAAAATTTGCGCCAATCCTGATACGTACCGCGCGCTTGAAGACGACATGGATGTGAACGCAGGCGCAATCATCGAAGGCCTGCGCTCGATTGAGGAGGTAGGACAGGAAATCCACGATCTGGTGATTTCGGTCGCAAAAGGCGCCCAAACCAAGTCTGAGATCCTCGGTCATCGCGAATTCATTCTGACATACAAAACGTTTGAACCAATCGGGCCTTCGTGCCTGCCGACCGTTTGAGGAGGAAACATGAAAAGAATTGAAGGAAAGCTGTGTCTGGTGACGGCCGCCGGGCAGGGGATCGGTCGCGCATCGGCAGAACGTCTGGCCGCCGAAGGCGGACGTGTGATCGCAACCGACATCAACGACAAAGCCCTTGCTGAACTGGCCGCAATTGACGGGATTGAGGCCAGAAAGCTGGATGTCACCGATAAGGCGGCAATCACGTCATTGGTGGACGAAATTGGCACCGTTGATGTTCTGTTTAACTGTGCGGGCATTGTCCATAACGGTACGATCCTTGAGGCGACCGAAGAAGAGTGGGACTTTGCTTTCGACTTGAATGTGAAGTCACAGTTCCGCATGATCCGTGCCGTGCTGCCCGGAATGATTGAAAAAGGTCACGGGTCGATCATTAATATGTCCTCGGTCGCGGGGCCGGTAACCGGCCCTGTAAACCGGCTGGTCTATTCTGCGTCTAAGGCGGCGGTTGCGGGCATGACACGGGCGATTGCCAACGATTATGTCAAACAGGGCATTCGCTGTAACGCCATAGCACCGGGAACAGTCGACAGCCCAAGCTTGCATGAACGGTTGCGTGCGACCGGGGATTATGACGGTGCGCTCAAGGCCTTTATCGGGCGTCAGCCGATGGGCCGGATTGGTAAGCCCGAAGAAATAGCAGCACTGGTAACCTATCTGGCCTCTGAAGAGAGCGGATTTACCACCGGTGTCATTCACGTTGTCGACGGCGGCTGGACTGCCTAAGCGAAAATTGAAAAGAAGGAAGTGAAGTAAGATGAAATTCGCACGTTATGGAGAACGCGGGGCAGAGAAGCCGGCACTTGTGGATGCGAACGGCAATCTGCGCGACCTGTCAGCGCATGTTGGCGATATCGCCGGTGACGTTCTGACCCGTCTTGATACGCTTAAATCGATTGATCCAGAATCGCTGCCGCTGGTTGATGGCGCGCAACGCCTGGGTGCGTGCGTCGGGCAAACCGGAAAGTTCATTTGTATTGGTCTGAACTATGCCGATCACGCTGCTGAGTCTGGTATGGAAGTACCGCCAGAACCGGTTATCTTTGCCAAATACACCTCGGCGATTTGCGGTCCGAATGATCCGATCATCATTCCGCGTGGGTCTGAAAAAACCGATTGGGAAGTAGAGCTTGGCTTTGTCATTGGCAAAACCGCAAAATACGTTTCCGAAGAAAATGCGATGGATCACGTTGCCGGTTTTTGCCTGATCAATGATGTGTCTGAACGCGCTTATCAGATCGAACGTGCGGGCCAATGGTCCAAAGGCAAATCGTCGGACAACTTTGGTCCGACCGGTCCGTGGCTCGTGACCCCGGACGAAGTTGGCGATTTTGACAAGCTTGGCATGTGGCTCGATGTGAACGGTGAGCGTGTTCAGGACGGTTCGACCGCAACCATGGTTTATCGCGTGCCGCATCTGATTGCGTATTTGTCGCAGTTCTTTACCCTGCATCCGGGCGATATCATTTCGACCGGAACACCTCCCGGTGTGGGGCTTGGCTTTAAACCGCCGCGCTATCTTAAAGAGGGCGATGTGGTGGAGCTCGGCATCGACAAGCTGGGTACGCAGCGTCAGGTTTGCGTCAAGGACGACTAAGCGTCTTTTAAGCGAAGACAAAAGTAAAGCGCGGTTCCCAACGGAGCCGCGCTTTATGAGTTTAGGGAGTAATCTTTCGTCTCTTACCAACCGCTTTCCAGCAGGTCATTTGCTTCGCCAAGTTCGGGGGCGGCCTTCGAGGATGCCGGACGGCTGCCATCAATCCGTAAGGGCAATTTTGTCGTTTTCATTTCAACATCACCCCGTCGGATGTCCTGAACCATATCAAGGTTCTGCAAGATACCGCTTTCAACCACACCATCCCAATCCATGACCGGGGCGGCCCAGATATCATTGGCGACGAATTTTTCCATCCAGTCGGCACTGCTTGATGTCTTAAGGCGTGCAGCCAAGCGGGCCTTTATTTCATCGCGTTGTTTGAAGGCATCCATCGTGGTGATGTCCGTGCCAATACCGGTGATTTGCGCAACAATTTCAAGTTTCCCCATGGCAATGGCGATATAGCCATCGGCGGTTTCATACACGCCATATGGTGCGGCCAGATAAGCATGGGCCGGATTGTTCTTGGAGCGTTTCGGGGTTCGCTTGCCATCATTGAACCATGTCGTCAGAAGTTCGAACTGCAAATCGGCAAGAACCTCGATCAAGGACGTTTCGACATACCCACCGATCCCCTTGGTCGCCCGGCGATAAAGCAGGGCCAAAACACCATGTGCCAGTGCGGAACCGGCAAGCACATCGGCCACCGGCAGTCCCATTGCCACCGGGCCGTCATCCTGCCCACCCGAAAGCCACATAACGCCAGATCGGGCTTGGGCCAAAAGATCCTGTCCGGGCAGGTTCACCCACGGGCCGTCCGAGCCATAGCCAGTAACCGTGCCGTAAACGACGGTGGGATTGATTTTTTTGACGTCTTCGTAGCCAAACCCAAGCCGTTCCATCACACCCGGGCGAAAATTCTGCAAAATCACATCGGCGTCGGCCACAAGCTTTCGAAGCCGGGCTTTGTCTTCGTCTGATTTAAGGTCAACCGCAATCGACCGCTTGTTACGGTTGATCGCGTGAAAGATCGTGCTTTCGCCGCCGATCTTGGTGTCTGTCAGATACAGATACCGCGACAGGTCACCAAGCCCGGTGCGTTCAACCTTGACCACATCCGCGCCAAGGTCAGCCAGTTTTAAGGCGCAGTAGGGCCCGGCCAGGAATTGCGAGAAATCAAGGACCTTAAGGCCATCAAGGGGCAACAGTTCAGTCATGCGCAGAAGCTTTCGTCAAATCGGTTCTGAAGGGCGGGAAGGGCTGCATCCGGGGTGGTTTTTTCGCGAAGAAGATCCAGCAGGATTTCGGATGCGTCTTCCTGAAAAGCCATATATCCGGCGTGGCGCGGACGCAGCCATGCCGCCTCGTGGGTCATGCGGGTATTGTTATAAAGTCCGCCAACCGGGGCATTCACCGATTTGTCGCCCCAGGCAACCGCATTTCCCGGTTGACCATTGTTCTGGGAATACAGTCCGCGCTGGATGTCAGACGATGCCACCCAAAGCGCGAAGTCGGTGCAAATTTCGGGGTGTTTGGTGCCAGATGAAACTGCAATGCCGGTTCCCCCAAGTGCCGATCCAAGGGGCCCCGACGCGCCAAGTGACGGCATGTCGTGAAAAGCAATGCGATGGGAACGATACCCCACCCGGCCATAAGGGGCGTACAGGTAAACAAACGGGCACAGGGCAAATTGATCACCGTCTGCAAGCGCATCAAGGGCAGCAATCGGATCCATGTCAAAACAGGCCGGATCGACAAGGCTAACCAATGCCTGCATGGCGGCAATGACGTCGCGTGCGGCGGTACTGTCAATCTGTGTGTGACGCGTCACCGGGAAAGGTGCGCCATGGTTTGCCAGTAACGTGAAAAACGACATCAGCACGTGGGGCGCGCGCAGTGGCCAGACCACACGACCCTTTTTTGCCTCGGCAAGGACATCGTCAAAACGTGGGGCGGGGGCGGTTAAAAGGTCCGGGCGCAATGCCTGCACCTGACAGGCGGCATCAACGGGTAAGGCCCATTGATGGCCATCGTAGAAATAGCTTTGAAAACTTTTGCCGACTGTCTCGGCAAATAGCTGCTCCAACTTGTCTTGGTCGCCAAAGTGATTGATTGGAAGAAGGCAGTTTTTTTCAACCACGGCACCGACATGGGGATGATCAATGATGATCAGGTCATAGGCGCTTGCCAGTTCCTCAACCGGGGTACTTTCAAACCCCTGAAGGGATCGTTTGTCCCAAACGATATCAACATTGGGATGGCGTTCACGAAACGCAGAACTCGCAGCAACCAATGGATCGTAGCCACGCGGATCAGACCACGTCATTCCCCTAAGGCGTATTGTGTCGGGCATAGAAATATTTCCTCCTGCCGTCACTTTAAGGGTGATCATTTATAAATGAAAGAGTATTTTATATTTGATATTGTGTTTATGCTAACGCAGGTTCGGTTGCCAGAAAGCAGCCCGCGCGCATATACTCCGCCTAATGTAAAAAGCGGTTCGCAAACCCCTGAGAGGACCTATGAACGGCAAAGCCGAAGTACCAACGGAAGAAGAAAAATACCGCGCCCCGGCATTGTCAAAAGGGCTTGATATTCTTGAGCTTCTTGCCTCTGAGGCGGATGGGTTGTCGCAGATCGCCATTGCCAAGGAACTGGGGCGCAATACCTCGGAAATTTTCCGTATGCTCATGGTGCTGTGCCAGCGCGGATATGTCGAACAGCGCGAAGATGATGACCGGTATCTGCTGACGACCAAGATGTTCGAAGTCGCACACCGTCATCCGCCAATCCGTCGCCTGACCTCCATCGCGGGGGAGGCGATGCAACGCCTTGCCAATGATGTGAACCAGTCGATGCATCTGGCGATCATTCATTCGGGCATGGTGCTTGTCATCGCGCAAGTTGACTGCCCGGATAACAACATTACCGCCGTACGCCTTGGCGCGCAGATCAACATCTATGACACGGCATCAGGCCGAGTTCTGGCGGCATGGATGGCACCAGACGCGCGTGACATGTTGCTTCAGGAAGCCGGTGGAGAAGGTAAAGAGGAACACCAGGCCTTCCTTGCCGATTTGCGTGACGTGCGAGAAGCCGGATATTGTGAATCCCAATCTTTGACCATCGGAGGCGTTTTGAACCTGTCCGCCCCGATCTTTGATTTCTCGGGCAAGGTTGTCGCCGCCCTGACAATCCCGTTCATCCATCGCCTGTCGGGAACCTCCATCGTTACCGTCGATGAATGTCGGGAACGTCTGGTCGCGCTATGTGCGGATATCTCGCGCCGGCTCGGTGCCGGGGCTGGCAACAGTTAAGATGAAACTGCGATGTAAGCAATTTTAACAACTTGTTTTACAAGTTGGCGTTGGCTACTCTGTGGGTCCTTGCCCCATCGGAGTAACCCCTCATGTCGCGATCCGTTCTTGCCCTTTTGGATGTCCGTCCGGCCTATACGGCAATGCTTTCCCAAAAATACGATCTGCATCGCTGGGATCAAATGAATGACAAGCAAGCGTTTCTGAACCAGACCGGCAAAGACATCACCGCCCTTGTGACATCTGCTGGTTTTGGGCTGCCCGATGGATTGATTGACGATTTGCCGAACCTTGAGGTGATTACAAGTTTTGGTGTTGGGTATGACTCGATTGATATCGAGGCTTGCCGCGCACGGGGTATCCATGTGTCAAACACACCCGATGTTTTGACCGATGATGTTGCCGATACCGGCATCATGCTAATGCATGCCACCTTGCGCCGTATCGTGGTTGGGGATCATTGGGCACGTAGTGGTCAATGGGCACAAAAAGGTGCAATGGCGCTTACGCGGTCCGTGCGGGGTAAAAAGCTTGGCATTGTCGGGCTTGGCCGGATCGGGCAGGGAATTGCATCGCGCGCCGAACCAAGTGGGGTTGAAATCGGCTATTTCGGGCGCAGCCCCAAACAGGTCGATTATCGTTACTTCGATGATCTGGTTGCCCTGGCGCAATGGACTGACATTCTGATGGTGGCCTGTCCCGGCGGGGACGCGACCAAGGGGATTGTCAATGCGCCGGTATTATCTGCATTGGGCAAAGATGGCTATGTGGTCAATATTGCCCGTGGGTCGGTGATCGATGAGCCGGCTCTGATCGATGCCCTTCGTAACGGCGTGATTGCCGGTGCCGGGTTGGATGTGTTTCACAATGAACCCAATATGGACCGTGCATTTGCCGATTTCGACAATGTGGTTCTGTATCCCCATAGTGCCAGCGGCACGATTGAAACCCGCGATGCCATGGCGCAGTTGGTTGTTGATAATCTTGATGCGTGGGACCAACGTGGCGAACTTGTAACACCGGTCGTCTAATGGCGGATTGCGCTGCGGTCTATTGCTCGCGCAGATGCCCATTGACCGTGACCGATTTGATCACGGCAAAGACCTTTTGATGTAATCCAAGGTTCAATCGGTTTGCCGACCAACTGGTAATCCGGGCATGGATGCTTGGCCGGTCTGATGCCGGGCCGGTGTGAATGGCGTCCAAGTCATGGCCAAAGGCCAGACTGATATCAAGGGTGTCGTTGTTGCTTCCGGCCATTCGGGTGATGGTGACGGGGATGACATTGTTGGCACTTATCCCGGCTGGCGGGGTGCGGGCAATCATCACGTCACGCGCACGTATATGCAGACGCACTGGTGTATTTATCGCATGACCAAGGTATGGCACGACGATGCGTTGCCCGGCACAATCAAGAAAACTGACCTGTGCCTTGGGGTCGCGGCTGGCGACCCGTGCCGGAAGAACCGTACCGGTATCAAACTGCCCGGCAAGCGGGGCAAGGTCGGTTCGGCCCAGAATGTCAAATACGGATCCGTTTGCCAGCGTTTTGCCGTTATCAATCACCACCATCTGATCAGCCAAACGCGCGACTTCATCAATCGCGTGGCTGACGTACAGGATCGGCAGTTTGCGTTGATCGCGCAGGCTTTCAAAATACGGCAGTATTTCTTCCTTACGCGCCTGATCAAGGGCCGATAACGGCTCGTCAAGCAACAAGACATCCGGATTGGCCAAAAGCGCACGGCCAAGTGCAACACGTTGCTTTTCACCGCCAGACAGGTTGTTCGGCTGACGATGCAGCAATTTATGAATGCCCAGCATCTCGATGATGTCTTGCTGATCAGATGCAGGCAGTTTCAACCGGTTACGTTTGGCACCGTAATAAAGGTTGTCGTGTACGGACATGTGCGGAAACAGGCGGGCATCCTGAAACACATATCCAACACGGCGTTTACGAATGGCAAGGTTGATGCTGCGCGCGTGATCAAACAAAACCCGATCACCAAGCTGCACGCGTCCGCGCCGTGGCCGGGTTAGTCCGGCAATGATGTTAATGATCGTTGTCTTGCCACTGCCCGACGGTCCAAACAGGGCGGTGATCCCCGGTTCTTCGATGCTGAAATCAGCTTCGAGTGCGAATTTCCCGATTTGATGCGAGATGCTGACAGAAATGCTCATGATGCGTTCCTTTTGCGGATACGCCGCATGGCAAGTTCAGACAGCAGCAACCCGGTAAAGGCCAACCCGATGGACAGTGCAGCCAACCGGGCCGCAGCCAACTCACCGCCGGGTGTTTGAATGGCGGTATAGATCGCAAGCGGCAGCGTGCGCGTTTCGCCCGGAATGTTCGAGACAAAGGTAATGATCGCGCCAAATTCGCCAAGGCTTGCGGCAAAGGCGGTAATCGCACCGGCAATGATGCCCGGCCATGCCAGCGGTAAGGTCAGCGAAAAGAACCGGTCAATTGGCCCCGCGCCAAGGCTTTCAGCCGCCTGATACAGCCCGTGATTGACGTTTTCCAAGCTCAGCCGGATGGCGCGCACCTGAAACGGAAAGCTGACGATTGCTGATGCCAGTGCCGCCCCGGTCCAGCTAAAGACAAACCGGATATCAAACGTTTCATAGAGCCACGCGCCAAGCGGGGCGCGCGTGCCAAATCCGATCAACAGCAAATAGCCCATCACCACCGGCGGCAGGATCAGCGGCAGATGGACGCAGGCATCAAGAATAAAACGCCCGGGAAACCGTCCAAGGGCCAAGGCCGTCGCGGTTAAGACCGCAAGCGGAAGCGCACAGGCAACCGCAACACCCGAGATGCGCAGGCTGAGCAACAATGCGTCGATTTCGGCAGGCGTCAAAGTGATCATTGTGCCGCTGTATCCGGGGTAATGGTTACACTGGTTGCGATGGCGTCAAAGCCATAGTCGGCAAAAATCGTCGCCGCGTCATCCCCCAAAAGCCAAACGAGGAATTTTAAGGCTGCGTCGCCGTCTTGCGGATCAATAAGTGCAATCGGGTAGGTGATTGACGGATGACTGTCTGCGGGGAAGGTGCCAATAATTTTAACCCTATCGGAAATCATCGCATCCGTGCGGTAAACAATACCAAGTGGCGCCTCGCCACGTTCAACAAGTGCAAGTGCAGAACGGACGTTATCTGCGCGCGCCAGCCGGGGATTGACCGCATCCCATTGACCAAGTGTTGTCAGGGCCTGTTTGGCGTAAATGCCTGCGGGCACATGATCGGGATCACCAACGGCGATGCGTTCGTCATGACCAATCAGGTCGGCGATTTCAGTGTTTTTGGTGATATCGGTCGGCAGTGTTGTACTGTTGGTAGGTGCAATCAGAACAAGGCTGTTGGCCAAAATATCCTGACGGCTGTTGGCTTGGATGACGCCCTGATCATTGAGCCAGTCCATCCATTTCTCATTGGCCGAGATGTATATGTCTGCTGGTGCGCCTGCGGCAATTTGGCGTGCGAGTGTCGACGAGCTGGCAAGAGAAAGCCGAACATGGGTGCCGGTTTTTTCCTCATATTGTTGTGCGGCGGTTTCAATTGCATTGGTCAGGCTAGCCGCGGCAAAGACGGTGATGTCCTCTGACCACGCAGGTGCTGCAATGCTTCCCAGACCAAGCAACAGCAACGACAGGGGCACTACCAGTAATCGACGCAGGTGAGGCATTCTGAACTCTTTTACATGACAAAACAAAAGACAACTGGTGGTAAGTGATCAACCACAAACGGCTGCGCGCAATGGATCGTCGGGTTTAAGATCAAACCATTCATCAATGGCGGTTGGAAAGCCACTTTGATCAAGGCTGGTCTGATCGGTGATGTAACCACGTTTGCCGGTAGTGCAATTGACCAGATGGGTCAGAGCCAATGTGGTGCTGCCTTTTTTAAGCAACAAGGTCGTGACGCGCTTTTCATTCGGGGCTTGTGGGTTGATGATAACTTTTTCCCGGTCAACAGCGGTAAAGCGATTGATCGGAGCCGTGATCAAAGTCCAGGGCGCAAAGACGTTTTCATCGGCAAATGTCTGGGTGATGATCACGGTATCTGGCAGGCGGGATGCATATCGATCAAACCAGCTATATTCATCCCATATCATATAGCAGAACATGGCGATTGCTGCGGTGAAGGGAATGACATACTTCGGCACCTTTCGGCCCAAAAGACGAAACAGCAGCATGATGACACCTGCTGCGGCAAAGCCGATAACAACTGTCGTAAAAATAAAGACATACATCCGACCGTGCCTCCCTAAATTCTATTTTGGTTTAAAGACACTTGATATGTCTTGTCGTCGAGTTATCGCAGGACACGGCGCAGCTCAAGTACGCCTTTGGGATCACGTTTTGATACCTGCGCCAGAAACAATCCGGATGCCGCAATCGCATCAGAAAGGGCATTATGCGCGCGAAAGGGCGGCAGGTTGTGTGACCGTCGCAGATTATCAAGTTTCAGGGCCCCTGATTTAAACGGCTGTCCTTGACGGTGAAGGTCTCGCAACCCCAGAACAAGAGTGTCAACGGTGGGGATTTGCAGCGGCGCGCCAAAGCATCGTTTGCAGGCATGGCCCAGAAAACCAAGCTCAATCGGGGCATGATGGGAAATCAAAACACGACCGGCCATCTGCGGTAAAAGCAGTTCGAGGGCCGCTTTGATGTTCGGGGCATTTGCGACGTCACTGTCAAAAATCCGGTGCACCACCACCGAACTTTCCGTGAGTTCCTTGGTCGGGCGCACCAGAATATGTTCGCAACTGGAAAAATCAACGCCAAGCTGCCGAATGATCACCCAGCCCAGACTGACGATTTCGTCGCGTTTGGGATCAAGACCGGTGGTCTCAAGATCAAGGGCGATAAACTCCGTATCCATGATCGGTCGCGTTGGGTCCGCCGCTGGAACGTCATAATACGTGCGCAGTGCCCCGGTGGCACGACGTTGAACCAAGTCGCGGTAGAACTGGCTGTCGGTAATTTTCTGGCGCAGGCCCATAATGATCAGGTCCCGCTTTTGCCAAAGGCGGTTTCAAGCGCACTTTGAAGGTTTTTGATAACGGAGAATGCATCCTTGAGGTGGGTGCGTTCAAACGCCGACAGGCTTTCGGGGTGTAAAAAGTTATCTGGTGCGTGGCCCTGACGAATTTGGCGGACCTGATGTTTAAGGCGGGTGATGCTGATGAATTCAAATGCATCCAAAAGGTCAGACGCCCCTTGTGTACTGATGGACGGGAATGCCTTCACCGCACGCAGGCGATCAAACGTATTTACCTCGTCGACGCCGTTGGCCAAGGCGTGAATACGGGTTAGATCGACAATCGGCACTACCCCGTTATGTTTTAAATCAAGCGTGCTGTCATGTTCGCCGCCCCGGATCATCACAAAGTTTTTGAAAAAGCCGAGTGGCACGTGATGGGTCATCGCATTGCCAACCAGATAGGCCTGGAAAATCCGGTTGTCCTTGGCTCTGGAAACAATGACGCGATGCAGGTCATCAAACAGGGATTTGGTCCCGTGAATGGGGCGCAAATCAAACCAGACAGAACACAGCATCAAGGCCTTGGGTTCGGGCTGTTCGATCCATTTGTTGAAATAGTTCTGCCAGACTTTTGCCGGTTGTCGCCACTCGGCGGTTTTGGCCATCATGTCACCGGGGCAGAAAACATACCCGACGTCGTTTAAGCCATCGCAGACGAATTCAGCGAGTGCCTCGAAGTATGCCCCGTGGGTTTCTTCAAGGTAGGCATCATCAAGGATCAGGCAGTTGTCCTGATCTGAAATGGCGGTTTGTTCCTGACGGCCCTGTGATCCACCAGCCATCCAGACATAGGGCACGGGCGGTGGGCCAAGCTTTTCCTCGGCCAGTTGAAGAAGCCGCACGGTCGCCGCATCCGACAATGTTGTTACGATATGTCCGGCATTCTGTGACGTCGCCCCGGCTTCGATCAAATGGCTAAGCAGTTCGGGCACCTGTGCTATGACCTTTGCCATATCGGCCGGGTCGTTAAGCTTGCTGATTTTTCCGGCCATATAGACCGCCGAAAGCGATTGGCGCGCGAGCAGGTTGTTGGTCGTGATCATGCCGACCGCCTTGCCATCCTTAAGGACGGGCAGGTGGCGGATGTTGTTGCGCGTCATGGTCAAAAGCGCATCGAAGGCGTAATCGTCGGGATGGATTGAAATCGGCTTGTCGGTCATGATCGCCGTAACCGGTTCGTCAAAGCTGCGTGCTTGCGCAATGACGCGATTACGCAAATCGCGGTCGGTTATGATACCGGCAATTTCATCACCGTTTTGCGTGATCAGCAGGCACGATACCTGTTCATCGCACATTAGTTTGCCTGCATCGAGAATGGTTGCACTGCGATCAATGCTGACCAGATCGCGTGCAATCAAATCGGCGACCTTGACGCTCATGAGTTTGAGTTGGTCATCATCGCGGCTTTCAATCATCTGCATGCCGCGGCGAAGGCGATCCCCGCCCATCTGGGCGAAAAAGTAGTTAAACTGCGGATATTTTCCTGCCAGATCGTGGAAGTCTTTTTCCGGTAGCAAATAACACAGGCTGTCTTCAAGCGTGGTGATGTTGTTCGCCGCCCGTCCTTTGCGAAACATCGCGCGGACGCCAAAGCATTCGCCCTCAGACAGACGCGCAAGCAATTGACCGTTCGGGTCGCGGGTTTCGGTGCCGCCGGTGCGAATAATATAAAGGTGCAAGCATTGCTGTTCTGGCGACAGAACCTTGGTTCCGGCCCGGAAGTAGCGTGCGGTCAGACGCTTGGGCAGGCTTTCAATCACGTCATCAGGCAACAGATCAAACGGATGATGCTGTTTGAGGAATTCTGCGATTTCTTCAAGTTCGATGCTCATGGTCGACCGGTCCCCTGTCGCGCAAGAAGTGCTCGGATTTATTGTTGCCTGACAAAGCGGTAAAAGAAAAGCCCCCGGACCGATCAGAACGATGATCCGGGGGCCTGCAACAGATTTTAATTTAGCAAACCTGCCGACCGATTAATGGTCGACGGCACCGCTGGCCCCTTTGGGAACACGGATATCTTCGATCATGTGCTGGATATGCTCTGGCGGTTCTGCGGTAACTTTCGATACCCCAAACGCCACCGCAAAGTTCAGCAACATGCCAACCACACCAATGCCTTCCGGCGAAATACCGAACAGCCAGTTGGCCTCAACGTTTTCGATCATGACCGGGATAAAGATCCCTTTATAGGCCATGATATAGCCCATGGTGAAGATCAGGCCGACCAGCATCCCGGCAATGGCACCTTCGCGGTTCACCTTCTTGGAGAAAATCCCCATGATGATAACCGGGAAAAGCGATGCTGCCGCAAGACCAAAGGCAAATGCTACAACCTGTGCCACAAAGCCCGGCGGGTTGTAGCCAAGATAACCCGCGATCACGATGGCTGCCGCCGCGGCAACACGCCCGGCCATAAGCTCTTGGCCTTCCGTCATGTCAGGCGTGAATGTCCCCTTAAGAAGGTCATGGGACACACCAGACGAAATCACCAGCAACAAACCTGCAGCCGTCGACAGTGCAGCTGCAATGCCGCCGGCTGCAACCAGTGCAATCACCCAGTTTGGCAACTGTGCGATTTCCGGATTGGCCAGAACCATGATGTCACGGTCAACGGTCAACTCGTTCCCGGCCCAGCCATATTCGGCTGCTTTGGTCGCGAAGTCTGCGTTGGCATCATTGTAGTACTGGATACGGCCATCACCGTTTTTGTCTTCAAACGATAAAAGACCGGTGGTTTCCCAGCGTTTCATCCAGTCCGGGCGTTCTTCGTAGGACAGATTGCCGTCTTCTGCACCAACTTCGCCAGGCTGGATGGTTTCGGTCAGGTTCAGACGTGCCATTGCACCAACTGCCGGTGCAGTGGTGTAAAGCAGTGCGATGAAAACCAACGCCCAACCTGCCGACGAACGTGCATCACGTACTTTTGGGACAGTGAAGAAACGCACGATAACGTGTGGCAAACCGGCAGTACCGACCATCAATGCAAGTGTGATGGCAAAGATGTCGATCGTCGATTTGTTGGTTGTTGTGTATTCAAGGAAACCAAGTTCGGTCACGACGCTGTTGAGGCGTTCAAGCATAAACTCGCCCGTGCCATTGATCGTGGAGCCGAAGGCCAGTTGGGGCAACGGATTGCCAGTCAACTGGAATGCGATAAAGATTGCCGGAATGGTATAGGCAACAATCAGGACGCAATACTGAGCAACCTGAGTATAGGTAATACCCTTCATGCCGCCAAGAACGGCATAGATGAAGACGATACCCATACCGACAACCAGACCGGTAATAAGTTCGACTTCAAGGAAGCGCGAAAATACGATCCCAACGCCACGCATCTGGCCTGCCACATAGGTAAACGAAATAAAGATCAGGCAGATCACAGCAACGATACGGGCTGTTTTGGAATAGTAACGGTCACCGATGAATTCCGGCACGGTAAACTTGCCATATTTGCGCAAGTACGGTGCCAGCAGCATCGCCAGCAGGCAGTAGCCGCCGGTCCAGCCCATCAGATAGACCGAGCCGCCATAGCCAAGAAAGGCAATCAGGCCGGCCATTGAGATGAAGGAAGCAGCAGACATCCAGTCTGCTGCGGTCGCCATGCCATTGACGACCGGGTTAACGCCCTTGCCAGCGACATAAAATTCGCCGGTGGTGCTTGCCTTGGCCCAGATCGCGATGCCGATATACAGCGCGAAACTCAGACCAACGGCGATGTAGGTAAGGGTGGTAAGATCCATCTTGTCTGTCTCCCCAGATCAAGCGTCAATCGTCGTCTTCATGAACGCCGAATTCACGGTCCAGTTTGTTCATCTTGGCCACATAGACGAAAATCAATGCGACAAAGACATAGATGGACCCCTGTTGGGCAAACCAGAAACCAAGCTGGAAGCCCGCTATTTCGATCGTATTAAGGGCGTCGACAAACAAAATGCCGAAACCGTAGGAAACGATGAACCAGATCGCCAATAAGGTTGCGACCAGTTTCACGTTTCTCTTCCAGTAGGCTGCGCTTTGGTCATTCATCGCGCGTCTCCTTCCTAGAAATGACAACTTCCTCTGCCGACGTCTTGGTTATGTTGTTTTCGGTCGGCGGCCTGTAATCGGTGCCGTCATGGCGCAATCATCCAATTAGGGCACCAAAATCCGATACCAGTTTTCGATAACGGCCATAAGCTAATCATTAGTCGTATGAGAATGGGGGAATCGGACTGCAAGATGCTGAGAAGAATGAAAAACATGAACAAAATCACAGCGCTCTGCCATTTACATTGCGGCGCATCATGACGTGCATTTTTCTGGTCTAATAAACGCATAAAGTTTGTTTTGCGAGGTGTAAGTGCACGATTTCATCACCAAAGTTGATGCTGTGCGACGTTAAAAGACATCGAATGCCCTCGCGTCGTGGGGCGTTTTTGCTGATCTGGCGTGCGTTTGTAGGCGGGATTGGGGGACGTGTTTTACCCCTTCTGGCATTGCCACTGCTGTTTGCTTTGTATCTTGCGCGGTTTGAAGTTGTTTGTAGAAGGCCGGTCGGTTACAAACGGGCAAAGTATTTCAGGTGCGTGCAGATTGCGTACCGTAGTTTTCCGATCCGGTGTGGTCGGACCCAACGACATTTTTGGATGGGGAATTTAATGGCATCCTACCAGTATATCTACGTCATGAAGGACCTGACCAAGATCCTTCCGGGCGGTCGCGAACTTTTCAAGGGTATTACACTGTCCTTCCTGCCCGGCGTAAAAATCGGTGTTCTCGGGAACAACGGTGCGGGTAAATCGACCCTGCTTAAAATCATGGCGGGCATCGAAAAGGATTACGGCGGCGAAGCATGGCCAGCCGAAGGTGTTCGTGTTGGCTATCTTGAACAGGAACCGCACCTTAATCCTGAGAAGGATGTGCTTGGCAACGTGATGGAAGGCTGTGGTCAGATTGTTGATGATCTGGCACGCTTTAACGAAATCAGCATGTCGTTCGGCGAGCCGATGACCGACGACGAGATGACGAACCTTCTCACAGAGCAGGGCGAACTTCAGGAACGCATCGATGCCGCCAATGGCTGGGATCTCGAGCGGACGCTTGATATCGCCATGGACGCATTGCGCTGCCCACCGAAAGACGCAGACGTTAACAAGCTTTCGGGTGGTGAACGCCGCCGTGTTGCGCTTTGCCGTCTTCTGTTGGACAAGCCTGATATTCTGCTGCTTGACGAACCGACCAACCACTTGGATGCGGAATCTGTTGCGTGGCTTGAACGTCATCTGGAAGACTATCAGGGCACCGTCGTTCTGGTGACCCACGATCGTTACTTCCTCGATAACGTTACCGGCTGGATCCTTGAACTCGACCGTGGTCAGGGCATCCCGTACGAAGGCAACTATTCGTCCTGGCTGGAACAGAAACAGAAACGTCTTGCACAGGAAGCCCGTCAGGAAGGTAGCCGTCAGAAACAGCTTGCGACCGAACTTGACTGGATACGTCAGAACCCGAAAGGCCGTCAGGCAAAATCCAAGGCCCGTGTGCGTGCTTATGACGATCTCGTCGCCGAAGCCGCCAAGGCGGTGCCGGATTCAACCAAGATCGTTATTCCGATTGCCGAACGTCTTGGTACCGAAGTTATCACCGCCGAGGGCCTGACCAAGGCATTTGGCGACAAACTTCTGTTTGATGATTTGCACTTCCGTCTGCCACCGGGTGGCATTGTTGGTGTGATCGGCCCGAACGGTGCGGGTAAAACCACCCTGTTCCAGATGCTGACCGGTAACGACACCCCGGATTCCGGGACGTTGAAGATCGGTGAAACAGTCAAGATGGGCTATGTCGATCAGTCGCGTGACTCGCTCGATCCGAACAAGACCGTCTGGCAGGAAGTGTCCGATGGCCTTGATGAGATCCTTCTGGCGAAACGCCCGATGAGCTCGCGTGCCTATGTGTCGCAGTTTGCGTTCAAAGGCAGCGACCAGCAGAAAAAAGTCGGTCAGCTTTCGGGTGGTGAACGTAACCGTGTTCACCTTGCCAAGATGCTGAAATCGGGCTCGAACGTACTGTTGCTCGATGAGCCGACCAACGATCTTGACGTTGATACGCTCCGTGCGCTTGAAGAAGGCTTGCTGGAATTTGCCGGTTGTGCCGTGGTTATCTCGCACGATCGTTTCTTCCTTGACCGTATTGCCACCCACATTCTGGCCTACGAAGGCAATTCGCATGTCGAATGGTTCGAAGGCAACTATCAGGAATATGAAGCGGATTATAAACGCCGCTATGGTGATCAGGCCGACCGCCCGCACCGCATCAAATACAAACCGTTGACCCGCTAATTCGCGCGCAACTGGTTTGAATGACAAAAGGCCACCTTCGGGTGGCCTTTTTCTTATGTACTTGGGGGCGTGTGATTTCAGCAGAGAAAAAGCCACCAACCCGAAGGTGGTGGCTTTGCCTGTATATCTGGTTTGCAAAGAGAATGTCGATTAGAGGCCGGTTTTTGCCTTAAGCGCCTTGGTCAGTGCGCTGACATCATCGCCATTCTGTTGAATGACAGATGTAAACTCGTCGCGCTGGGTGATCCCCATGCTTAAGCCTTCAATCGACACATCAATGATTTTGAATTCATTGTCAAATTCGCGCATGCGCCAGACAATGCTCACCGGAGGACCATCTGGGCGGACAAACTGCGAATTAACGAACGTGTCTTTGTTGTTTTGTGTCTCGTTGCCGACGACAAACTGCTCACCATTAAGTTCCTTGAACTGGTTGGCATAGTTCAAGGCCAGATAGTTTTGCAGAAGGGTGGCAAACTCGCTGATTTCTTCTTGGGAAATTGACCGCCAATAGCGGCCAAGAACAAAGCGCGACACCACATCCATTTCAAAGTAACGATCCATAAGAGCAACAAATTTCTTACGGCGTACGTCATCAGAAAGGGTCTGATCGGTCAGGTCGGCAAGTGCCTGATCGGCAAGTGCTTGAATAACTGCTGATGCACTTTGTTCTGCCGCGATCTCAACAACCTCGACAGATGTGTTATTTGCAGCATTCACTGTCAAAGGCCACGCCGCCGCCAAAGCAAGAACTGCTGTGGCGGCGGGAATGGCGAATTTGTTTTTCAGCATGGCTATCATTTATTCGCTGGCTGCTTCTACCGCTTCATCGAAATCAAAAGATGCGCTTTCATCTTCGACTTCCGAGATCGGCGATGGTGTGCCGTTGCGGATGGCCGTGTTTCGCTGCTGGCGATACAGGCTGCGCAAAGCTGCATAATAGTCGATTGACGATTTCTGCAATTCATTGAGCTGATTAATCGTGCTGTAGCGTGAATGCAACGCGGTCGCGCCCAACCCACCCCAATAAAGGGCATTGATTGTGTCGCTGTTTTCAGCGCCCCAGGTCAGCGGGTTGGCGACGTAGTCAACCGCAATGCCGGTGGTGTCACGCAGGTTGGATGGGCCAAGCAGCGGCAATACAATATACGGACCACCACCGATGCCGTAATGGGCAAGGGTCTGGCCGAAATCTTCGCGGCGATATTCAATGCCGAAATCTGCAGCAACATCATTGAAGCCCAAGAAACCAAGTGTGGAGTTCATGATGAAACGCTGCAGAGAAGCTGCACCCTGATCCGGATCACCTTGCAAAAATGCGTTCAAGGAGTTCAACGGTTCATTCAGGTTGCGGACGAAACTTCCGACAGCTGTTTTAACGGGTTGCGGTGCAATGTCGCGGTACCACATTGCAGCAGGATACAGAACCATGAAGTCAACTGCACCGTTCACGCCATGAACAACACGGTTTACTGGTTCGATCGGATCGTAATCACTCATGTCCTGCGCTGGTTGAGTTGAGGCACAAGCTGCCAAAAACGACAGAGACCCGACAGCACAAAGTGAAAGAAGATTTCGAAACTTCATTATTTTTAGCCAACCGATGTTCAATACGTAAACTGTCCCCAATTCGCCGACGTTTTTGTGTCAGAAACCACAAAAAACGCAACCCGACCAACTTCCTGCTCAAGAAGGGCGTCGTGTCGTGCCTTCGCCTCGAATATCCATGTGGGTAGCATAGGGTGAATTTAAACGCTAGCGAACAAAAAATTGAAAAGGATCAACGTCTTTTTTTGTGTGGCTTTTTTGCCATACCCCTTTTGGACAGGAAAATAAGGCTTGAGTAGATATAAATATATCTTTATATCTGTCTTTCGTGAACGGGAGGCGTTGCTATGGAACAGGTTCTGGCAAGATTGCGCGCGGCGGCAGAAGCAACAAGGCTTCGTCTGTTAGCGATTTGTGCCGAGTGCGAGTTGACCGTGAGCGAAATCACTCAGATCATCGGTCAAAGCCAGCCACGCGTGTCCCGGCATCTAAAATTGCTGTGTGAAGCTGGGCTGCTTGTCCGATTCCGTGAAGGAACCTGGGTCTTTTATCGTACCCCGCATAATAGTGCCGGGGCAGATCTGGTCCGGCCGATACTTGATCTCCTTCCTATGGATGATGAAACGCTGTCACTTGATCGGGCCCGCCTTGATCAGGTTAAGGTCCAACGCGAACAGATCGCGACCGAGTATTTTCGGGCCAATGCGAAAGACTGGGATCGTATCCGGTCGCTCCACGTTGACGAGGCTGTGGTCGAAAAGGCATTGCTTGATGCCGTCGGTAACCTCGCGGGTGGACGGATTCTTGATGTCGGTACTGGTACTGGCCGCATTCTTGAACTGCTGGGACGCACTGCCGAAGAAGGCGTTGGCGTTGACATGTCGCGTGAGATGTTGGCGGTTGCGCGTGCGCGTTTGCAACGTGCTGACCTTTCAAATTGTCTGGTCCGTCAGGCCGACATGTATCAATTGCCCTATCCCGGCGGCATGTTTGACATCGTGATCTTGCATCAAGTTCTGCATTTTGCAGAAAAACCCGAAGCCGCAATTGACGAAGCATCACGTGTTCTGGCCCCCGGCGGGCGTCTGGTTGTGGTCGATTTCGCATCCCACGACCGCGAAGAACTGCGCGAAGAACACGCACACCGCCGTTTGGGGTTTGACGATACTGCAATCAGTACGTGGTTTCGCGCATGTGAACTTGCCCCTGACGATGTCATAAGCCTGCCGGGCAAGCCGCTAACCGTGCGGATCTGGTCTGCCAGGGCAGATATGGAAACAGCAAAACAAAAAACACATAAGGCGGCGGAATGATCCGCAGCCTGCCCCGAAATAGTAAAGGCCCAGTCCTATAATTAAAGGCCTGGCCAAGGGAACGTGAAGACAGGATTGATATGATGACGGCACAAAACAATACGGCAGCAAAAAATGACCTGCGGGTTTCATTCGAATTCTTCCCCCCGAAGACGGAGAAGATGGAAGAAACCATGTGGCGGTCCATCCATCGGCTTGCGCCATTAAGCCCGTCATTCGTGTCCGTGACCTATGGGGCAGGTGGAACCACCCGTGATCGCACACACAGCAGTGTGACGCGTATTCAGGGCGAAACCGGTATTCCGGCCGCCGCCCATCTGACCTGTGTGGGACACACCAAACAGGAAATCGAACAGATTGCGCGCAAATACTGGGACGAAGGCATTCGATCCATCGTGGCCCTTCGTGGTGATTTGCCCGATGCCGGTGATACATATGTACCAACACCGGGGGGCTATGACTATGCGGCCGATCTAGTTGCCGGGTTAAAGGAAATTGCGGATTTCGATATTTCGGTTTCGGCTTATCCTGAAATGCATCCCGATGCGCCCAGCGCGGATTTTGAAATTGATTATCTGAAGCGCAAACTTGATGCCGGGGCCAACCGGGCGATTACACAGTTTTTCTTTGATAACGAAACGTATCTTCGGTTCCGTGATAAATGTCAGGCAGCGGGGATTACCGCGCCGATCGTTCCGGGTATTTTGCCGGTGACCAATTTCGGGTCGCTTTTGAGATTTGCCAAGATGTGTGGTGCGGATGTACCAAAACGCTTCCATTGGCGGTTTGATGGACTTGATGATGATCCCGACACGCGCCGTATGGTTGCATTCCACGAAGCCATTTCACAGGTTGAAGGGTTGATGAAAGAGGGCGTGACCGATTTCCACTTCTATACCCTGAACCGAGCCGAGTTGACCTATGCCATCTGTCATGCGCTGGGCATTCGCGGAACAGAACAGGCTGTTGCCTGAACTCTGCACGCCAATTGCAACGCATGATAAAAATGACTGGATAAAGATGATGAATGACCGCAAGGAACGCATTGCCCTGCTGCGCAAACGGGCTGAAAACAAGATTTTGATCCTTGATGGCGCCATGGGCACCATGATCCAGAAGCACACCCTGACCGAGGATGATTATCGCGGTGAACGGTTTGCTGATTGGAAACAGGACGTCAAAGGCAATAACGATCTGTTGTCACTGACCCAGCCTGACATCATCAAGGATATTCATCTGCAATATATCGCGGCCGGTGCCGATCTGAACGGGACCAACACATTCAGTGCGACGACGATTGCCCAGGCCGATTATGCCATGGAAGATCTCGCCTACGAGATCAATTTCGAAAGTGCCAAGATTGCGCGCGCGGCCTGCGATGAATGGGAAGCCGCCCATCCCGGTGATGTGCGGTTTGTAAATGGTGCCATTGGCCCGACCAATCGGACCGCATCCATGTCGCCGGATGTAAATAACCCGGGGTTCCGCGCGATCAGTTTCGATCAACTGCGCACAGCCTATAAAGAAGCGGTAAACGGTCTTTTGGACGGTGGGGCGGATACGCTTTTGGTGGAAACCATTTTCGATACGCTGAACGCCAAGGCGGCTTTGTTTGCAATTGACGAAGTTCTGGAAGAACGCGGCGAAGACGTTCCGATCATGATTTCGGGAACGATTACCGATGCATCTGGCCGCACCCTGTCGGGGCAGACGACAGAGGCATTCTATAACTCTGTTCGTCATGCCAGGCCGTTCTCGATCGGTCTTAACTGCGCACTGGGTGCCGCACAGCTGCGTCCCTACGTTCAGGAACTATCGCGCATTGCTGAATGCCGCGTTTCGGTTTATCCCAATGCAGGGCTTCCCAACGAGTTTGGTGAATATGACCAGACCGATTCGGAAATGGCCGAGCTGGTCAAAGAATGGGCCGATAGTGGCATGATCAACCTGTTGGGCGGTTGCTGTGGCACGACCCCGCCGCATATCAAGGCGATTGCCGATGCGGTTGGTCAGTCCAAACCGCGCCAGTTGCCAAAGATCGAACCGAAAATGCGCTTGTCCGGCCTTGAGCCGTTCGACGCTGCATAAACCTGATATTGAGTGCGAAAAAGAGATCGAACAGACCCATGAGTGACATTTCAAGATTCATCAATATCGGCGAACGTACCAACGTTGCGGGCTCGATTAAGTTCAAGAAGCTGATTGTCGACGAAGACTATGATGCAGCCCTTGAAGTCGCCCGCCAGCAGGTCGAGAACGGTGCACAGATCATCGACATCAACATGGATGATGCCATGCTTGATGCTGAAACGGCGATGGTCAAATTCATCAATTTGATCGCTGCCGAGCCAGACATCTCACGTGTGCCGATCATGGTCGACAGTTCGAAATGGAATGTTATTGAGGCCGGGCTTAAATGTCTTCAGGGCAAGGGGATCGTTAACTCGATCAGCCTGAAAGAAGGCGATGAACCCTTTATCGCACAGGCCAAAATGTTGCGCCGTTATGGTGCGGCTGTGGTTGTCATGGCGTTTGATGAAAAAGGTCAGGCCGACACGGTTGATCGTAAGATCGAGATTTGCGAACGCAGCTACCGGGTGCTGGTCGATCAAGTCGGTTTCCCGCCAGAGGATATCATTTTCGATCCCAACATCTTTGCGGTCGCAACCGGCATCGAAGAACACGACAACTATGCCGTTGATTTCATCGAAGCTTGTAAGCTGATCAAGGCGCGCTTGCCCTATGCCAAGATTTCCGGCGGTGTGTCGAACGTATCGTTCTCCTTCCGCGGCAACAACCCGGTCCGCGAAGCCATGCATTCGGTGTTCCTGTATTATGCCACCCAGGCGGGCATGGATATGGGCATCGTTAATGCCGGTCAGCTTGTGGTCTATGAACAAATCCCCGAAGAACTGCGTGAACGTGTCGAAGACGTCATCCTGAACCGTCGTTCGGATGCGACCGACCGTTTGCTGGAAGTCGCGGACAAATACAAAGGTACGGGCGGGCCAGAAAAAAAGGCCGATCTTGAATGGCGCAAAAAACCGGTTAATGAGCGGTTGGCCCATGCCTTGATCAACGGCATTGCCGAGTTCGCCGAAGAAGATGCCGAAGAAGCCCGCCAGCAGGCCGAGCGCCCCCTTCACGTCATCGAAGGCCCCTTGATGGATGGCATGAACATCGTTGGTGACCTGTTTGGCGCCGGTAAGATGTTCTTGCCGCAGGTCGTGAAATCGGCCCGTGTGATGAAAAAGGCAGTGGCCTATCTGATCCCGTTCATCGAAGAAGAAAAAGACGGGGTGCGCGAAACCAACGGTAAAATTCTGCTCGCCACGGTAAAGGGCGATGTCCATGACATCGGCAAAAACATCGTTGGTGTGGTCCTGCAATGTAACAACTTCGAGGTCCTTGACCTTGGTGTGATGGTCCCAACCCAGAAAATCATCGAAACGGCCAAGGCCGAAAAGGTTGATATGATCGGGTTGTCGGGTCTGATTACGCCGTCACTCGAAGAAATGACCTATGTCGCAGCCGAGATGGAACGCGAAGGTCTTGATATCCCGCTTTTGATTGGCGGGGCGACAACGTCCAAGGTTCATACTGCGGTTAAGATCGCACCGAACTACAACAAATCGGTGGTTTACGTCATTGATGCGTCGCGCGCGGTCGGTGTTGCCAGCAAGCTGGTGTCTGAAACACATCGTGAAAAGTTCGCGTCCGAAATCCATGCTGAATATGTCGCGATGGCGGAAAAACACGCGGCCCAGCAGTTGCAGAAAAAGCGTTTTGCGATTGGCCATGCACGTGCGAACAAGGTGCAACTTGATTGGGACGCCTATGATGTTCCCGCTCCGGCAAAACCCGGCATTACCGTGTTTGAAGATTTCGATCTGGCTGAACTGGTGTCGCGCTTTGACTGGAAGCCGTTCTTTGAAACCTGGGAATTGCATGGCCGGTTCCCTGATATTCTCAAGGACGAAAAAGTCGGTGAAACCGCGCGCAGTCTTTATGAAGACGCGCAGGCGATGCTCAAACGCATTGTTGATGAAAAATGGTTCAAGCCGCGCGCCGTTGTTGGCATCTGGCCGGCCAACTCGGTCGATGACGATATCGAGGTAACCCCGGCACCCGATCATAATGAACCGGTGATGCTGCGCACCTTGCGTCAACAGATGTTCCGCGAGAACAACAAACGTCCGAACCGCGCACTTGCCGATTACATCGCACCAAAAGACAGCGGTAAAACCGATTATATCGGTGGCTTTGTCGTCACCGCCGGTCCGCAGGTTGAAGAAATCGCTTCCAAGCTTGAAGCCGAGCATGACGATTACAATGCGATCTTGGTTAAGGCATTGGGGGACCGTTTCGCCGAAGCCTTTGCCGAACGCATGCACGAACATGTGCGTAAGGAACTTTGGGGCTATGCATCAGATGAAACGCTGGCCAACGACGATCTGATTTCGGAAAAATATCGCGGTATCCGTCCGGCGCCGGGCTATCCGGCCTGCCCGGAACATACCGAAAAACGCACATTGTGGCAGCTGCTTGATGCCAATAAAAATGTCGGCGTTGAATTGACCGAAAGTTGTGCGATGACCCCGGCATCGTCGGTAAGCGGTTTCTATTTCGCCCACCCCGAAGCCAAATATTTTGGCCTTGGCAAGATTGAACGCGATCAGGTCGAAAGTTATGCCGAACGTAAAGGCATGACCATGACCGAGGCCGAACGTTGGTTGGCACCGAACCTGAATTACGATCCGCGTCGGGCGTAAAGCCCAACCGGTCGCAATGAAAAAACCCGCAGACTGCACTCTGCGGGTTTTTTTACGTTCTCAGGGACCGGATGAAAAGGGTGCCAGTATTAGTTTATCCAGTCTCAGTTTATCTTGTCGTTTCCATGAAACGACCCCGTTCTGTGATGCCAACAATCAAAATACCAATCAGCGCAAGAGACAGGTAGCCGCCGACAAGCGGGGTAACTGTCCCGTTAAATTGCTGACCGATGATGCCACCGGCAACCACACCAATGACCGTGCTGTAAACACCAATCATCGAAGACGCGGTTCCTGCAATCGCACCAACTGGCTCCATCGCCAGCGAATTGAAGTTGGGCATGGTTAGCGAGAAGCAGAACAATGTCACCGTCAAACCAATGCCAAACACCGGAAGAGGCGGTTGGCCATCAAAGGCAATCGCAATCAAAACATTGATCAGGCTGCTAAGCGCCATGACAAAGAGTGCGACGTGCGAGATTTTGCGCATACCAAGCTTACGCACCATTCGTGCATTAACGAACGACGAAAAACTCATGCAGGCTGCGATCATGCCAAACGCCAGCGGGAACCAAACGCCAAGACCATAAACTTCCGTCTCAAAGATCTGCTGGGCGGAACCGATATAGGCCATCAGGCAGGCGAACATCATTCCCATTGCGGTTGAATACCCAAGTGTCTGACGATTGGTGACCGTGGTTTTAATGTCGCGTGCAATCCGGCGGACGGATAATTTGTGACGGTATTCCGGATGCAGGGTTTCTGGCATACGCAGCATGTACCAGCAGGCAATAGCAATCGCCAGAACCAGCGTGCTGACAAAAATCATATGCCAGTTGGCAAGCGCAAGGATCAGGCTGCCTGAGGCGGGTGCAAATACCGGAAGGATAATAAACACCATCATGACAAACGACATGACACGGGCCATTTCCCGACCTTCAAAACAGTCACGCGTGATTGCCATGGTCAGAACGCGTGGTGCCGCGGCTCCAAGCCCCTGAACAAAACGGGCGATCAGCAAATGGTCGTAGCTGTCAGCAAAGATCGCCATGATCGTGCCAACGCAATATATGCCCAGTCCGACAATCAGGGTCGGACGGCGACCAAAACTGTCGGCAAGCGGGCCATACACGATCTGCATCAGGCCAAAGGCGATCATAAAGACATAAATCAGCAACTGCATGCGATTGCCGTCTTCAATGCCAAAATCGTCGGCGATCGGACCAAAGGCAGGCAAAAGGTTATCAATTGAAAGGGCGACAAGCCCGATGGTGATCGCCATCAGGCAGACAAATTCAGCAAATCCGGGCAGCGGCCGCGCCGCAGGGGCACCCGTTGGTTGAGGTTCATTCATAATTCGAAATTCCGTAGAAACGGTTTGGGGTGGCGCAGTTATATCTGCGTTTGCAGGCCACAGCATGGCGTATTTCACTTATAGATGGCAATGATCGTTTTTTGAAACACGCGATGTGGCCATGCGTGTTTTCCTGCCAAATAGCGCGACGCCATAAAACGCAAAATATATGCTGCCGGTGATGCCATAACGCTAAATTAGACATGGTGTTTACGGTCTTTACCCTTTATTCGCAGCAATCACCGATCCTATGATCCTTGTTCTTTCAATATTTGCTCGCCGGTGTTGCGGAAATGGCTGAAAAACTTATCAAATCAAATATCTTGCTCAGCCGCATGCGCCGTTTGGCTAAAAGCGAGCAATTGGTTTTGTCGATACTGGCCTTGGCGGTTGGTGCCTTGGCTGGCGGCGGGACAATCCTGTTTCGCGACGGGATTTTACTTGTGCAGTCATTTGTCTATGGCTGGGGGGAAGAATCCCTTCATGAGCATATGAAGGGACTGAGCAACTGGCATCTGATCCTTGGCCCGACGGCGGGTGGGCTTTTGGTCGGTATTTTCATTTACAAGTTTCTACCCGAACGGCGGGCGCATGGTGTGGCCGATGTGATTGATGCGGCGTCCTTTCACGATGCGCGCATGTCGACGCGCTGCGGTATCAAAAGTGCGCTTGCCAGTGCGGTGTCACTGGGCAGCGGGGCGTCGCTTGGTCGTGAAGGACCGGTTGTCCATATGGGGGCATCCTTTGGCGCATGGCTTGCCCGCATCCTGCATCTACGCCGAAGTGCGGCGCGAACGCTTTTGGGATGTGGTGTAGCATCGGCGGTGGCGGCCTCTTTTAATGCGCCATTGGCCGGGGTGTTCTTTGCCCATGAAGTCGCCCTTGGTCACTATGCCCGGACCTCATTTGCACCGATTGTCATGTCGTCGGTGATGGGAACTGTGATTACGCGTCTTTATTATGGTTCCGACGTTGCCTTTTTAATTCCGTCCCATGAAATCCAGTCATTCTGGGAATTCCCGGCCTTCGCCCTGTTGGGCCTTTTGGCCGGGGTTGCGGCAATGCTGACTGTGCGCGCTATCGCCGTTGTGCAGAAAGTTGCTGATCGGGGTCGCGCACCACTTTGGCTGCGTCCGGCAATTGCCGGCTTGATTGTTGGCGTTGTTGGCCTTGGCTTTCCACAGGTCTTTGGTGTCGGCTATGGTGCGATGAATGATGCGCTGTATGAAGCCTATAGCTTGGCTTTCCTGATCGGTTTGTTGTTTGCCAAGGCTTTTGTCGTTGCGATCTGTATGGGGCTTGGTTTTGCCGGCGGCATGTTTAGCCCGTCCTTGTTCCTTGGGGCGATGTTGGGCGGCGCGTTTGGTATTTTTGCGACCCATGTGTTTCCTGATCTGTCGTCCGGGCATGGGGCCTATACCCTTGTCGGGATGGGGGCGGTGGCGGCCGCCGTTCTGGGTGCGCCAATTTCGACAACCCTGATCATCTTTGAGCTGACCGGCGATTATGAATTAACGGTCGCGGTGATGTTGGCGTCCGTTCTGGCATCGGTGATCATGGATCAGTTCAATGGCGGTTCGTTCTTTCAGTGGCAGCTTAAATGTCGCGGCCTTTCGACCCGCTGGGGCCGGGAGGTCAACCTTCTGCGCATGATGAAGGTCGCTGACATCATGAAACGCGAATACGAAACAGTTCCCCTGACGGACGGCCTGCCAGCCGTGCGCGAAAAGCTGATTAATGCGCCTTATTCCGAACTGTTTGTCGTTGACGAAAACGGAAAGCTGCACGGCACGATCACACTGACCGATTTGCGCCACGCGGCGTTTGATCTCAATCTGGGCGATGAAGTGACGGCGGGCCAGGTTGCGCGTTCCAAGCCACCAGTGCTTTATCGTACCGACAGCATCGAAAAAGCCGTTCGTTTGATGGAAGAAACCGGCGAAGAACATTTGCCGGTTCTCGATAATGATCAAGAACGCCAAATGATCGGTTTCGTCCACGAAAAGGATGCGATGATGGCCTACAACAACGCGCTTTTGGAATTGCAAAGCGAAGAACGCGGGGATGCCCCGCCGAAGTTGTTTTGATCTGGGTGCGCTTATGAGGACGGTTCATAGACCCGCAAAGCTTCATCTGATTGCCGGTGCGCGCCCGAACTTCATGAAAATAGCCCCACTTTGGCATGCGCTAAAAGATGCGCCAGATATTACGCCGGTCTTTGTTCATACGGGCCAGCACACAAATTCTGTCATGTCGTCCGAGGTCTGGCGTGACCTTGGTCTGCCTGCACCGGACCATCATCTGATGCCCTTGGACGCAGGCCAGATAGCCGAACGTCCATCTTTCCCAAACGATGCAATGCGGGCAGCCTATAAGGCGCTGTGTCAGGCGGATCGACCTGACGCCGTTTTGGTCGTCGGGGATGTTAGCTCCGCTCTTGCCTGTGCGACGGTTGCCCATGAACTGGCAATTCCCCTGATCCACCTCGAAGCAGGCTTGCGCAGTTTTGATGCGCGCATGACCGAAGAAACCAACCGCATTGAAATAGACCATTTGTCGGACCTGTTGCTGACACCATCCCCGGATGCAGATCAAAACCTGATCCGCGAAGGGATTGCGACGGACCGCATCGTGCGTGTCGGGAACATCATGATGGACAGTCTGGAACGCCAACGCCCGGCCATCGAAGCCGCCCGGATATGTCAAGCATTGGCTTTAGAACGCTATGACTACGGACTGGTGACCTTACATCGCCCGGAAAACGTCGATGATCCCAAACGCCTGATTGCGATCATGGCTGAACTTGAAAAACTGGCTGAAACACAACCACTCTGTTTTCCGGTTCATCCGCGCACGCAAAAACTGTTGGACCAGATCGGCTGGCGCCCCTCTGAACCCCGGACGGCTTTGCAATTGCTGGGGCCGCTGTCCTATATAAATTTCATGAGCCTGCTTCTGACTGCAAAATTCGTGGTGACCGATTCCGGCGGCCTACAGGAAGAAACCAGTTATCTCGGCATCGATTGTTTTACGCTGCGCGATACAACGGAACGTCCGGTGACTGTCACCCATGGGACAAATAAACTGGTGACGTTGAACAATATGATTTCCACCATTCAACAGCGTGACCCATATGACTTAAGGCGGGGTGCACCCCCGATTGACCTATGGGATGGCAGAGCCGCAACTCGGGTTGTTGCGGCTCTGCGTACATTTATTGCGGGTATGCCTCGTTCCTGAATGGGGTGTCACGGGGGACACGATCAAAACGGGCGCAAAAAGTGTCATTTGGCCGCGAAAGAGTTGGTCGGTGTTCCTGATTTGTTACAATATATAAAAATTCAGTCGCCCGATTGGGATGCAAGACTGGCCCTGTGACCACAGCGTGATATATATGCCGTCATGATGGATGATCCCTTCGAAATTGATGAATTCGCCGCCAGCCCGGAAATGCGCTTATCAGACGCTCCGGCCCCGGCATATCTTGACAACCTGAATGCCGAGCAGCGCGACGCTGTCGAAACGCTGGATGGGCCGTTGCTGGTTCTGGCTGGTGCGGGAACCGGGAAAACCCGTGTTTTGACAACCCGGCTTGCGCATTTGCTCGAAACCAAGGCGCAAAGCGAACGCCTGCATCCCCATCAAATCCTTGCGGTGACCTTTACCAACCGTGCGGCAAAGGAAATGCAGGAACGTGTTGCACAGGCCCTTGGCCGTCCGGTTGAAGGATGGTGGCTGGGAACGTTCCACTCGTTATCGGCCCGTTTGTTGCGCCGCCATGCCGATTTGATTGGGTTGCAATCAAATTTCACCATCCTTGATAGCGACGATCAGGTCCGTCTGCTCAAGCAGATCATGGACGCCGAACAGATCGATCCAAAAAAATGGCCTGCCAAGCAGCTGATGGGTATCATTCAGCGCTGGAAGGACAAGGGCCTGACACCTGAGCGCGTCAATGAAAGTGTCGAGTTCGCCAATGGCGGGGCCAAGCACCTGTATCAGATTTATCAAGATCGCCTGAAGGTTTTGAATGCCTGCGATTTTGGTGATCTCTTGCTGCATTGCCTGACCCTGTTTCAAAAGCACCCCGACGTGCTCAAGCAGTATCAAAACACCTTCCGCTATATTCTTGTTGATGAGTACCAAGATACCAACGTCGCGCAGTACCTTTGGCTGCGCGCCATGGCGATGGTTCATCGCAATATTTGCTGCGTCGGGGATGATGATCAGGCGATTTATAGCTGGCGCGGGGCCGAGGTGGGCAACATCCTGCGGTTCGAGTCTGATTTCCCCGGGGCCAAGGTCGTCAAGCTGGAGCAAAACTATCGTTCAACCCCGCATATTCTGGCGGCCGCATCCAAACTGATTACATTCAATGATGGTCGTCTGGGTAAACAGCTTTGGACTGAACTTGATACCGGCGAAAAGGTCTTTGTCAAAGGTGTCTGGGACGGGGAAGCAGAGGCACGCTTGGTCGGGGAAGACATCGAAGCGCTTCAGCGCAAGGGCATTGGGGCCGCACAGATGGCGATCCTTGTGCGCGCCGGTTTCCAAACCCGCGAGTTCGAAGAACGTCTGATCACCCTTGGCATTCCGTACCGGGTTGTTGGCGGACCACGTTTCTACGAACGCCAGGAAATCCGCGATGCGCTGGCCTATATCCGTATGGTCGCACAGCCCAATGACAGTCTGGCGTTTGAACGCATCGTCAATGTGCCCAAGCGCGGCGTTGGCAAGGCGACACTTCAAACCCTGCATCAATATTCGCGCGATCAGGCGATCCCGCTGCCGGCCGCCGCCCGCGATTTGATTGATACCGAAGAACTCAAACCCAAGATGCGTCAAAGCATCGGCGGGTTGCTTGGCGATTTTAAACGCTGGGGCGACATGCTGGCCGACAAGTCGCATGTTGAGGTGGTTCAGGCCGTTCTGGATGAAAGCGGCTATACCGATATGTGGCGCACCTCCAAGGAAATTGACGCACCGGGTCGGTTGGAAAACCTAAGTGCGCTTGTGTCGGCCATTGGTGAGTTTGAAAACCTGACCAGCTTCCTTGAACATGTCTCGCTGGTCATGGAAAACGTCCAAAACGATGCGGACGAAAAAGTCACGATCATGACCTTGCATGCGGCCAAGGGACTGGAATTTGACTATGTTTTCCTGCCCGGCTGGGAAGAAGGCGTCTTCCCCCATCAACGTGCGATGGATGAAAGTGGCGTTAAGGGCCTTGAGGAAGAACGCCGTCTGGCCTATGTCGGGATCACCCGCGCGCGCAAACGTGCCACGGTGCTTTATGCCGCCAACCGTCGGATTTATAACCAGTGGCAATCGGCGCTGCCATCGCGGTTTGTCGATGAGCTGCCCGATGAACATATTGACCGGATCAGTGATACCGGCCTTGGCGGGCATGGGGGCAATCATTCGCCCGGTGCCTGGGGGTCGGATGACTGGATGAAGATGCCAAGCTGGGCCGATGAAAGTTCAAACCGCAATCAGGTCTTGGGTGCGGGGGAACGTAAATTTGCCTCAAGCGGCTGGCAGGACCGGATGCGCAAAAACGTCATTGACGTTAAGCCCGACGGCGACGTCAGCTTTAGCAGCAATTCGAAATCGTCGAAATACAAGGTTGGGGACGCTGTGCGCCACCGTAAATTCGGACCGGGCACGGTAAGCGCAGTTGAAGGCAACAAGCTTGAAATCCATTTCGAAGGTGTCGGGACAAAGAAAGTGGTCGACAGCTTTATCCTGCCGGGGTAAGCCCCGGATCAAATTTCAGGAAGACTGATTAACCGGGCGGCGATTGCGCGCGGCCCTGACAAGCGAGAAGCAATATGACCGAACCCGTCCTAAGCTATAACTTCCAGTTCGAAGTTAATGGCGCCTATGCCGCGGCCTTTGCCGATGCGCTGTTTGATTATTGTGATGCGCTGTCACACTTTGAACGCGACGGTGATCCAGACGGCCCGTGGCGCATCGAAGGTTTCGCAGGTCAACCGTTTGATAAGGGCGAAATCGAAACCGCGGTATCGATCATGGCATCCGCCATGGGGATTGATACGCCTGCGGTAAGCTTTGGCACCTATGAGCCCAAAGACTGGGTCAGTGAAAACCTGCGCAGCTTCAAGCCGATTTCGGTTGGACGTTTTTATGTCCATGGATCGCATTGGGGCGAAGGCGTTCCGGTGGCCAAAACCGGGCTTCAGGTCGATGCCGGACTGGCATTTGGCTCGGGCGAGCACCAGACCACGAAGGGATGTCTGGCCGCGATTGACTGGATGGCGAAAAAAGGTCCGCGTCTGAACGCGCTTGATATGGGCTGTGGGTCGGGCATTCTGGGCATGGCCTGTGCCAAAACATGGCGTTGCCCGGTTGTGATGGCCGATATTGATCCGGCATCTGTGCGTGTGGCGCGTGAAAACGCCAAAATCAACAAGATTGCTGATCTGGTCACCGCCATTCATTCCAACGGTTTTCAGGATACCCGCATTCGGGGGGCTGGGCATTACGACATTGTTTGTGCCAACATTCTTGCCCGGCCGTTGCGGGCCATGGCACGTGATTTGACCAGCACCCTGTCTGACGACGGTGTTGTGATCTTGTCGGGCCTGCTATCGCATCAGGAACAGTTTGTCCTGTCGGCCTACCGCGAAGTTGGCCTGTCGCTGATTAAGCGGTTCAAGGTCGAAAACTGGACGACCCTTCTGGTCGGGTAATCGTGTCCTTTGGCGGCTGCTTGGGTGGCTTTCCCGCGTTAACTTAAAACAGGCGGAAAAACCATCTTTTGCAGGGTCAGACAATCGACCATTGACTGATCGGCATAATCCTCGGCCGCATCAATAAGGGCGTCTGCGTCCTTGGCAATGGCATCGGCCATATGTCTTTCAAACCGGGTAGACCGCAAATCGCCGCGTGCATGCGCCAGTGCGAGTGCTGTGCCACAGGCCTTGGCATATTGTTTAAGCTGCTTGCCGGGTTTCTTTTGCGCCAGACAGATATCTTCGGGATCAAGGCCGACACGGGTATGATGGCGTGACCGGATCAGCCAATGGGCACCGCGCCATACGGCTTCGTCCAGAACCATATCGGGGCGGCGTTGCATGACCCGCTGACAATCCACGCTCAGATGTGCGGGATTAAGCGCGTTGTTCGGGCTGATATCGGGGAAATGATGGATCGGGGCGGCTTCGCGCTGTTGTTTGACTTCGACAATGTGACAAAGCGCAAAATCATCGACCGTCTGAACCGCGTCAGGCCCGACCAGCAGGTAATAGCGATCCATATTGACCGATCCCGTTCCCGCATCGAGCCGCAAGACAATATCAAGGACACTGTCATCGACATAGGGGCGAAACATCTTTTTCACCTCGCTATAGGTTGCGGCATCAAGGCGCTTGAACCGTTCGGGCCGGTCACGAAAACGCGGGCCTTCGGCGGTGCGTTCCACCGCCTTGCCAAGGGAACTTTTAGTTTCAAAGTTCTTGCCGCCTGCGGCACGCTTTAGCGCCTTTTTCCGGGCATCGGCCAGAATATCGTCATCCTCAAATGTATCGACAGCCATGCGGCGCGCGTCCGGGTCGGAGATGATGGTTTTTAACGCCTTGCGATAGGATTTAAGGAACGCCTTGGCGGCGGCGCGTGCATCCTTCTGGTTGGTTGCTTTCAGGCCGTCGGTCTTTGTGATTTCATCACTGTCATAATCGTCATGAATGATCCCGTCGGCATAATCAGCCGCCAGAAACAGGCTGCTGCAAAACCGGGTTAAATCCCAACCGGCCAACCCGATACAGGCATCATCAAAATCATTCGGACAGAAAATGATAGTGTCGCCATGTGATCCTTCTTCGGTCAGAAGGCCAAAATTGGCAACATGACAATCGCCCATAACGGTGGTGATGCCGCAACGGTCATTAAAAGAGTCAGGCAACGTCAAAGCACCCGATTTCAAGTCGGCATAAAAAAGCTGTGCAGCACCACGCAAAAAACGAAAAGGGTTGGCCGCCATTTTCAAATGTTTGCCTGTCTTGATTTTGCCGCGTGGGGTGTGGCCGTCAATGCGTTTCAGCTCACGCGCAATAAGGTTGTTTCGGGCGGGAGTTGAAAGGCTCATGTCGGCTCCGTTCTTGATTGTTGCTGATTTCTTGTGGTGCGCTGGATGGGCAAGGCCCATGCGCCTCAATGGTTTACCCTATGTGGGGTGTGATTACCGCAACGTCAAAGAATTCGCGATAATCAGGCAATAAGCCGGGGCTCACCCCAAATGGTTTATGTCGAGCAAATCCGAAATTCGGCACATTATCGCCCGCCGGAAACATCAAGAATACTGCCTGTGACATAGGACGCATCATCCGATATCAGCCAATAGATGCTGTTGGCGATTTCTTCTGCCTCGCCCGGACGGCCAAGCGAACAGGCGGGGCCAAGTTCGGTAACCCGTTCGGGGCGGCCAACACTTGCGTGAATTTCGGTATTGATAATGCCCGGCCGGACGGCATTGACCCGAATGCCTTTGGGGCCAAGTTCCTTGGACAGGCCGATGGTCAGGGTGTCAATCGCCCCCTTTGATCCGGCATAATCGACATATTCACCCGGTGATCCGAGTTTTGCCGCGATGGAGGACACATTGACAATCGCCCCACCATGTTTGAGCATCCGTGCCGCCTCGCGGGCCACCAGATAGGCACCAAGAATATTGGTGTCAAAGACCGACTTCATGCGATCGAGATCCATATCGGCAAGCGAGCTTTTTGGCGCAACAATCCCGGCATTATTGACCACCCCGTCAAGCGGGCCAAACCGTTCGTGGGCGGCGGCGAAAAAATCGGCAACGCTATTTTCGTCGCGCACATCACATTTGCGCGCAAAGGCATTGCCGGTAAATCCGGCCCGTTCACACATTGCACAGGTTTGATCGGCACTTTCCTGATTGCCGACAAAACTGATGGCAACGTTCCATCCCTTGCGGGCAAAAAGAACGGCCGTTGCGCGACCGATGCCGCGTGATCCACCGGTGATAAGGATTGTCTTGGTCATAGCCACCCCAAAAATGGTCTTTGTTTTGTGCACTATGGCGCGGCGGGGCGTGCTTGGTCAAAAAGAAACGGCCCTGCTGTGGAGAAGCAGGGCCGTTTCAGAGGGAAGAGACAAAAATTACCGCTAGGACCATGAACCTTGATCCTGCGTTGCGTCTTTTGGCATCCGACCAGTCCGGGCGGGATTGATCCGGTTAATCCTTGTCCTGTGTGTCGATTTTACCGATTGGCGACCGGTAGTTTTCATCGTCTGCCAGATGGGCAGGGCCAGTATCAAGGCCGAGCGCTGTTTTTTGACCGAGGGCCAGGCGCTCAAGACCGTCATAGGCCGTCTGTCGACGACGAGATTGTACGATACTCAGGGCAGTAATAGGAAAACGGATCACCGTTCTTGGTCTCCTGCAAATTGACGTCCCGACAGGGCATCTTTTTGTCACGGACATGTAATAAGTTAATCTTTAGCTAATTTGTATTGCGAAGCTTGCAGGGCATTCATACCCCTGACGCATGTGAGGGTATAGGTCGCGGGTAAATGATATAAAATATGCGGAAAATCTTTGATGCTTGCGCGGGGTCGGTAACAACCCTTACATAGGGTGTCTGCCCCACGTACCGAAAGAGGATGTTCATGACGATTTCCGGCGATGCCCAACTTGCAACTCTGCTTGAACGCGACAAGGTCCGTAAGGATGTTAGCGCTATCATTGACCTGATTGATGGTGTGCTTGCAGCAGCCGATGGTGATACGCGTACCGACTGGATTGACCTGATTGCGCCCTCGCCAAGTAATGAACTTACCTCGGCGTTACTCACCCTGCGCGATGAACGCAAAGGGTTGTTTAAGGAAGCAAAGGACGATTTTGATCCGGCAGAACGCGTTGCGGCCTTGCGCACCTATTTGGCCGCCAAGGGCGTTGACGGTTTTATTGTCCCGCGCGCGGATGAACATCAGGGCGAAAATGTCCCGGCACGCGCTGAACGTCTGGCGTGGCTGACCGGCTTTACCGGCTCGGCCGGGGCGGCGGTGGTCCTTGCCGATAAGGCCGCCGTGTTTATCGATGGTCGCTATACCATTCAGGTGCGTCAACAGGTTAACCGTGATCTGTTTGAATACCGCCATCTGGTCGATGAACCTGTTGTTGGCTGGTTGCATGATAATCTGAAAACCGGCCAGAAAATGGCCTATGACCCGTGGCTGCATACGGTCCAGCAGGCGGCACATTTACGCTCTGCCTGTGAGGGTGTCGGTGCGGAACTGGTGGCAATTGATACCAACCCGGTTGATGCACTTTGGCACGCGCAACCGGCCATGCCGCTTGGCCCGGTGCGCCCGCATCCGATTGAATATGCCGGAAAGTCCACAGCCGATAAACGTGTTCAAATTGCCGATGCACTTTCGCGTATTTCCTGTGACAGTGCCATTTTGTCGGCACCAGACAGCATTGCATGGCTTTTGAATATTCGTGGTGCCGATGTGCCGCAAACACCACTGGCACTTGGCTATGCCATCATCAACGGTGATGCCTCGGTGGAACTGTTCATCGATGACCGCAAAGTCGCACCTGAAACGGTTAACTGGCTGAAGGGCGAAGCAACCTTGCGTGCCCCCGGTGAGTTGTCTGCCGCGCTGAAAGCAATGGGCAATCAGTCCGTACGACTGGATGAGGCAACCGCATCAGATTGGCTGCGCATGCAACTAAGTACTGCGGGGGCGACCGTTCGGGTTGGTCGTGATCCGATTGCCCTTCCCAAGGCATGCAAGAATGATGTCGAACTTGAAGGATCACGCAAAGCCCACAAACGGGACGGCGAAAAAATTATCCGCTACTTCAAGTGGCTTGACGAAGCAGCCGCCGACGGCAGCATTGATGAACGCGTTGCCGCCGATAAACTTTTGTCGCTGCGTGCCGAGGACCCGCTGTTTCGTGATTCCAGTTTTGAAACCATTCCGGGCAGCGGCCCAAACGGCGCATTGTGCCATTACCGCAATACGCCCGAAAGCAATCGCAACCTGACACCGGGGGAAATTTTCCTGATTGATTCCGGCGGTCAGTATGTTGATGGCACCACCGACATTACCCGGACCACGGTGATTGGCGACCCCAGTCAGGAACACCGGGATCGCTTTACCCGGGTTCTCAAAGGCCACATCGCACTGGCCCGCGCGATCTTTCCGGTTGGTACCACCGGTCAGCAGCTTGATACACTGGCGCGCATGCCGTTATGGGAAGTCGGTCTTGATTTTGATCATGGCACCGGGCACGGCGTTGGCAGTTACCTTGGTGTGCACGAAGGCCCGCAACGTATTTCCAAGGCGGCCAACAAGATTGCCCTGAAACCGGGGATGATCCTGTCGAACGAGCCGGGTTTCTATAAAGAAGGCGAATACGGCATTCGCATCGAAAATCTGATTGCGGTGACCGAGATCGATGGTCCGGTTGGCGCAGATCGTAAGATGCTTGGCTTTGAAACGCTGACCTTCTCGCCGATTGAGCGAAAATTGATCGATCCGGAATTGATGAATGCCGATGAACTGCAGTGGCTTAATGATTACCATGCGCAGGTCTATGCCCTTTATGCCGATGATCTTGACGAAGATCATCTTGAATGGCTGCAAAAGGCAACCGCACCGATCAAGAAAAAACGTGCATGATTGCGCAACGTTTTACCGCGATGTGAAAAACAGAAGCCGCTCCGATCTTTGGGGCGGCTTTTCGTCTGCTGGGAACTGACAATCACGTTCTGATCGTGTTAAGAATGGTCCATTGGATCGATTCAAATAAAGGCGGTTAACCGCTTGTTGATAACTGGAGGAAGACATGGCTGAAGTCGAAGAACAGTGGCTGGCAAATCCCAACCGCTATGACGCCGAAACCTATAAGCGTTGCGGCAAAAGTGGTTTGATCCTGCCGAAGATCACCCTTGGCCTCTGGCAGAATTTTGGCGGCGTCGATGTCTATGAAACCCAGCGCGCCATGATGCGCCGCGCCTTTGATCGTGGGGTGTTTCATTTTGATCTGGCCAACAACTATGGTCCGCCCCCGGGATCGGCCGAAGAAAACTTTGGCAAAGCACTTTCGCAGGATTTGAAAAAACACCGTGACGAGTTGGTGATTTCGACCAAGGCGGGCTATCGCATGTGGCCGGGGCCGTTTGGCGAATGGGGTTCGCGCAAATACCTGATTTCCAGCCTTGATCAAAGCCTGAAACGCATGGGCCTTGAGTATGTTGATATCTTCTATTCGCACCGTGTTGATCCCGATACCCCGTTGGCCGAAACCATGGGCGCACTTGATCAGATCGTGCGTTCTGGCAAGGCACTTTATGTCGGGATTTCGTCCTACTCACCGCAAATGACGCGCGAGGCGCATGCGATCCTTAAGGATCTTGGCACTCCTTGCGTCATTCATCAGCCATCCTATTCGATGCTGAACCGCTGGGTCGAGGAAGACGGTCTGCTTGATACGCTGTCTGACCTTGGCATGGGCTGTATTGCCTTTTCGCCGTTAGCACAGGGACTGCTGACCAACAAGTATCTCAATGGTGTGCCCGAAGATTCCCGTGCCGCCCTTGAAGGATCGTTCCAGACCGGAATGCTGACGGAAGAAAACCTCAACCGCGTACGCGCGTTGAACGAGATTGCCAAACGTCGCGGTCAGACACTGGCTCAGATGGCGATTGCATGGGTGCTGCGTCGTCCTGAAATCACATCGGCCCTGATTGGTGCACGTCATGTGCAGCAGCTTGATAACAGCCTTGATGCGCTTGATAATCTTGAATTCAGTGCAGAAGAACTGATCGAGATCGACAAATACGCGACCGATGGCGGGTTGAACCTGTGGCAGAAATCATCTGACTCAGAAGCACCTGTCTGATCGAACGTTCAAACTTTTGGGCGACCCATCGAGAACCCCGGCAGGAACACCTGCCGGGTTTTTTATATTTGCGGCTTAAAGTTCGGCGGCCATTGGCATGGTCCCGGCAAGTTCGCGCAGGGTATCGATAACGGCCTTACCACCCGTACTAAGCGGACGGTCATGCAACCATGACAACATCACCTTGCGCGACAGTTCCGGGCTGACAATGCGCCTTGCCCGCAGGCGTCCGGTCGAAAGTTCCATCACAAGTGAACTTCGCGGCAAAACGGTATGGCCAAGATCGCGATGCACCAGATCGACCAGCACGCGCAGGGCATCTGCCTCGACCACCGGGGTTAAGGGCCGACCGGCACGAAAGGCAGCCTCCTGCATCTTGGCCCGCAGGCCATGTTTGTTGGTTGGCATGATGAGCGGTAAGGATAAAACATCTTCAAACGCGATGTCGGTTTCCTGTTCGCCGACCCGTGATGGATGGGAAATAAGATACAGGTCTTCGCGCCACAATGGTTCCGCATGCAGGCTGCGCGATATCATGCCGTCATGCAGAATGCCGATATCAAGACGCCCCGACAGCAAACCTTCCTGAACATCCCCGGTCAGGTCTTCGGCAATTGAAATGTTCAGATCGGGAAACCGATCACGCAATGCTTCGACCAGCGCACCGGTAATCACAATGCCCGCACTGGGCGGTACACCAACATGAACATGCCCGGTGACCTGGCTGCGCCGGGCTGAAAGGTCGGCTTCAAGCCGTGCGAGATCACCAAGGATGACGCGGGCGCGTTCCGCCAGCATCTGCCCGGCTTCGGTCAATTTGACCCCACGACCCGTGCGTTCAAGAAGCTTGGTATCAAGTGCCTCTTCAAGCAGGTTAAGCTGACGGCTTAAGGCAGGCTGCGACAGGTTAAGCCGTTCTGCCGCCCGCGAAAGACTGCCCAGTTCGGCAATATGAACAAAACTTCGAAGCTGTTTGATATCCATGCCGGTGATCCTTGGATTGCGATGCGTGCGACGATTAAATCCAATCTGCCTTAGATATAGCCAAAACTGATATCTGATAGCAATTAATTCGAATTGAATAATGACCAAATGCCAAGGATAGTGACGCTTGAGAGAGAACCGGAGACCACAATGACCTCAACACCCCAATCACAACCCGTTGTAAAACCAGTCGGTTCGGCCTTGACGCTTGTGCTGCTGTCCACTGCCGCCTTTGCCATGAAGGGCCTTCTGGCAAAATTTGTTTATGCGACGGGGATGACGGTCGATGGGCTGTTGTTGTTACGGTTCATGATCGCGATGCCGTTCTTTTGGGTCGGGGTGTATTTCTTTGGCAAGAACCGCCCGGGCGAACGGCTAATGAAACCGGTCGATCTGGCGTGGGGGGCATTATATGGCGGCTTGTTCTTTGCCGCCGCGCTGTTTGATTTTACCGCTGTCTCACTCATTGAAGTGACCGTATCGCGGATTGTTCTGTTTACCTTCCCGGCAATTGTCCTGATCCTTGAATGTCTGCACAAATGGCGGTTGCCGCCGTTGCGCCAGATATTCTGCTTTGCTGTGACCTATCTTGGCTTGGTGCTGGTTTTAGCCCCGGATGGGTTCGGGGCGGTGTCGGGTACATTGTGGGTTGGCGCGTTTTGGGCGTTTGCCTCGGCATTGACCTATGCGGGCTATCTTTATTTTGGGCAACGCATGATTCAGGTGATCGGCTCAATGCATTTTGCCGCCTTGGTCAACACCATGGCCGGTCTGTCGATGATTCTTTATGAACTGATCGTGCAAAACCCGCTGAACCTGAATGTTGATGGTGTTTTATGGACGGCGGCGATATCGATCTTTTGCACGGTAATCCCGTTCTTCCTGCTCTATGAAGGCATTCGTCGCATTGGGGCGACACAGGCAGCCTTGATTTCGCTGTCGGGACCCGCGATGACATTCTTTGCCGCGTGGCTGCTGTTGGGGGAAGTTTTGACCTTGCCGCAGGTTGCCGGCTTTGCCATCGTCATCATCGGTGTCGCATCAATCAAAAATGGTGTGACGTTGGCAGGTGTTGGACGATTGCTGGCCCGGCCGTTCTTTTCAGCAAACAAATAGTCAACCGGGCAAAACTCTGGTCCAGACTTGGACACTGCATTCTTCGGACAGACGCTACAGAGCCTTGTTCGTCACAATGAGGATGTTATCACTCGTCGCGTTGCCAGCGACGGATTTCGATTTCATGCTCAGGAAGCCGTTCTCCGCGGCGCCATTGCAGCGGATCAATGAATTCACCTGCCCATGCGCCAGCGCGTGATTGCTTGGCACTGTCTTCTGTCGCGCCGTATTCGGGCATTTCATCCCGGCGGGCGACGGCCATGCCGCGCGCGATCAGGCTTTGCCCGATATCGACACCATTGGCATTGCGACAAACTGCCATGTTGCGGTGATAGCGGTTTTTACCGCGCACCTCACAGGTGATCGGGGTTGCGACCAAAAGGTTGGTTGTAACTTGCCATGCTTCGGCACCGCAGGCCGTACTTTGCCCGTTCACCAAACATTTCTGAAACCGTTCAAGCGCGTCAGCCCCCCACAGATCAATGCGGCGAAAGCCAAACTCCAGCGTGTCGGGATCAACCGCACGGGAGGTTCCCGAAAGGGTGTCAAAATCGGGGTCTGCATGGGCAGGGCCGTTAGGCAGGGTGCAGCCAAGTGCCAACACCAATACCGCAGGCAGGAAAGCCAGATGGGGGTATATGTGGGGGCGTTGCTCCACCACGTGCCTCAATACAGATCGCTGTAACGAATTTCGTCAAGCTGGGCGAAAACGATCTGCCATTGATCTTCCTGCTTAAGCAGGGCAAAGGCATAGTCGCAATCAAAGATCAGATTGTTTTCCGAATTGCCAAAGCGGAAAGAGACAATCGCACGTGCCCCGCCGGGAAGGGCTGAGTGCTGCTCGACCAAAATCGATTTTGCCTTGGCCAAATCGGCGGTTTTCAATTCTTCAAAGAAAGACTGATGATAGGTGTGCAGGTCCTCAACCGATGAAATCGCATGCACCCCGGAAAGATCATTGATCAGGCTGGGGTAATGATAAAATTCATCAAGTGCGGTTTGTTCAAGCTTCAGATGCGCGTCGACATAACGGCGAAAAAAACTCCCCAAGTCTTCCATCGGCTATCTACCCTTTCCGCTATGGCACGGTTTTATGTGTTGGCAATCAGATCAAGCCAGCCCTGTTCATCAAGAACTGTAACACCTAATTCTTCTGCTTTCTTTAATTTGGAACCCGCACCCGGTCCTGCAACCAGATAGTCGGTTTTTGCTGAAACCGATCCGGCGACTTTGGCCCCAAGGCTTTCGGCTTTGACCTTGGCCTCGTTGCGCGAAAACAGCTCAAGCTTGCCGGTAAAGACAACCGTTTTGCCATTGACCGGGCTGTCGGAAACCTGCGGGGCCTCGACGTCCTGAATGGTTAAAACACTTTCAAGGTCATCAAGCACATCCTTGTTGTGACTTTCTGCCATGAACTCAATCAGGTCCTTGGCAACCCCCGGACCAATCTGATCAATATTGATCAGTTCGCGCAGCGCTTCGCTGTCGGCCTGATTGGCATCGACAATTGCCGCGCGCCATTGGCCGATTGATGTGTAATGCCGTGCCAGAAGCTTTGCCGTGGCCTGACCAATCTGTCGGATGCCAAGCGCATAGATGAACCGGTCAAGGCCGATGGTGCGCCGTTCGTTGATCCCGTCAAACAGCTTGGTCGCGGATTTTTCACCCCAACCTTCCAGTTTTCGAATTTCGTCAGCGTGGTTGTCTTCGAGGCGGAAAATATCGGCGGGTGACTGGACCCAGCCCTTGTCAAAGAACGCCTCGACATTCTTGGCCCCCATGCCATCAATGTCGAACGCATTGCGTGACACGAAATGCTTAAGACGCTCAACCGCCTGTGCCGGGCAAATCAGCCCGCCGGTGCAGCGCGTCACCGCTTCGCCTTCTTCGCGCATGGCGTGGCTGTTACATTTCGGGCAATGATCGGGGAAGGCGTAGTCCACCGTGTCTTCCGGGCGTTCATCAAGGATCACCTCAACCACCTGCGGGATGACATCCCCAGCGCGCTGAATGATCACCATATCGCCAACCCGCACCCCAAGTCGTTCGATTTCATCACGGTTGTGCAAGGTGGCGTTTGACACCACAACACCGCCCACCGTCACCGGTTCAAGACGGGCAACCGGGGTCAGTGCACCGGTGCGCCCGACCTGTACTTCGATGGCATTGATGCGGGTCCGGGCCTGTTCGGCCGGGAATTTATGGGCAATTGCCCAACGCGGTGACCGGCTGACAAAACCAAGGCGCAGCTGAAGCTCAAAGTCATTGACCTTATAGACAATGCCATCAATGTCGTAGTCAAGATCGGGCCGCTGTTTGCCCAGATCCTCGTAAAACGCCATGATCTCGTCAGCATCGTTCAAAAGACGCGTCAGCGGATTGGTGACAAATCCCCAACCCTCAACCTTGTGCAGGAATTCCCACTGGGTCTGCGCCAGGCTTTCCGACAGCTCGCCAAAGCTATAGGCAAAAAACCGAAGCGGGCGTTTGGCACTGATGGTCGGGTCAAGCTGGCGGAGCGATCCCGCGGCCGCATTGCGCGGGTTGGCAAATGTCTTGGCGTTGGCCGCGGCCTGCACCTCATTAAGCTTCTGAAAGGCCGAGCGCGCCATATAAACTTCGCCGCGAATTTCGACCACATCAGGCGCGTCATCGGGAAGGGTTTGGGGAATGTCGCCGATATGAGCAACATTGGCGGTGACGTCTTCGCCCTCCGAACCATCGCCACGGGTGGCCGCCGTCACCAGTTGGCGGTTTTCATAACGCAGCGATAAGGACAGGCCATCGATCTTGGGTTCGCCAACCACTTCAATCGGGCTGTGGGCAGTCAGGCTGAGGAACCGGCGAATACGGGCCAGAAAATCAACAATGTCTTCGCGCGAAAATGCATTGCCCAGCGACAGCATCGGGCGGGAATGTTTGACCTTGGCAAAGCCATCGGCCGGGGCCGCACCAACTTCCTGTGTCGGACTGTTTTTCTTCAATGTTGGGTAATGGGTTTCAAGTTCGATCAGGCGGTTAAACAGCGCGTCATATTCTGCATCGGGAACCAGCGGTTCATCATTGATGTAATAGGCTTCGTTGAAACTGCGAATGCGCTCGGAAATTTCCGCATGCTGTTTGCGTGCCTCGGTGCTGGTTTCGGGCAACTCAGGAAGGTCGGGCAGATTAGGCGTGTCTGACGCGTGTTCGGCGTTCATATTTTTTTTGTTCCGTATGCAGTGTTCGCCAGTTGTCCCCTTGTGTGTTTGGGGTGCTGGCTTAACGAGGTTGTTCTAACAGGCTGTCGGCAGCAGCACGGGCTTCTGCGGTGACGGAATGACCGGCCAGCATGCGGGCAATTTCTTCGCGCCGGGCACCATCGACCAAGGCATCCACACGGGTGACCATGGTGCCCTCTGTTTCGCGCTTGGCAATATAAAAATGCGTGCGACCGCGCGCAGCAACCTGCGGGCTGTGGGTGATGACAAGGATCTGACGTTCCTTGGCCAGCAAATGCAACCGTTCGCCAATGGCGGCCGCTGTGGCCCCACCAACACCACTGTCAACTTCATCAAAGACAAGGCTGGGCACAGCCGACACACGGGCCAGCACCACTTTCAACGCCAGCAGAAACCGCGAAAGTTCCCCGCCCGATGCGATTTTATTCAGCGCGCCGGGCGGGCTGCCGGGGTTGGTGGAAACGGTAAACTGGATACGGTCAATACCCTCGCTGCCCCATTCGCCTTCGTCGGTTTTGGCAATGTCGGTGACAAAGCTTGCCTTTTCCATGCGAAGCGGTGGCAGTTCGGCGTTGATGGCCGTATCAAGCTTGGCCGCAGCCTCTTTACGCGCAGCATGTAGCTTTTCGGCGGCCTCAACGAACGCGGAACGGTACTGGGCAACGGCGGCGGTTAAGCGCGACAGTTCCTTTTCGCCAAATTCAAGCTGATCGATCTGGGATCGGAAATCTTTCATCAACGCGTTTAAGCCATCGACCGGCACATTATATTTGCGCGCAGCCGCACGCAGCGCAAACAACCGTTCTTCGACATTTTCCTGATGACCGGTATCGACATTCAGATCGGCAAGCGTTGCTGAAATCGACCGGTTGGCTTCTTCGAGCTCAATCGCCGCACGATCCAAGGCCTCGATAATCGGTTCAAACCGGCCATCGGCCTTTTCAAGTTCGCGCTCAAGACACCGCTGTGCGCTGCGAAGCGCGCTTTCCGCCCCTTTGCCACGTGAAAGCTCCCCGCTGGCGTCATTTAACGCCGCCACCAGCTTTTCGCCGTGCATCAAAAACTGGCGTTCTTCGGCAAGGCGTTCTTCTTCGCCTTCTTCGGGGCCAAGCTTTTCAAGTTCATCGACCGCATGACGCAGCCATTCTTCCTCTTCGCGCGCCTTATCAATGCGCGCACGTGCGGTATTGAGTTCTTTTTGCGTTTCGCGCCAGGCCCGCCAATGATCACGCACGGCAAGGGCCATGCTGCCAAGGTTGCCATGGGCATCAAGGGTGGACCGGTGCGTGGTCGGATCAAGCAATCCGTGTTGATCAAACTGGCCCTGAATTTCGACACAGTAATCGCCAACATCACGCAGAAGGCCAACCGAAACCGCCTGATCGTTGACATAGGCGCGCGATCGTCCATCGGCCGTGACAACACGCCGGACAACAAGTTCTTCGCCTTCAAGATCAATGTCCTGCCCAGACAGCAGCCCATAAACAGGATGACCTTGCGGCAGGACAAAGGTTGCGGAAACACTGCATTTGTCACAGCCATGGCGGACAAGCCCACTGTCGGCACGTGCGCCAAGGGCCAGACCCAATGAGTCAAGCAGGATCGATTTACCCGCACCTGTTTCCCCGGTCAGGACGCTAAGCCCATCGTGAAAATCAAGATCCAGTTTGTCGATAAGGACTACGTTCCGAATGCTGAGGCGTCGAAGCATCGCTGGGTACTGATGTTGTTAACGGGGCAGCAGACAAGTCTGGCACGGATGATCGGGCAAAACGTCGCTGTAACTTGCACAGTGCCCAATACTGAAGACGCTTGCAAGTCTTGCGCATGCCGGTATTCGGGCAAAAACACCCAATCCGCAGTCTTCTGCGAAAAATGTTTTAAAACAGCATGCAAGAACAGTTTGTTCTTGTTGTGTTCTGGTTCGATTTCATCTGTGATATGACACGATTAACGCCGGAGTCTTGAAGGGCTTTTATGTCGGCTGCGGACAATCAGAACAGGTCACTAACCGACTGGGTTGCAGAATCCCACCAGCTTTTATCATCCTGTGCGGCCTTGATCGTATCGTCATCGACCAGAAGCGCATAAGAATCGCTGTAATATTCGCTACCCGGGAAGTTATGGCCAAGAACCGATGCGGTGCGTTTTGCCTCACCCTCAAGCCCAAGGGCGAGATAGCATTCGGTCAGGCGCGCCAGTGCTTCGGGAACGTGCGTCGTGGTCTGGTACTTATCAAGAACCGATTTAAACCGGTTGATCGCCGCCAGAAATTCCTGACGATCCTGATAATACCGGCCAACACTCATTTCCTTGCCGGCAAGGTGGTCAACCGTCAGGTCTTTTTTCAGTTTGGCGTCGCGGGCATATTTGCTGTCGGGGAAGCGGCGGATGATGTCATCAAGTGCCTGCATCGCGTCCTGTGTCATTTGCTGATCACGGCCGACGTCGGAAATCTGTTCGTAGTAGGAAAGTGCCTTGAGGTAATAGGCATACGGCACATCCGGGTTGGCCGGATGGAGCGAGATAAAGCGGTCAATCGCGCTGATCGCATCATCGTATTTGTTATCCTGATAATAGGCATATGCCGACATCAGGGTCGCCTTGGTCGCCCAGACCGAATAGGGGTGCTGGCGTTCGACTTCATCAAACGCCTCGGCCGCCTTTTGGTATTCCTTGGCATCAAGCAGATCTTGCGCGCTGTTATACAGCTCGGAAACCGGACGTTCGACATATTCCGGTGCCTCATTGCTTGAGCAGGCAGCAAGCAGAATGGCCATGCCACAAATTGCAATGATGTTTTTGGCGCGAACGGTACTCAGCACTGTGACCTATCCTTGAACTTCGTGAGGCACGTTTTAAAAAATCCGCCGGACTATATCATGGGGAGGGCGGGATTGGGCAAGTAGTTGTATGCCCATTTGGCACTTTTATCGGCCATCAGGTTTTATCGGGCAAGAAGACATTGCAAAATTCACCGTTCAGAGACGAAAAAAGGCGACCACGACGGTCGCCTTAATCACATGATCGCAACACATTTGCCTGCCGTAATGCTTAGGCCGTCGCCAGAACCGGTGCGTCGTTAACGGCATACAGGGCTGATTTGCGCATTGGCACAACCTGATAGGCGCTTTCATCAGAAAGCAGCGCTTTCAGCAGCAGGTTGTTGACGTGATGGCCTGATTTATAGGCAGTCACTTTGCCCTGAAGCTGCATCCCGGCGGTATAAAGATCACCCAGCGCATCAAGGATTTTGTGGCGCACGAATTCGTCTTCGTAGCGCAGACCTTCTTCGTTCATCACTTCGTCGCCCGACAGTACAACCGCGTTATCAAGCGACCCACCGCGCGCCAGACCGGCGGAGCGCATGGCCTCAACTTCATGAAGGAAACCAAAAGTACGGGCACGTGAAATGTTGGCTACGAAAACGCCGTCATCAAATTTGACGGACATACGCTGATTGGCAATCGCCTTACTGGCGAAATCAATTTCGAAATCAACTTCAAAACCGTTGCCCGGCTCAATGCGTGCCGTGCAGCCGTTGTAATCAACTTCGACGGATTTCAAAACTTCGATCACCTGACGCGGTGCGTCCTGTTCTTCGATCCCGACACAGTCAATCAGGAAGTTGAACGGGGCTGAACTGCCATCCATGACCGGCACTTCGTCGGCATCAATGTCAATCAGGACATTATCAATGCGCGCACCGGCAAGGGCGGCCATCAAATGTTCGATGGTGCCAATTTTGATGCCCTTTGAGGCATCGCCAAGACAGGTGCAAAGACGGGTATCAATCACACCATCATAGCGCGCCGGATACAGTGGCTGATCCGCCAGATCCGTGCGACGGAAGACGATGCCGTGATCAATTTCTGCCGGATGGAGGGTAATGCGGATTTTCTGACCAGAATGCAGCCCGACACCGGCACAGCCGATGGACGCTTTGAGCGTACGCTGACAAACGATATCGTTATCCGATACGCCTGTTTGCGCGAATGCGGCGCTTAGGTCAGTAATCTTGTTCAAGGTAACCCCCAAATCAGGTCCGTCAGTTTCGAGCAAAAATTGTATGAAGCGTTATGAATGGTCGTAACCGTTGCTTCGTTAGCTTCAGACATTACCGATGGAATGACAATCAAACAAATCACTCTTTGTTACGCTTTGTAACCGATTTAAGTATTTGAAAATAAATGTATTTGCATCGATGTGATGGACTGGAATGTATGTGTTTTCGCAAATGCAGGGCATCCAGTTCGCGGCTTTTTCGTCACAAGTTCGTCACAGGACGTTTCGGTCCGCGTCATGCCATGAAGGTCACTCATAAAAAAAGGGAAGGCATTTTGCCTTCCCTTTTTCGCGCGGAGAAACGTCGTTAGTTGGCCTGACGACGTAGGAAGGCCGGGATCTCAAGAAGGTCATCAGACGCACCAGGCGCCTTGCCCCGGGAAGAGGGCTCCTTGTTCATGACCTGCGATCCATCATCGTGCAGGGGCATTTCGGTCTGACGCGGCGCAGGTGCCTGCGGTTGCGCGACCTTAGGGGCAGCATGCTGTTGCGGCTGTCCCTGCTGTTCCCTGGCGGTTTTGTTTTTACCAAACAGGCTGCTTAGGACCGAACGCGGCGATGTTGCGTTCTGGGCATCTGCGGCCTCAAAGACGTCCGGGCTGTGTTTGCTGACCGGTGCGGCTTCGCTTGGTGAAACAGCGCGCGGCGGAATGAATGCCATGTCGCCGTTGCTGTTTGGTTTTTCGGTTGCACGCAGGACCGGTTTCGGTTTCAGGACCGTCTGGCCCATTTCAATCGAACCGGTTTGCTGTGCTTCAGTCTGATGGTTCAGTTCTGGCTGATGCGCGCTGCCGGTGGCAGCAAAGCGATCTGCTGGAATCTGATCAATCGAAGCACCGCCTGCATAGTCATCCTGTGCCATACCGGCTGCTGGTGCGCTGGCGGCGGCATTGCCGGCACCATGCTGACCAAATGACGGGGCAGCTGCGACTTTTTCTGCCGGTTCAGCCGCCTTGGGCTGTGCGACGGAAACAGTGGTTGGCTGCGGACGGCGGACGTCTTCGGCATCAATACCGGTTGCGACCACAGAAACACGCAATGCGCCTTCGATGGTCGGATCAAAGGTCGACCCAAAGATGATGTTGGCTTCGGAGGCGACTTCTTCGCGAATACGATTCGCAGCTTCGTCGACTTCGTAAAGCGCCATGTCCATGCCGCCGGTGATGTTGATCAGGACAGCACGTGCGCCCTTCATCGATGCATCTTCCAGAAGCGGATTTGCGATGGCAGCTTCGGCGGCCTCAAGGGCACGTTTTTCGCCAGATGCTTCGCCGGTGCCCATCATGGCTTTGCCCATCTCGCTCATCACAGTGCGGATATCGGCAAAGTCAAGGTTCACAAGACCGGGAACCATCATAAGGTCGGTAATCGAACGCACGCCATTGCGCAGAACATCATCTGCCATCTGGAAGGCATCTGCGAACGTGGTTTTTTCATTCGCAACCCGGAACAGGTTCTGGTTCGGAATGATAATCAGGGTATCAACATACTGCTGAAGCTGCTCGATCCCCTGTTCGGCAGTGCGCATACGGCGCGTGCCTTCAAAATGGAATGGCTTGGTCACAACGCCGACGGTCAGAATGCCTGCCTCTTTGGCAGCACGTGCGATGACCGGCGCTGCACCGGTACCCGTACCACCGCCCATACCGGCGGTGATGAATACCATGTGGCAGCCTTCAAGCTGTGCCTGAATTTCTTCAATGGATTCTTCTGCTGCGGCACCCCCGGCATCGGGACGTGCGCCTGCACCCAGGCCTTGGGTGATTTTGCGGCCAAGCTGCATTTTGCGCGTGGCTTTGCTTTGGCTCAGGGCCTGAGAATCGGTATTGGCAACCACAAAGTCACACCCTTCAAGTTCGGATGTGATCATGTTGTTCACGGCGTTTCCGCCAGCACCGCCGACACCGATAACGGTGATCTTCGGTTTTAGGTTTTCTTCCGTTTCAGGTACGGAAAAACTGATTGTACTCATTGTTTGCTCTTCCTCTCCGCGCTTTAGAGCTTAAAGATCTACGCGACCTTCCCTTTGCCACGTATGTCAGAACACGTCCTGACACAAAGACCTCCAAGATGGTTTTAGCTGGCAAAGAGTTATTGGCGTGTTAATGCGCGCAAAAGTTTTCGAAAAAATGCAAAAAAAATCTGCATTCATTCCGATTTGCTCAGCAAACCTGCGGATTGCTTGGTTTTTGATGTTGGGAAACTAGAAATTTTCTTTAAACCACGCGCCAAGACGGCCCCAGCGACCGCCCGATTGGCGGATATTGGCCATGGCTTCGCTTAAAGGGTCGTTTTGTTGTTCGACGGCGCGCAGCAACAAACCGGCACAGGCCGAAAACGCCGGACCTGCGGTTGCTTCGGCAAGGCCGGTCACACCATGCGGATGTGCAATGCTCGCCGGACGTTCAAACATCTGGTTGGCCAGATCGGAAATGGCATTGAGCTGACTGGCACCGCCGGTTAAAACAATGCTGCGTCCGCCGATCTGTGACAGACCGTGTTCTTCAAGCTGGTCACGGATCAGTTCAAACGTTTCTTCAAGGCGCGGTTTGATGATGTTGATCAACATCGACCGCGGCACATGATTGAAATTGTTTTCGTCTTCATCGCCAATGACCGGAACCGCAAGGATTTCCTGATCATCGGACGGGGACGTCAGCGCACTGCCATGCAGGGTTTTCATCCGTTCCGCATGGTTAAGCGACGTGTTCAGCCCATAGGCGATATCGCGCGTCACATGCGCCCCACCGACGGGAACCGAGGCGGTATAAATCACCTGTCCACCGTGGAAAACCGCAACACTGGTTGTTCCGGCCCCCATATCAATCACGGTGGCACCAAGGTCACGCTGATCGGGTGTTAAGGCCGAAAGACCCGATGCCAACGGGGTGACAACGGTTTCCCTGATCGCCAGATGACAGCGGCGCAAAAGCGTATCAAGATTGCGAAGCGGGGCTGTCTGGGTGCGCACAAAATGAAGATCAAGACCAAGGGTCGATCCATACATTCCGCGCGGATCATTCATGCTGTTGGTGCCATCGACCCGGAAGCCAAGTGGAACTGCGTGGATCAGTTCGTCACCGGCCTGACGCAACAGGGCTTCTTTCTGATCATTGAGTTTTCTGATCTCAAGATTGCCAATCGGTCGGGACCCAAGGGGTAATTCAACCGTATGTGTTTCCGATTCGGGCTGGCCCCCCGACAAGTTTACGATCACGGATTCGATCGTGTGCCCTGCCATTTTTTCGGCGGCGTTGACCGCCGCCAAGACAACTTCCTGTGCGGCATCAAGATTGGAAATTGCGCCGCTTTGCAGCCCCTTGGACATGTTGTGACCGATGCCGATGATTTTCGGCGGCAGGTCTTTTTCACGTCGGGCAATAAAACAGCAGACCTTGGACGTTCCAATGTCCAAAGCCGCAATCAATCCTGATTTGGTTTTGCTGCGTGCCAATTGAGTGCTCGAAATCTTTTTTTAGGGTCTGAACCCAATTAAATGCTTGAAATGGTCGCGAGGAATTTGTGCGGATATCAGGAGCATTACCGTAGCAAGGCTCGCTGCCTTGCTACGGTAATGCGACGTAATAGCCCGTGCAAATTCCTCCGATCCGAAGGACATCAGGACACTCTGCGACCTGCTGCGTCAATCCCCTTGCCCGGGGCAATACCCCGCGCGGCGGAGATTTCCTTGCATGTCTTGTTTGTTCTGATGCCATTTTAAACATTCAATTGGGTTCAGACCCTAATAGTTATTGGTTCAACTTTTATATGACGAACCTTACGCCCGTTTTCCACTAAAAGCCGTTGCAAATTGGTTAAGGCTGACCGGAGTCTTTTGCAATACGTCAATCTGATCACGGGAATTGGCATTTTGCGGTGCGAAATGACAGGGATGATCAACCGCAGGTTTTCTCTGGTTAAGGCTTTGTTGTACTGCAACGTTACAGGTCCAGCTTGACAGTCAACTGTAACGTTGCAGTAATTAACCGCCAAATCATAAAACCAACAGGGAGGAAACAGCATGTTTCTTGGCAAAATGACACGTGCCGGGATCGGAATGATCGCGGCACTCGGACTTTCGACCAGCATTGCATCGGCACAGGAAAGTGTAGAAGTCCTGCACTGGTGGACAGCCGGTGGTGAGGCCAAGGCGCTTCAGGTTCTGAAAAAGGATCTCGAAGATCAGGGCGTTTCATGGAACGACATGCCGGTCGCGGGTGGTGGCGGTGAACAGGCAATGACCGTTCTGCGCGCACGCGTGACATCGGGCAACGCCCCAACCGCTGTTCAGATGCTGGGCTTTGATATCAAGGACTGGGCGGGCGAAGATGTTTTGGCCAACCTTGATGCGCTGGCGGAAAAGGAAGGCTGGGAAGAGGTTGTTCCCGATGCTCTGAAAGACTTTTCAAAGCATGACGGTCACTGGATTGCCGCCCCGGTCAATGTCCATTCCACCAACTGGGTCTGGGCCAACAAGGCAATTTTTGAAGAACTTGATCTGAAGCAACCAACCAACTGGGATGAGCTGATCGCCGCCCTTGATAAGATCAAGGACGCTGGTTACACCGCCGTCGCCCATGGCGGGCAGGCGTGGCAGGATGCCACCATCTTTGATGCGGTTGTGATGGCAACAGGTGGTCCTGAATTCTATCAGGCATCGATGATCGATACCGATCCGGATGCATTGGGATCAGATACGATGAAAACCGTGTTTGATCGCATGGCGAAATTGCGCACCTATGTTGATGACAACTTCTCGGGCCGCGACTGGAACTTGGCAACCGCGATGGTGATCAACAAGGAAGCCGGTGTGCAGTTCATGGGCGACTGGGCCAAGGGTGAATTCCTCAATGCGGGTAAAGTCCCGGATACCGATTTTATGTGCTTCCGCTTCCCCGGAACGCAGGATGCGGTAACGTTCAACTCTGACCAGTTCGTCATGTTCAAGGTTGGTGAGGACCGTCAGGACGCACAGATGAAACTGGCATCTGCGGTCATGTCGCCAAGCTTCCAGTCGGCTTTTAACGTGGTCAAGGGATCGGTCCCGGCCCGTACGGATGTTTCAAACGACGCCTTTGATGCGTGCGGTAAAAAAGGCATGGCCGAACTGGCTGCGGCCAATAAAAAAGGCACGCTGTTTGGCTCCATGGCGCATGGCCACTCGGTCCCGGCCGGGGTCAAAAATGCCATGTATGACGTGATCACCGCCCATTTCAATGGCGAGTACGACAGCGCGACGGCTGCTGAAGAACTCGTCAATGCGGTGGCATCCGCCCAATAAACCAAAACGATAAACCGGCGGCCGGTGCGAACATCGGCCGTCGGATAACGTGCGGAGCATGACCCATGCAACCATCCTTGCCCGGCAAGGCACAAGCAACCCTGCGGGAAGTTCTGCCCCGTCTGGTGCTGAGCCCAAGCCTGTTTCTGATCCTTTTATTCGTTTACGGATTTATCATTTACACCGGTTATCTGTCGCTGACCGACAGCCGGATGCTGCCATCTTATGATCTCGAAGGGTTTGGCAACTATGCCAACCTGTGGGGGCAACGCAACTGGCTGATTGCCCTTCAGAATCTCGCGATTTTTGGCATTCTTTACATCGCCATTTGCTCGGTGCTTGGCTTGGTACTGGCGATTTTGCTGGATCAAAAAATACGCGGGGAAGGCATCCTGCGCCCGATCTATCTTTATCCGATGGCGCTGTCGTTCATCGTCACCGGGACGGCGTGGAAATGGTTTCTGGATCCGGGTCTTGGTCTTGAAAACACCATGCATCTGTGGGGCTGGGAAAGTTTCACCTTTAACTGGATCAAGGATCGCGACATGGCGATCTATACCGTGGTGATTGCCGCTGTCTGGCAATCATCGGGGTTTGTCATGGCAATGTTTCTGGCCGGGCTGCGTGGCATCGATAGCGAAATCATGAAAGCCGCCCAGATGGATGGGGCCAGCCGCTGGAGCCTCTATACCCGGATCGTGATCCCGCAATTGCGCCCGGTATTCCTGTCGGCCTTTGTGGTTTTGGCCCATCTGGCGATCAAGGCCTATGACCTTGTCATTGCCTTGACCAATGGCGGACCGGGGCGCGCGACCGAACTTCCAGCGACCTTCATGTATTCCTATACCTTTACCCGCAATCAGATGGGGGTTGGGGCATCATCTGCTGTGATCATGCTCGCCATGATTGCATCGATCATTGTGCCTTACCTTTATTCCGAACTCAGGGAGCGTCGCTGATGGCCCGTTCAACGCAACCTTCGTTTGGCACCGGCAAGCTTATGCGTGCTGCCCTGTATGCGGTTTTGATCCTGTTTGCGGTTTATTATCTGCTGCCGCTGTTTGTCATGCTGGTCAACTCGGTCAAGACACTCGATGAAATCCGCGGTGGCAACATGATGTCACTGCCCGAGGTCTTTACGATTGAGCCCTGGCTGAACGCGTGGTCCAGGGCCCAGATCGGGGTCGAACCTACCGGGCTTAGCCCCTATTTCATCAACAGCATCATGATGGTCGTGCCTGCTGTTGCGATCTCGACCGCCCTTGGGGCGATGAACGGGTATGTCCTGACCAAATGGCGGTTTCCCGGCGATAAGATCATTTTTGGTTTGATGCTGTTTGCCTGTTTCATCCCGTTTCAGATTGTCCTGATCCCGATGGCCCGTGTTTTGGGCATGATCGGCATTGCGGGCACGACAAGCGGTCTGGTGCTGGTGCATGTGGTCTATGGGCTTGGCTTTACCACCTTGTTTTTCCGCAACTATTACGCGGCATTTCCTGATGAACTGATCAAGGCGGCCAAGATGGACGGGGCCGGGTTCTGGCGAACCTTTACCCGTATTTTATTGCCCAGTTCTGGGCCGATCATTGTCGTGACCGTAATCTGGCAGTTCACCAATATCTGGAATGATTTCCTGTTTGGCGCGTCCTTTGCCGATTTTGATTCGATGCCAATGACCGTGGCACTCAACAACCTCGTTTCATCCTCGACCGGGGTTAAGGAATACAACGTGCATTTTGCCGGTGCGGTGCTTGCGGCCCTTCCGACACTGATCGTTTACGTCGTTTCCGGGCGCTATTTCGTGCGTGGATTGATGGCCGGTGCGGTCAAGGGCTAAGCCAAGCGAAGCAAAGCCAAAAGCACCCATAAAAAGAATTACAGGGAAGTTATCATGTCCTTTCTACAAATCGACAAGGTTTGCAAAAGTTTCGGTCCGATCAACGTGTTGCGCGATATCTCGCTTGATGTTGAGGAAGGCGGGTTTCTTGTGCTGGTCGGCCCGTCGGGCTGTGGCAAGTCAACACTTCTGAATACGATTGCCGGGCTTGAAAAGCTGACAACCGGTGAAATCCGCATTGATGGCAATGTGATTGATGATTTGCCGCCTGCCGAACGCAACATCGCGATGGTGTTTCAGAGCTACGCGCTTTATCCCAATATGAATGTCGGGCAAAACATTGCCTTTGGCCTTGAAATGCGCGGCATGCCAAAGGCCGAACGTGATGCCAAGGTGGCAGAGGCGGCAAAGACGCTTCAGATCGAACATCTGCTGGATCGTAAACCCGGTCAGCTTTCCGGTGGGCAACGCCAACGTGTGGCGATGGGGCGTGCGCTGGTGCGCAATCCGCAACTGTTCCTGTTTGATGAACCGCTTTCAAACCTTGATGCCAAGTTGCGCGTGGATATGCGCACTGAAATCAAACGCATGCATCAGACATTCGGCACCACGATTGTCTATGTCACCCATGACCAGATCGAAGCCATGACACTGGGCACACGCATCGCCGTTCTCAAAGACGGGGTAGTGCAGCAATATGGCACCCCTGCCGAGATTTATAACGATCCGACCAATCTGTTTGTCGCTGATTTCATGGGGTCGCCTGCAATGAACCTGATCCCGGCCACCGTGCGCGGTAATGGGGTTGAAATGGCGCGTGCGGGCGAAGACCCGCTGGTGCTGGGGTTCGATCAATTGCCCGGCGATGTGGCCGCATATGAGGGGCAGGAAGTCATTGTTGGTATCCGGCCCGAAGCCATCACCGATGCCGACAGCCGGGCGGCGATGCGGGCCGGGCAGCAGGTGACCGCATCGTGCAAGATTGATGTGATTGAACCCGCCGGGGCGGACATCTATGCGATTACTGCGCTGGGCGGTAAGGAAGTGGTGACGCGCTTGCATCAGGACTGGTTCGGGCAGGCCAACCAGCATACGGAATTGGTCTTCAACCTTGAAAAAGTTGTGTTTTTTGATCCCCAAAGCGGCGTAAGACTGCGTTAGAAAATGCACATCGGAATGCCTTGCACGGAGGGACAGCGCGCTGTCTGAACATGATCCTGTTGGCAATTTGGGCCCGTCGCGTGCTCAAAGCCGACCGACGCTTAAAACCATTGCGGAAATGACCGGCCTTGGGGTGACCACGGTGTCGCGCGCGTTAAAAGACGCGCATGACATCAGTGCCAAAACCAAACTGCGGGTGCGCAAGGTGGCCGATGCCATTGGCTATCACCCTGATCGGGCCGGGGTGCGGTTGCGTACGGGTAAAACCAATGTCATCAGTCTGGTGCTGGATCAAACCGACAAGGTGCCGGAATTTGCCCGGCGTTTGATTGTCGGCATCTCCGATGTCATGCGCGGCACGCCGTACCATCTTGTTGTGACACCACAATCACGCACCGATGATCCGATGGACCCGGTACGCTATATCCTGAATACACGGGCAGCCGACGGGGTGATCATTACCCATGTGCGCCCCGATGATGAACGCATTGAGGTGCTGCGCCAAAGCGGATTGCCCTTTGTCGCGCATGGCCGCAGCCTGACGGGGGCGGAGCATGCCTATCACGATTTTGACAATCGGGCCTTTTGCGAAATGGCGGCAAACCGCCTGATTTCGCGCGGACGCAAACGGTTGGCATTGTTATCGCCACCATCGGAATTTTCATATTATCAGGAAACGCTGGCCGGGCTGGCAGCAACGGCCAAGGCCGCCGGGGTGCCGTTCCAAGTCCTTGGTGGCATTGACCTTGATAGCAGCAGCGAAGTTCTGCGTCAGGCCGGTATGGCGTTGCGCCATCAAGATTATGTGCCCGACGGGATCATTTGCGGCAGCGAGCTTTGCGCCATGGCGCTGATTGACGGCATGATCCAGTCAGGGTTGAATGTCGGGCAAGATATTGATGTGATTGCCAAGGAAACGTCGGATTTACTGAACTTTACCCGACCACGCATCGACAGCCTGCGCGAGGACCTGATTGTCGCAGGACAGCAATTGGCGACCCACCTTTTGGATGTCATAGAAGGGCGCGATACCACCAACCTGCAATCGCTTAGTCAGCCGGTCCCGGTTTGGCGAAATGAGGGGTAAGGTGGTCGCGTTTAAGGGGCCTAAATCCCACCCGCAAATGGCGCATCAGGCATGTCTCAATTATTCATAAAAAATGAAGAGTTATTGCGATTGATCATTTTTAGTGAATAACGTGAAGTTTGGTCGCAGCAGGGTGCATGATCGTCGAAAACACCGATAAGTAATATTGTATGATGAATTAATGTTGTGGTTTTGACGACGGAGCAGGAGGCCAGAGCGGGGTCGGCCGCGCCCTCTTTTTTTCCAGGTTGTGACGTCACGCTGCATCGCTTTTTTTGATGGGGTGCAAACCTCATACTGACGTATCTTTTTGGGTGGGATTCGAGTTCGGGGGGCTGCAACTTTTTTGATGGGTGCTGCGTTATATCGAGGCGTCTTTTTGAGCGGATTGTGGCGTCACGCTGCGTCACCATTTTTGGGCGGGTTGCGGTGTCAGGCGGCGACATCTTCTTGGGTGGGGTGTGGCATTATGTCGCATCACCTTTTTTAGGGTGTTGTGGCGTCGCGCTAGATTATCTTTTGGGCTGAGTTGCAGCGTCATGCAGCATCACTCTTCTTGATGGGCGACGGCGATCTGCTGGGGCACCTTGTGTATGAATGCGGCGTTATGCCGTGTCCCCCTTTTTGGGTGAGGGGCGGCATGACTTGCATCATCTTTTTGGTGAGTTGCGAGGCTACGCTGCATCATCTTTCTTGGTACGTTCCGCCGTCACGTCGCATCGTCTTTTTGGGGGATTGCGGCGTCATGCAGCACATCACGCTTCTTGATGGGCTACGGCATGATGCGGCATCGTTCTTCTTTATGCGTTGTGGCATTCCGCTGGGGCAGCTTGTTGGATGAATGCGGTGTTATGCCGCGTCACCTTTTTTTGGCGGGTTGCGGCGTAGTTCGGCGGCGCCGGGGGTGAGGCGGACGAAGGTGCGGTCGGGCAGGCGCAGATCGACGATCAGGACATCGCGTTCGAGCAGGTCATGTTCGGTATCAAGCACCGCAAGGCGTTGCCATGCCTTGTCCATGTCCTTTTCGGGCAGGCGGACATACATGCCGTTGGCAAGCTGAATGTTCCAGCGGCGGTGGCCGATGCGCTGCGCACCGGTGACTTGATCATAAAGATGGGGTACTGATTTGATGATGCTGAGCATCTCGGCGGCATGTTCGGGGGCGTCATCACCGACCAGAACCGGCAGATCAAGATAATCGCCCAGTTCATAGTTCTGAAGCTGCGCGCCATCGCCATCAATCAGCACATGGTTGCCTTGATCTGTTTGCCAAAGGGCAAGCGGGCGGCGTTCAACGATCGAAACAATCAGGGTATCGGGCAACTGGCGTTCAACAGCAGCCGTGCGCACCCATGACAGCTGCTCGATCCGTTCGCGCGCACTGTCGACGTCAAAGGTAATGATCGGGGTGCCGGGCTTTTTGCCGATGGCTGCCAAAAGCGCATTCGGATCGGTTTTTTCGCGGCCTGATACTTCGATGTTTCTGACCGTCATGCCAAAATCAGCCGACAGGCGAATGGCTTCGTTCTGGGCGATGGTTAACCACGCATCGGCACGCCCGGTTTGCCAAAGCGCAATCGGGCCAAGGGTAAAGACACCAATGAAACCGGTCCACCAGACAACACGCGCGATCCGTTTGACGTTCGAGGCAACGCTGTGTTGTTTATCAAGCTTTTCGCGGCGTTCGCGCGCCTGTTCTTCGAGCGTGCTTGATGTTCCTAACGCTCGCATGAGGCGTCCTCCACCATCCATGCGACGATGTCGGCAAAGCTAAAGCCGTCATGGCGTGCGGCATCGGGGACAAGCGATGTCGGGGTCATGCCGGGCTGGGTGTTGATTTCAAGAATGGCCAGACGGTCGTGTTTGGGGTCATAGCGAAAATCGGCGCGCGCAATTCCCCGGCATCCCAGCGCGCGATAGGCGGCTTCGGCATTCTGGCGCAGCTTGGTGCGCAAATCATCCGAGATATCGGCCGGAACGACATGTTCGGAGCCGCCTTGGGCGTATTTCGATTCAAAATCGTAAAAGGCATGGTTGCCGGTCAGGATTTCAATGACCTCCATCGCCTCGCCATCTTTGACCGCGACGGTCATTTCACGGCCCGGCACGAATTCTTCCTGCATGACGCCAGCCCCATGCACCCAGTCACGGGAAAGCATGTTTTGTTCTTCCTCAGCCGTCAGGATGATTTCAACCCCGACAGAGGATCCTTCGTTATTGGGTTTGAGAACATAGGGTGGGGGCAGGGCCGCACCCTTGGCAATTTCATCGCGCGTGACCCAGACATGGCGGGCGCAGGGAATGTCATATTCCATGAACATCGCCTTGGCCGACATTTTATCCATGGCAATGGCGGACGCGCGCACACCGGAATGGGTATAGGGAATGTCCATGATTTCAAGCAAACCCTGAACCGCACCGTCTTCGCCCCAGCGGCCATGCAGGGCATTGAAAATCACATCGGGTTTGGGATCAATGGCAGAAAGCTGTGCGGCCAGATCGCGGGTCGCGTCAATTTCAGTAACCTGATAGCCCTTTTCACGCAGCGCCTTGATGCATTCGCGCCCCGATGACAATGAGACTTCGCGTTCGGCCGACCAACCGCCATAAATGACTGCGACATGTTTGCTCATGCGTCTTTTCCTATGATTGAGTGGCCAAGGCGTTCGCCAATGCGCCGGATTTCCCAGCGCAAATCAACGCCACTGTGGTCTTTGACCCGTTTTTTGACTTCATCGCCCAACTGTTCAAGATCAAAGGCGGTGGCAGTGCCGAGATTGATCATGAAGTTGCAATGGTGCGGCGACATTTGCGCGCCACCAATGGTCAACCCACGACACCCGGCGGCATCAATGAGCTCCCACGCGCGGTCCGGTGTCGGATTGGCAAAGGTCGACCCACCAGTACGCGACTTGATCGGTTGTGATCCGGCGCGCGCATTCTGAATTTCGGCCATGCGGTTGGCGATTTCACCGGGGTCACCGGATGTGCCACGCAGGATGGCGGATGTGAAAATCCAGTCATCGGGCACGCCGCAATGCCGGTATGTCATGTCCATGTCATCGGGGGTGACGGTATGGAGCAATCCGTTGCCATCAATGGCCGTGGCCGAGACCAGCACATCCTTGATTTCGGTGCCATAGGCCCCGGCATTCATGCGCAGTGCCCCGCCAATGGTGCCCGGAATGCCCGAAAGGAACTCAAGGCCAGCAAGACCGTTCATTTGGGCCGTTTGCGCAACATTGAGATCAAGTGCCCCCCCACCGGCATGAACGGCACCATCTTCGATCACAGTGTCAGTAAATGGACGGCCCAAACGAATGACAACCCCGCGAATGCCGCCATCTCGGACCAGAAGGTTCGATCCCACCCCAATCACCGTTACAGGCATATCGGCGGGCTTGTTTTTCAGAAAACCGGCAAGATCGGCCTCGTCAGCCGGGCGGAACAACACATCAGCCGGACCGCCGACCTGAAACCAGGTGACCTTTGACAATTGCGCGCCTTCGCGCAGCTTGCCACGGACCTTGGGCAGGCGGTCAATCAGGGGTGTGTGGTGTCCCGGCGTGCTCATGGTAACCTCAGTTTTTCAGGGCTTCGAGTTGGGCGGGCAGGGCGTTGGCCCATGCACTGATCGAACCGGCACCAAGGCAGACAACCAGATCGCCCGGTTTGGCCGCAGCGGCGATAACTTCGGCCAGTTTTTCCGGTCCTTCAAGCGCACTGACATGGCGGTGACCCCGGTTGCGCAATCCTTCGACCAGTGCATCGCGCGATGCGCCTTCGATCGGGGTTTCACCGGCTTCATAGACATCGGCGACAATGACGTTGTCGGCATCGTTAAAGCAGGTGCAGAAATCTTCGAACAGGTCATGCAGGCGTGAATAGCGGTGCGGCTGCACCACGGCGATGACATTGTTCTGGGTGGCCTGACGGGCGGCTTTGAGCACCGCCTTGATTTCGACCGGGTGGTGACCGTAATCGTCAATGATGGTAACACCATCAACCTCGCCGGTTTTGGTAAAGCGGCGTTTGACCCCGGTAAAGCCATCAAAGGCGGAGACGATTTTTTCGTCCGGGATGCCCAGTTCAAGGGCGACCGTGATCGCGGCCAGCGAGTTTGACACGTTATGGTCGCCAACCATCGGCAGGCGGACATCCTTGATGATGCGTTCTTCGCTATCGACCCGTTCGCGGATGACGACGTCAAAGACGCTGTCGGAGATGTTGGTGCGCACATTGGTTGCGCGGACATCGGCCTGTGGCGAGAAACCGAATGTGAAAATACGGCGATCGGTGACCCGGCCAATCAGGGCCTGAACTTCGGGATGGTCGATGCACAGAACGGCAAAGCCGTAAAACGGGATGTTTTGAACAAAGTTTTTAAAGGCTTCGCGCAGTTGGTCGAAGTCCTTCCAGTGATCAAGATGTTCCGGGTCGATGTTGGTGACAACCGAAATGGTCGAGGGGACCTTAACAAAGGTGCCATCCGACTCATCGGCCTCAACCACCATCCAGTCGCCATCGCCAAGGCGCGCATTGGTGCCGTATGAATTGATGATGCCGCCATTGATCACGGTCGGATCAAGGCCCGCCGCATCGAGCATGGTGGCAACAAGCGACGTGGTGGTGGTTTTGCCGTGCGTGCCGCCAACCGCAATCGCGGCCTTAAGGCGCATCAGTTCGGCCAGCATTTCAGACCGGCGGACAACCGGGATCATATCAGCACGTGCGGCGATGACTTCGGGGTTGTCAGATTTAACCGCGGTTGAAATCACAACCACGTTGGCATCGGTGATGTTGCCAGCTTCGTGGCCGACAAAGACCTTAATGCCAAGACCGCGCAGGCGCTGAACATTGGCATTGTCAGAGATGTCAGACCCTTGGACCGAATAGCCAAGGTTATGGAGAATTTCGGCAATACCGGACATACCGATGCCGCCAATACCGACAAAATGGATGGTGCCGATGTTGAGCGGCAGGGTGTTCATTGCGTGTCTCCTTGGTCTTTTTTACTTATGTTTTCTGCATCCGGGGTGCCTGCCGGGTTGAGACCCAGCATATCAAGCACCATATCGGCCAGCCGTTCGGCAGCATTGGCACGTCCGGCGGTTTTGGCGGCCTTTGCTGCACGGGTCAAGGCCGCCGGATTGCGCAAAAGCTTTGCCAGCCGGTCGGTGACGGTTTCACTGGAAAAGCGGTCCTGGGGCATAAGCCATGCACCACCGGCGTCTTCGACCTGCTGGGCATTGAAACGTTGATGATCATCAATGGCATGGGGGAGTGGCACCAGCAAACCGGGACGCCCGGCGGCGGTCAGTTCGGCGACGGTTGATGCGCCAGAACGGGCAATCACCAGATGGCAATCGCGCAGGCGTTCGGGGATGTCATCGATAAAGGATGCCAATGTCACATCAATGCCCGACCCGTCATAGGTCTTGCGCACCGCATTGATGTCTTCGTCGCGGGCCTGCTGGGTGACGACAAGGCGGGTGCGAATGCCTTCTGGCAGGTTGACCAGTGCGGTCGGCAGGATTTCGGATAGAACACGTGCGCCCTGTGACCCGCCGGTGATCAGAAGTTTGATTGGGCCGTCTTCGGTCGGTACGTCATAGGTGCTGTTGGCAAGGGCGGCGACTTCGGCGCGCACCGGGTTGCCAGTCCAGATGACCTTGTTCTGATCGGTCGGATCGATCAGGGTGACGGTGGGGAATGACGTGGCAATGCGTTTGGCCGCCCCTGCGACCAATCGGTTGGCACGGCCCAAAACCGCGTTTTGTTCATGAATGGCAAACGGAATGCCAAGCCACTTGGCCGACATGGTGGCCGGGATGGAGGCATATCCGCCAAAGCCGATGACGACAGCCGGTTTGGCCTTTTTAATTATCGAGCGGGCTTTGAGCGTGCCAAGGCCAAGACGGGCAGCACCCATCAGGCGGCCTTTAATCCCCTTACCGGCGATCCCGCCCGCGGGCAGGATGATGGTTTGCACCCCATCGACCCCGTCGGTGTAGCGCGCGGCCCGTGCATCGGTGAAAAACAGCACCTTTGCGCCGCGCCGCACCAGCGCCTTTGACAGGGCAACGGCGGGGAACATGTGACCGCCCGTCCCGCCGGATGTCACGGCGATGACCTGCCCGGCAAGCGGGGCCTCATTGGTGGTGGAAATATCAGGTTGTGTGAGTTTCGTCATCTCGTCCACATGTTAAACGACGGCACGCGCCAAGGTTCCCCCATCAAAACCCGATAAAGGTTAATATCCCTTCAAGCGGGGGCGTTTATAGGGCGGGAATTTGTCGTTTTTTTGGGACGGGGGGTGTCGTTGGGATGTTTGAGGGCGGGGAAGGTGGTGACGTGCTGTTTAAGGCTGCGTTCGTGGTGGGATGGACTCCCGCCTTCGCGGGAGTGACGGTGTTTTTGTATTGGGGATGTCGCCGCTTGGGCGTCATTCCCGCGCAGGCGCAAAACTGTCTGGGGTTCGTTATTTACCCGAACGCTTAGCCCTTCAACAAAGTTGCTATCGGATAGAATGCGTACATTGCTGAAAATGCACCGATGATGAATGATAGCAGAGACATTGAAGCGCAAATTATTGCGCGTTGATCCCATTTCCGTTCCTTGGCTTCGTCGAGAGAAGCCGTGTCGGGACGTTTTTCAAAAGTCTGAGCGTCAAATGATTCGTTGCTCCCTTTTCTGTGTGCTCTGTAGGCATCAATGAAATCATTGGTCACAGATTCAAGATGTCGTCCCTTCTTTCTGAGGGAGATATGCATCGAAAACTGTGCAAAAAGGGCAAAGAACAAGCCAAACATAAAAAGTACAATAGCTAAAAATAGTCCGTGAATTTCAGGTGTAGGCGATAAACTTTTTAGTGTGGCTAAAGCGGGAATAGTTCCCCCATTTAGGAGTATCAAACTTTTGAAACTGTCGTTGGCAATAGTATGAGTGTGACTCAATATATCCATTCGCCAGTTTTGCACGGTATCTACACGAGATATCGCATAGTAGTCGACGTCCGTTAGATTTTCGTTTTTGCCAATCATCGAAAACTCTCCCCAACATTTTAAAGCTGCAATTTAAAGTATATTTGCCAAACGCCTGATGTCACGTTGTTTGGTGGGGTTTGCTGTTGTGTGAGATCTAGGCCTTACAGGGTGGTTGAGGGATGCACGATGGACTCCCGCCTTCGCGGGAGTGACGGTGTTTTGGGTGTTGGGGAGATGACGAATAAAAGGGGACAGTCCCCTTTTGGGGCATGAGGGCATATGTGTGGCGGGGTGGCAACCTGCCACTTGCAAGGGCTGGACAATCATGCCCGTTACGGGTATAGTTTGAGGGTGAATGAGTATGGACGTCTTGAAGCGAAAGGACTTTGCACGGTGGCAGGCGGGCGAGAAACTATCTGATGCGGCGCTATGCAAGGCGGTCCAGGAAATGGAAAGCGGACTGATTGATGCCGACTTGGGCGGCCACCTCTATAAAAAACGGGTCGCTCGCCCAGGTGGAGGTAAGAGCGGTGGCTACCGCACATTATTGTCGGCTCGTGTTGGCCACCGTTATGTATTTCTGCATGGGTTCCCGAAAAGCGACAAGGCGAACATCACGCGAGACGAGAAAAAAGCACTGCAATATGCTGGCAAAGTATTTCTGGAGCTATCAGCCAAGGAGTTGGTAAAGGCATTGCAGGCGGGTGTTTTACTGGAGGTGTGTTGTGACGAACAAAATCATTGAATCCCTGCGCGGTGATCTGGCCGCATTGCACGACGCCGGCGCGATCAGCAAAGTGACGATGCGTGAATTCGACGCGATCTGCCCGCCGCCGGTGCGCAAGTTCAGCGCCGACGACATCAAGCGTCTGCGTGAAGCGCTGCACTTCAGTCAGCCAGTGTTCGCCCATCATCTGCACACCACCGCCTCGACGGTACGCAAGTGGGAACAGGGTGAAACGCACCCAGCCGGCCCGGCGCTCAAGCTGCTCAACGTCATCGCTGACAAGGGCTTGCAGGCCATTATCTGATGAGTGTAAGCCGGAGATACAGATAGCGGCGTCAGAAAAAGCCTATAAGATTTGTATTAAGGCTTTGAGGTTCGCGGGCGTAAGCCTTCCCTCATTGTCCAAAGAAATTGAAAAAGCTCATCCTTAGTGGTGGGCTTTTTCTTTTTTCAGTTCGGTATGGTTTCGCGCTTTAGGCGTGTCGAATGATCGCATGGGTTGTTTATGGCTGCAACTGTCGCTAAATGCCACTTCTGAACGGCTGCTTGTGCTGAACAAGGATGTCTTAATTCGCAAGCCTGCAACTTAATTTTTCTGATCGATATGCCTTCTGGTAGACCTCAATCATCTCACGGCAAATAAGCTCGTTATCACCGTAGCCGAATATCAACCCTACTTTGAAGTTCTGATCAGTTAGAAAATCTCCCCCCTTGATAATCCAGTAATCTCCACTGCTACTGATCGGTGTTTTAACTGCGTTTTCAAGTCTTTCCATGCGTTCGTCATAGGACTCATCACATCCGGAAAGTAGCAGAACGGCGGTGAAAATAGCAGTACGGATCATGTCGTTCACTCCCCTAACGACAAAATCATGCCAGTCCCACCGTTGAACGTCTATTTCAATTGTGGATGAAACCTCATACAGCGGCTCAAAGACTTATCTGTTTTCACTCAGGCAGCGGAATTTGCCATCCCATGGACTCCCGCCTTCGCGGGAGTGACGGTGTTTTTGTATTGGGGATGTCGCCGCTTGGGCGTCATTCCCGCGCAGGCGGGAATCCATCTTTGCGGGTGGCACGGTGTCTGAGGTTTAAGCCGTATCGATTTTATAGAGAACTGAATCAACACGGTTGGTCAGGCGGTCATAGAGGCGCTGTGCTCCATGGTTGTCGCCAGCGGTGAGCCAGTAAAGGCGGCCCCAGTCGTTCTTTTTTGCCTGCGCCTGTAATGCCGTCATCATGTGTCCGCCAATGCCCCCGCCCCGGTGATCAGGTGACACCCAGAAATCTTCGAGATAGGCCACATTGCGCAGGGAAAATGTGTGCGGGTGGATGATGAGGTGGGCCAGTCCGACCACCGTGTGGTCATCGTTTGTCCCATCAATCGCCAGCCATGCCTGCATGGCGTGATCGGGATCAAGAATACGTTGCCACAGGCCATCAATCACATCGTCGGGCATGTCGGGTGCGCCAAAATTGACGATGTTTTGGCGCCAAAGTCGTTCCCAGCCATCGCGGTGATGGGGCTCGGCCTGTTGGATACTGATCATGTTGATCCTTTGATGTTCCTAATCACGGGGTTTGTCGTCTGCGGCGTGATGGACTCCCGCCTTCGCGGGAGTGACGGTGTTGGGCTGTTGTTTCGATGAAGTGTCATTCCCGCGAAGGCGGGAATCCATTACGCACCGTTCGCGGACCGTTATTCGCCCGGACGTTTGCGGGTGAGGGCGAGAACAAAGCCCATGCCAATCGCAATGCCGATGGTGGCGGAACCGCCGTAGGAGACAAACGGCAGGGTCATGCCTTTTGGCGGGACCAGTTGCAAGGTGGAGGCCATGTTGATCACGGCCTGCAAGCCGAACTGCACCAGAATGCCGGTTACCGCCAGCACGACGAACAGGTTGCGTTCGCCCATCAGGCGTGAAAGCCCCCGCATGATGATGAAGGCAAAGACGCCGACAACCAGCACACAGAACAGCAAGCCGAATTCTTCGCCCGCCACGGCAAAGATAAAGTCGGAATGGGCATCGGGGATCGAGTTTTTGACCCAGCCTTCGCCCGGTCCACGGCCCATGATGCCGCCGTTCATGAAAGCTTCCATCGAACGTTCGATTTGATAGTTGTCGCCCGAGGCCGGATCAAGGAAGCGGTCCACACGTGATTGCACGTGCGGTAAGATCAAATAGGCACTGACCGCAAGGCCAACCGCGCCCAAGCCCAGACAAAACACCAGAATGATCGGAAGGCCAGCGAGGAAGATTTGTACCGACCAGATGGAGGTCACAACCACGGTTTGGCCAAAGTCAGGCTGGATCATCAGAAGGAAAATACACAGGGCCAGCATCAGGCTGCTGACGATGTAGCCAGGGAAATTCGGGTTGAGGCGACCTTCGGCGAACATCCATGCGACGACAACCGCAAAGGCCGGTTTTAGAAACTCGGACGGTTGGATCGTGATGCCTGCAAGGTGGATCCAGCGCACAGCGCCTTTGATCTCCGACCCGATGAACGGGGTGATGATCAAAAGGAAAATGACGCCAAGGAACATGATCGAGGCCAGCCTTCGGACCCATTTCACCGGCAGCAGCGAAATTGAGAACATGCAGGCGGCAGCCAGCCCCAAGAAGACAAACTGGCGGGTGACGAAGTGGAAGCTATCGACATTGATACGGTCGGCCACCGGCGGGCTTGCCGACATGACCAGAAGTGCGCCAATGCCCATCAGCAAAATGATGGCGGCAAGGAACCAGCGATCAACCGTCCACCACCAGATGCCCAGAACGGAGGTGTCCGCGCGGGAAAAGGCAATATTGGTATTCTGACCAAACAGCGATTTCATGAGCGTTCCTGCGCGTTGGTGGCGAGATGGGCATAAATGTCGCGGAAGGCATCGCCGCGGGCTTCGAAACTTTTGAATTGATCAAACGACGCGCAGGCCGGGGTCAGCATGACCACCGGGGCGTCATCGCCATGTTGACGGGCGTCTTCAAAGGCGGCCCTGGTGGCGACATCGAGGGTTTGGCATTTTTCCCACGGCAGATCGGTACCCAGTGCGTCGGCAAACTCGTTGGTGGCCGCCCCGATCAAATAGGCCTTTTTGATGTTGGGGTAGAATGCCTCAAGCCCGGCGATGCCGCCTTCCTTGGGTTTGCCGCCGACAATCCAGTAGATATTCTGATAGGCCGAGAGTGCCTTGGCGGATGCTTCGGCATTGGTGGCCTTGCTGTCATTGACAAAGACAACGCCGTCAATGGTGCCCAAGCGTTCCTGACGATGGGCAAGACCCGGAAATGACAGGATGCCATCAATGATCCGGGTGGCATCGACACCGCGTGCACGACAGAGCGCATAGGCAAAGGCAATGTTTTGCCAGTTATGTTTGCCGGGCATCTGAGCAACAGTGGTGAGATCGAGAATACGGGTTTGTGCGCCCGACAGATCATCAATCAACCAGCCATCGGAAACATAAATGCCGTGATCAACCGGCTGATTGACCGAAATTTCGATGATGTGGCGGCCGCCTTCGCGGGCCAGTTCGACCGACATTTTGGCACAAGGTTCATCGTCAATTGAAATGATCGCCCATTTCGGGCCCTTGTTGCGCGCAAAGATTTGATGTTTGGCCCCGATATAGCCATCCATCCCGCCGTGACGATCCAGATGGTCGGGCGTGATGTTTAAAAGCGCACAGGCATCAAAGGCGGCCTCGGCCAGAAGGTCAAGCTGATAGGACGACAGTTCAAGCACCAGGCAATCATCAGGCCCGGACGGTTCAAGACCAAGGGCGGCATTGCCAAGATTGCCCCCGGCCTGCGTTTTGATCCCGGCACCGGCCAGAATATGGGCGGTGAGTGCGGTGGTGGTTGATTTGCCGTTGGTGCCGGTGATCGCCAAGGTTGGCACATCGGGCTGTGCGGTACAGAGCAATTCAACGTCACAAATGATCGGGACACCGGCCCGGCGTGCCTTTTCAGCCGCCGGATGCGGGGTCGGGAAGGTGGACGGGATGCCGGGACTTATGACCAGCATGTCGGGTTCGGTCCAGTCACACTCGGTCAGATTGATCGGGGCCAAGCCCAATGGTTCGATCAGATCACGACCCGATGCGTTGTCATCCCACGCCCAGACAATCGCCCCGGCATTGATCAATGCCTTCACACTGGCAAGACCCGATTTGCCGAGCCCCAGAACCGCGATGGTTTTGCCGCGCAAGTGTGAAAGATCAATCAAGGGTGTGTTCCTTAGCGAAGTTTAAGGGTGGCAAGCCCGACAAGGGCAAGGATCACGGCAATGATCCAGAAACGAATGACGATGGTTGCTTCCTGCCAGCCCTTTTTTTCAAAATGGTGATGCAGGGGGGCCATGCGAAACACGCGCTTTCCGGTCAGTTTGAACGAGCCGACCTGAATGATCACCGACAGGGTTTCAAGCACAAACAAGCCACCAATGATGGCCAGAACCAGTTCGTGTTTGGTGACAACCGAAACCGCCCCAAGGGCACCGCCCAAGGCAAGCGACCCGGTATCGCCCATAAACACCATGGCAGGCGGGGCGTTGTACCACAGGAAGCCAAGGCCGGCACCGACCAGCGCGCCAAGGAAGATGGTGAGTTCGCCTGATCCGGCGACGTAATGAACCTGAAGATATTCGGCGAACTGGATGTTACCGATCAAATAGGTGATCAGCGCAAAACTGGCCGCGGCAATCATCACCGGCACAATCGCAAGACCATCCAGCCCATCGGTCAGGTTGACCGAATTTGACGCCCCGACCATGACAAACATGGCAAACGGGATAAAGAACCAGCCGAGATCAAGCAGGTAGTTCTTGAAAAACGGGAAGGCCAGTGCGGTCGAAAGCGGATCGGCGGTGTTGTAGGAAATCCAGAAGGCGGCAAGGGCGGCGATGGAAAACTGACCAAGCAGCTTTATCTTGCCGGGTAAACCCTTGGTATTTTTCTTGGACACCTTGAGGAAGTCATCAAGGAAGCCCAGGAAGCCATAGCCGATGGTGACGAGCAAAACCGCCCAGACATAGGCATTGGTCAGATCGGCCCATAAAAGGGTGGCGATGGATGTTGAAATCAACAGCAAAAGGCCGCCCATGGTGGGGGTGCCTTTTTTGGTCAGAAGGTGACCTTCCGGGCCGTCTTCGCGGATCGGCTGACCTTCGCTTTGTTTGGACCGCAACCAGCGGATCAGGGACGGGCCCAGAACAAAAGCAAGGATAAGCGATGTTATGATCGCGCCGCCTGTGCGGAACGTGATGTACCGAAACAGGTTGAAAACCGGCATCTGATCGGCCAGCGGATAAAGCAGATTATAGAGCATTGCTCTTGTCGTTCCTTCTGCGACGAATTTCTATTGGGGTGCGGGTTTGTCGACCACGCCGCCCGATTTTAACGCCGATACAATTTTCGAAACGTAAATGCCAAGCGATCCTTTGATCAAAACCACGTCGCCGGGCTTAAGATCGGCCTTAATCGGCGCAATTGCGGCCTCCGCAGTTTCGAAATGTCCGGCATTTATGGCGTCTGGCAGGGTTTTATCAAGTTCAGCCATCAAGGGACCGACGCAATAGACCCGGTTAATTTCCATCGCGGTCAGGGGATGATGAAGGTCAGCATGCATTTTAACCGCATCATCGCCCAGTTCGCGCATGTCGCCCAGAACCGCGATCTTGCGACCACCCTCGGCGGGTTTGGTTTGGGCAAGAACCTTGATCCCGGCCATCATGGATGTCGGATTGGCGTTATAGGCATCATCAATCAGGGTAAAGGTGCCGTTACCCGAGGGCAGTTTGACCGTGGATGTTTCGCCCCGGCCAGCGGGCGGGGTGACATCGGCCAGATCGCGCGCGGCGCGTTCGACATCCGCACCAATGGCCGCGACACAGCCCAGAACCGCGAGTGAATTGACCACCCAGTGTTCGCCGGGGCAGCCAATGAAATATTCCAGTTCATGGCCATCAATGCGCGCGCGCACCGCACTGCCATCATTGACGATGTTGGCTTCAAACAGGCGGTAATTGGCAACCGCATCGGTGCCAAATGATTTGATGTCGGTCAGGCCCAGTTCCTTGGCCCGGCGTGCCAGCGCGAAATAATGCAGATTGTCACGGTTGAGGATCACCGCGCCATTTTTGTCCAGACCATCAAAAATCTCGGCCTTGGCCATGGCGATTTCGGCTTCGTCCTTGAAATATTCGGTGTGCGCGCCGACGACAGTGGTGATCATGGCAACCGATGGTTTGACCATCTTGACCAGCGGGCTGATTTCGCCGGGATGGTTCATGCCGATTTCAAGCACGGCGTATTGCGCATCGACCGGAAGGGTCGCCAGACTGATCGGAACACCCCAATGGTTGTTAAAGCTGGCCGGGCTGGCGTGGGTTTTGCCCTGCTGGCTCAGCACATATTTTAGGGCTTCCTTGGTGCCGGTTTTACCGACACTGCCGGTGATGGCGACGATTTTGGCGTTGCTTCGTGCGCGCCCGGCCTCGCCCAGACGGTTCAGGGCGGCCATGGTGTCATCGACCAGAAGGATTTTATCGGGATCGGTAATGCCGGTCGCGTCATCGACCATGACGGCGGACGCACCGGCATCAAGGGCGGCCTGTGCAAATGTGTGACCGTCAAAATTCGGGCCCTTAAGGGCGATGAACAGATCGCCCCTGGTGACCTTGCGGCTGTCGATTGAGATGCCAGATACCGTCCAGTCGCCGGATGTTGTGCCACCGGTTGCGGTTTGGGCATCTTGTGCCGTCCATAAAACAGCCTTGGTCATAGGGTTACTTTCTTTCTCATCAGGCCGTTACGACCAGGGTGCCGTAACGGGAATTTATGGTCAGTTGCCACCGGCAAGGATGCTGCGCGCGACAGATGCATCATCAAACGGCATCACCTGATCGCCGATGATCTGGCCGCGTTCGTGGCCCTTGCCCGCGATGATCAAAACATCGTTGCGTTGCAGGATGCCGATGCCGCGTTTGATCGCATCTGCGCGGTCGCCAATTTCAATGCCGCCGTCACATGCCTTTTTGATGGCAGCGCGAATGGTGGCGGGATTTTCGCTGCGCGGGTTGTCATCGGTGATGATGGCAATATCGGCGAAATCCTGTGCGACCTTGCCCATCAAGGGGCGTTTGCCGGTATCACGGTCGCCACCCGCGCCAAAGACACAGACAATGCGTCCTTTGCAATGCGGACGGACAGCCTTGATCACGGTTTCAAGCGCATCGGGGGTATGGGCGTAATCAACAAACACCGGGGCACCAAAGCTGGTTTTGCCAACCAGTTCCATGCGACCCCGCACACCTTCAAGCTTTTCAAGGGCAAGAACCGCCGGGTCAATATCGGCACCCGAGGCGATAACAATCGCAAGGGCGGCGAGCGCGTTCATCACCTGAAAGCTGCCCATCAGCGGCAGGTGAATTTTGTATTCACCCTTGTTTGCCAGAAGGGTCAGTTTGGTGCCGGTGCTATCCGGGACAGCGGAGACCAGTTTGATGTCATCGGCATTTTCGCCGTAGGACATTACGGTTAAGCCGCGCTTCTCGCACATGGATTTGAGGGTCGCGAACTGTTCGACATCGGCGTTCAGCACCGCGGTGCCATCGGCCACCAGAAGGTCCGAGAACAGGCGGGCCTTGGCCGCGAAGTATTTATCAAAGCTGCCGTGGTAATCAAGATGATCGCGCGACAGGTTGGTAAAGGCGGCCACGGTGACCTTGACCCCGTCAAGGCGATGCTGGTCAAGCCCGTGCGAGCTTGCCTCCATCGCGACATGGGTGACACCGATTTCAGACATTTCATTTAAGGATTGATGCAGGGCAACCGGATCCGGCGTGGTCAGCGAGCCGGGAATTTTTGCCCCCGCAGCGCGAATGCCAAGGGTGCCGATGGAACCCGACATGTTGCCCATGATCGTCCAGAGTTGTTCGGTAAAGATCGCGGTCGATGTTTTACCGTTGGTGCCGGTGATTGCCGCGATGTTGGCAGGTTGCTGCCCATAAAAGCGCGCGGCAAGCTGTGCGTAGCGCTTTCGCGGGTTTTCAACCGGGATCAGGGGAACCGTCGGGGCACTTGGACGGGGCGTTCCGTCCTTGGCCAAAATGGCGGCGGCGCCGAGCTTGATCGCATCGGCGATATATTTCGAGCCGTCGTCTTTGGCACCAGACAGGGCGGCAAAGATATAGCCATCCTTTACGGTGCGTGAGTCTGCTGTCAGGCCCGTAATGTTCGGGTCCTGTCCTTGGGCATGTTTAAGTGCCGCTTGATCACCTGCCATGAGTTCAGAAAGACGCAAGTTTGCGTTCCCCTTTGCGAAGTTCAATCTGCAACGCTTGCTCGATCTCCGGCGCCTTCGCATTCGCCGGTTCAATGCCCAAAAGGGGAGCAATACGTGTCACAACCTTGCCAACCGCAGGGGCGGACACCCATCCTGCTGTGGCAAATCCATAGGTTTTTTTTGTGCCTTTGGGCTCGTCTAGCGTCACCAGAACCACATATTTCGGGTCCTGCATCGGGAAGGCGGCGACAAAGGTCGACATGCGGGCGTTCTTTACGTAGCGCCCGTTCACGAGTTTTTCCGAGGTGCCGGTCTTCCCGCCAAGGAAGTAGCCCGCCACTTCGGCGTTTTTGCCCGATCCTTCGGTCACAACCAGACGCATCAAACGGCGCATCAGGTCAGACGTTTCTCGGGAAAAGACACGTTCGCCTGCCGGGGCACCGTCCTGTCTGAGGATGGTGGACGGGCGGCGAATACCACCGTTTGCAATGGTGGAAATGCCGTTGACGACCTGAAGCGGGGTGACGGCAATGCCGTGACCAAAGGCAATGGTCATGGTGTTGATTTCACGCCATGGATTGGGCACAAGCGGCCCGCCGACTTCAGGAAGTTCGATTTCTGGCTTGTCGAGCATGCCAAGCTTTTTAAGGTATTTTTGCTGGGTCGCGCCGCCAAAGGCCATCGCCATGCGGGCCGAACCGATGTTCGAGCTGTGGACCAGAATTTCCGGCACGGTCAGCCAGCGGTTTTCGCCATGATAATCACGGATCGAGAAACGTGCGACCCGGAGCGGTTCGGTGGCATCATACGCGGAATTCAGGGTGGCCGAGCCTGTCTCAAGCGCAATCGCGGTGTTAAACAGTTTGAACACCGAGCCCATTTCATAGACGCCCAGCGTGCTGCGGTTGAACCGCGCATCCGCAGGCGCCTGACCGGGGCGGTGCGGGTCAAAGTTGGGAAGGGAGGTCATGGCGATGACTTCGCCGGTGTAGACATCCATCACAAGCCCGGCAGCCCCGACCGCACTGTAGGTTTCCATCGCACTTTCGACTTCTTCCTCAAGCGCGTATTGCACCCGGGTATCGACCGACAATTGCAACGGACCGTTATTGATGCGCAGTTCGTTATCGAATTCGCGTTCGGCACCGGCAATGCCGTTGTTATCGATATCGGTAAAGCCGAGCACGTGTGAGAACAGGCGACCATGCGGATAAACGCGGCGCTCTTCACGTTGGAAATTCAGACCGGGAACGCCCAGCGAGTTGACTTCATATTGCTGTTCGGGGGTCAGGTTGCGGCGGATCCAGACGAAAGCCTTGCGCGAGCTTAAATGCCGGATCAGCGTATCGCGGTCCAGATCGGGCAGAGCCGTTAGCAGCATGTCGGCGGATTCAACCGGGTCCTTCACGACACGGGCATCGGCATAAAGCGAATTGGTTGGAAGATCGGTCGCAAGCAAAATGCCGTTGCGATCGACGATGTCAGCGCGTTCGGTTTTAAGTTCGCGCGCATCGGTTCCCGAGGCCACAGCAGGTTCATTGCCCTGACGCAGAACAGAAGCATCGACCAGACCATAGGTGATCCAGGTAAAGCCAACGATGAACATCGCGCCGGTGATGAAAATGCGGTTACGTGCAGTTTCAATCGCCAGACGTTCACGTTGATCAGGTCCGAGTTCCGGACGATCCCCGCGCAGCCAGTATGAGAAACGCATGAAGCTCATCGCGTGCCTCCTGCGGTGGCGGCGACAGAGGGGGCGTCAATGATCATGGCATCGGCGGCCTCGTCAGACATCAGATCGCCCGGACGGGCACGTGGGAGCGGCAGGAAGGCAACCGCCTCGCCAAACTTGTCCAGACGATAAAGATGCTGATCGGCATTTTCGGGCAAATCGTCGATGCTGGCCATCTGCAGAATATCGATCTGCGCCAGGCTGAGATATTGCTGGGATAACCGTTCGATCCGTTCAGGATTGTTCAGGTAGCTCCATTCGGCCTGAAGCACATGGATGGTTTCCTGTTCGGCCAGAATGTCGGACTGAATATCAGCGTAACGTTTTTCAAGGCGTTCGACTTCGTGACTGACCCAATAGGTGCCAGTCCCAATCAGGATGGTCAGAAGCAAGCCGATAATTGTCACTGCGCGGGTCATTCTTTACCCCCTTGCGCAGTCGTCGCGGGCTGATCGTTGCGGGCAACCGCACGCAGTTTGGCCGAACGCGCACGCGGGTTGGCGCGAATTTCGTCCTTCTGGCCGGTGACGGCCTTGCGGGTGATCGTCGTGAAGGTCGGCGTTGCGACTTCGGGTTCGCCCGGAAGACGACGCGACATTTTGTTCGGATCGCCCGAACGTTCCTTCATAAATGTTTTGACCTGACGGTCTTCCAACGAATGGAAGGTAACAACCACCAGACGGCCACCGGGTTTCAGCAAAGTTTCGGCCGCACCCATCGCGCGTTCAAGTTCGCCAAGTTCGTCATTTACAAAAATGCGCAGCGCCTGAAACGTGCGGGTGGCCGGATCAATGCCGTCCTTGGATTTGCGCACGACCGAGCGCACCGCACGGGCAAGCTGGGAAGTCGTGGTAAAGGGTTCTTCGGCGCGCATTTCCATGATTTTACGCGCGACCTTGCGCGAGGCGCGTTCTTCGCCGTAGCGGTAAATGACGTTGGCGATGTCTTCTTCTTCGGCGGTGTTGATGAAATCAGCCGCCGTTGGACCCGCCATCGACATGCGCATATCAAGCGGGCCGTCGGTGCGGAATGAAAAGCCGCGATCCGCCTGATCGATCTGCATCGATGAAACGCCGATATCAAGCACGATGCCGTCAACTTGTGGTGCGCCAGCAGCCGGGATCAGTTTGCCGATCTCGCCAAAGCAGCCTTCGACCATGTGGAAGCGACCGTTGTAGTCGGCTTCCATTTTCTGGCCGCTGGCAACCGCAGTCGGGTCGCGGTCAATGCCGAAAAGTTCACACTGGGCGGAATCAAGAATGGCGCGGGAGTAACCGCCTGCGCCAAACGTACCATCCACCATGATTTCGCCGTCACCGGGTGCAAGAGCGTCAAGCACCTCGCGGAGCAAAACCGGTTTGTGCGGGCGATCTTCTGTCGCAAAGCTGATGTCTTTGTCGCTCATGATGCATCCTCCTCGGTTGGGGCACGCGGGCGTGTGCCGTTCGAGGGTTCAGTCATCGGTTTGAGTTTGAGTGTCGCGCCGCGGTTCAACGTCCGGGTCCGGCTGGCATCTTGCAGGGGTGTAAAGATGTCAGGGTTCCACAGACGGAAGGTGCGACCACGGCCAACAAAGGCGACCTGATCTTCGATGCGGGCATATTCGATGAGTTCGGCGGGCAGAATGATGCGGCCTTCGCCGTCATAGGGCAGCATGTGCGAGGAGCCAAGGATGGTATCGGCCAGATCGTCGGCCTCGTCCGAGAACATGTCGAGTTCATCAAGCGAAGCTGCGATGCGCTCCATATGGCTTTCGCTGCAGCCTTCAAGGGCGCTTTCCTTGTGGGATTGATACAGGTAGATGCCAGCGAATTCTTCACGTTCAAGGGCCGCACGGAACCGCTTGGGGACGGATACGCGTCCCTTCCGGTCCAGCTTGTGAATGTGCGTCCCTGTGAACAGCACTTCGCCATTCCCCTGATCAAAAAAACCAATTCAAAAACAGCTTCCCAAATGGGAGGTCAGATGACCGCTTGCTGTTTGAAATGGATATGCCCCGCATGGCACAGAAATTATGCCTGCTTATGGGGTACCATGGGAAATGATGGGGGTCAATGGGATTTGATGGGTTCAGATGTGACGTTTTAGGGTATTTCCAGTGCTTCCGTTGTATATGCAAAAAGCCTGATTTCCGCCAAAAACGCTTTGAATCACGGTGTTATCCATCTCCTGCCCATGAAATCCCAAAGGTGGTCCATGGGAACCCATGGGGGCGCTAAAAAAACGGGTGTATGGGTTCTTATGGACGCGGCGTGTTTGGTGTAGCTTGCGGGCATGACATATGAAGACAATTTGCGATTTAAGTCCCAATCGGGTTTGATGCGCGGATAAACTCCTGCAAGATGTTAGGATCAGGACGTGTCCTGCGCGGCATGCAGGACGGGACTTAAAGACAGCAACAGATACTGGCGCGGGGCAGCGTCAGTGAGATGAAGGACGCGATTGTTGCGGATAAAAGCTGCCATTTTCTTAATGGGTTGTGCGTTTCTGGCGATATCGATCACGCCAAGCGGCGTGGTCCCCTATGTGCAGGGTGTTCATGCGCAAGGTTTGACGCTGGATCAGGCCGGGGGTGGGTCAACCTCGCCCGAGGTTACATCGCCGCAAATGCGCGAACTTCTGCCGCTGATTATGAAGCAACTGCAAAATAACCCTGAACTGATGTCGCGCTTTGGCATGGGGGGACTGGGTGGGTTATCGGGTCTGTCGGGTCTTGATGGTGCCAGCGATGGTGCCAGCGATGGTAATGGTGCTGGAATGACCGGCATTCCGGGTGCCGGGACCAATGTTCCCGGCCTGAATGAGGCGATTGCCAAGGCACTGGCGGAAAAAAATGGCGGAACCGGGGTGGTACCACAGGGGATCCCCGAACAGGTCAAGCTGTACCGCGAACAATTCCACCCGGTTGATATTGATCAGGATGGTCGCATTGGTGCGGAAGAAGCCGCATCCTATGCCAGCTGGATGTTTCGGCGGCGCGATATCAACGGTGATAGTGTGCTGGTCGTGCGAGAATTTTCGGCTGTTGAGCAACTGCCCGGATCGCCCGAAGCCAACCGGCAGCGGCTGCGCACCGAGAGCCGTCGTCTGGAATTATTGTTCGCGCAATATGATACCGATAAGGACAGTATGATCAGCAAGGATGAATTCCTGGCCCAAGCCAAAAGTGCATTTGACGACAAACGCGGAACCGAACCGGATGTTGATCCGTTTACATTCCAGACGGTGTTGCCGTTCTAGGGGCAGATCATCGGGGCGGCGTCACGGAAGTTTCATGCCCCAACAGGTTGTTTCCCGGTTTTGATGGCCGGGTGTATATCAGACACTCATGACAAAAACTGATCCATAATTTGGCCCATAATCTGGCCGTGATCAAACGACAGGCCAGCACCGACGGAGAGAGGCCATGGACACCAACGAATTTTTCGCACCCGCACGTACGACCTCCGATGAGGGCAGCAGCAGCGAAAATGCGACCGTTACAGAAACGCATGATGGCGCATCTGGCGCGGCTGCGACGGAAGCGGGCGTTGCAAAGGTGCCAGGTGTTTCGAATGTTTCGAGTGTTTCAGGCGATGAAACAACCGCGACACCATCTGGCAAGTCGCCAGTGTCAAAGGCACCACGGACGCCGGTCTGGGTGGATCTTTTATCGCCAAGCAGTGATGAAATCCACGAAATCGAAAAACGATTTGGCATTGAAGTTCCGACCCGCGAAGAAATGCAGGAAATTGAGCTGTCATCGCGGTTGTATGATGAAGATGGCGCGTTGTTCATGACGGTATCGGTGTTGAACCGTGCGGCATCGGACGCACCGCAAACAGCAGTTGTGACGTTCATTCTGGTCAAGAAAACCCTGATCACCCTGCGCTATGCCGACCCGGTGCCGTTCAAAACCTTTATCCGGCGGGTCAACCGCAGCCCGTCGCTTGCCAGCAGTGCGGACGCGGTTCTTTTCGGGTTGCTTGAACAGATTGTGGATCGATTGGCCGATGTGATGGAACAGACGGCAACCGATCTTGAGGGGCTGTCCAATCAGGTTTTTGCCAGTCCCGAAGACCGGAAATCAGATCAGGGGCATCAGGACACCCTGCGTCAGATCGGGCGGGCAGGCAACCTGTCGGGCAAGGCCAAAGACAGTTTGTTGAACCTGCATCGGCTTGGCTTGTTCCTGTCGACACAGACGCGGCTTAAAAAGGATGCCAAGGCGCGGCTTAAGATCATTTCGCGCGATATCGTGTCGATTACCGAGCACGCCAATTTCATCGCCAACAAGGTGACCTTCCTGCTGGATGCGACGCTGGGCATGATCAGTCTGGAACAGAACAACATCATCAAGATTTTCTCGGTCGCGGCGGCGGCCTTTTTGCCGCCAACCCTGATTGCCAGCATTTACGGCATGAATTTCGAGGTCATGCCCGAACTTGACTGGCAATTTGGCTATCCGGTGGCGATTGGTTTGATGGTTTTGTCGGCGGTGTTGCCGCTTTGGTATTTCAAGCGGAAGGGCTGGCTTTAAAGCGTTCGCGATAGTCACTTGGTGCGACGCCCAGATGCTTGATAAAGCAGCGGCGCATGCGTTCATCATCGCCAAAGCCACAGGTGAGGGAGATCTGGCTGATGCGTTTTTCAGTTTGTTCAAGGGCGGTTCGGGCCGCTTCGAGGCGCATCAGTTCGATGCTTCGTGCGGGGCTTTGGCCGGTTGCGGATTTGTAGCTTCGCGAAAAGTTACGCGGGCTCATCCCGGCCTGTTCGGCCAGATCTTCGACCGACAGTCGGGTATGCAGGTTTTGCGTGATCCAGCCATGCAGCCCGTCAAAGCGTCCGGTGCTGTCGCGGGCCTGATGTTCGAGTGGCAGGCTGAATTGCGATTGCCCGCCGGGGCGGCGAATGAAAACAATCAGGCTGCGCGCAACGGCAAGGGCGGCCTCACGGCCCAGATCCTGTTCAATCATTGCAACTGCCATATCGATCCCGGTGGTGACTCCGGCCGATGTCCAGACCGGACCATCGTGGACATAAATCGGATCCGATGCGACGTGGCTTTGCGGGAACATGTCTTGTAAGCGTTGGCACCAGCGCCAGTGGGTGACGCAAGACCGCCCATCAAGCAGGCCAGCCGCCCCCAGAATGAAGGCCCCGATGCAGACCGATCCGATCCGGGAAACCGTGCTGCGGTGTTTTTCAAGCCAGCCGATCAGATGTCTGTCGCGGGTGGCGTTAAGTGTTTCATCTGATCCGGCGGCGATGAGGGTATGGATTTTATCAGGATCAAGATCGGCAATCGCAACGGTATCAAGCGCAATGCCGGTATCGGTCATCATCGGACCCCCATGGCTGGATGCCAGAACGGTGCGATAGGCGCGATCACCCGTTGCCGGATCGGTGGCCTCGTGAAAGGCTTGCAATGGGCCGGTGACATCAAGCATGACGGTTTGAGGTGTCAGAATGAAAACAATCAGACGCGACATGGGTATGGGCCTTGTGAAACGTTCTGGCATAAAATGAGGGGTTATTGTCATTTATGACAAAAGGCATCGCGTTAGTCTAGGTGGCAGGTCATCGCGACCGATGATGATTTTTGATTTAGGAACCAAAAATGACACAGAACGAGAGTGCCGCCCTGATCCTGATTGACTGGCAGAAGGGGTTTTCCGATCTTGCCTATTGGGGCAATCGTAATAATCGCACGGCCGAGGAAAATGGCGCGACACTGTTGGCTCATTGGCGGGCAATGGGATGGCCGGTTATTCATGTACGCCACGACAGCATAACACCGCAGTCACGCCTGCATCCCGATCATCCGGGTCATGCCTTTATCGACTTTGCCAACCCCCGCGATGGTGAGCCGATCTATGGCAAATTGGTCAATTCTGCGTTTATCGGCACGACGCTTGAAACTGATTTGCGTGCGCGTGGTATTCAAAAGATTGTGCTGTGCGGGATTTCGACGGATCACTGTGTGAATACGACAACGCGCATGGGCGGGAATCTTGGGTTTGATGTGACTGTTGCGGCGGATGCCTGCTATGCTTTTGACCGCCAATTGCCTGATGGGCGCGTGTTTCGCGCAGATGTGGTGCATGACGTGGCGCTGGCCAGCCTTAATGGTGAATTTGCCGCGGTTAAAACAGTCGCACAGATCATTGCCGGGTGATCGGCAATTGACTTGCGTTTGCAGCTGACGCAATTTGCCCCCTGATTTCCGCAAAAGGTGCCCCCATGACCAAAATTGATACCCAAGAAAAGCTGCGTGCCATCTATGGTGCCCCCCTTGAAGTTGCCGTTTCAAAATGCCTTTCCGCACTTGATCCGCACTGCAAGCATTTCATCGATCTGGCACCTTTTGCCGTGATTTCATCGGCAGATTCGAGCGGGGATGCGGATGTCAGCCCGCGCGGTGATGGTCCGGGCTTTATCAAGGTTCTCGATGACAACACCATCCTGATGCCTGATCGTCCGGGCAATAACCGGGTTGATACGCTGGCCAATATTGTCGAAAACCCGAAGGTCGGGATGCTGTTTTTTGTGCCGGGCATCAATGAGACATTGCGGGTAAATGGCGTTGCTGAAATCCGTACCGATCCGGAATTGCTGGCACTGTTTGCCGATACACCAAAGCCGCCGGTCACGGTGATCAAGGTGACGGTCGAGGAAGCGTTCCTGCATTGTGCGAAATCGCTGATGCGGTCCAAATTGTGGGATGCCAGTGCCCAGATCGACCGCAAGACGTTGCCGACCCTTGGCAAAATGATCAAGGATCAGACTGCTGCGAATTTCGAGGTCGGGACACAGGAAGAAGCCGATAAGTATTTCGCGGCATCGATTGCCGAGCGCGGATAAGCTGAGCGGTTTTGCGTGGCGTATGAATTTTAATGCAAGGCGATGACGGGATGTCATCGCCTTTGTCGTATTGGCGTTAAAAAATAAGACCAGATGGCCTGTAAGCCGGGTTCTGTCCATGCGGCAAGCCGCACTGTATGGCCATTCATCTGGGACGTCCGTCGCCGAACGCCTCCTGCAACCAACCCGAATGGTGGTGCGAAAACCCACCTGCCGACAATGCCGAAGCATCCGGCCGACCATTCCTATTAGGTTTTGCTCCCGGTGGGGTTTACCATGCGTCCCGCATTGCTGAAGGACCGGTGCGCTCTTACCGCACCCTTTCACCCTTGCCGAATGGCTTGCGCGATTCGGTGGTTTCCTTTCTGTGGCACTTTCCCTAGGGTCGCCCCCGCCAGACGTTATCTGGCACCGTGTTTCCGTGGAGCCCGGACTTTCCTCCCCTGCTGCGAACAGCAAGGGCGACCATCCGGCCATCTGGTTGCGGTGATGTAGGTTAGATGGGGTCGTTCGTCAAGAAAAAGCAGTGATCTCAATCGACTGTCTGTCAGGCGTAAAAATGCCGACAAAAAAGCATTGGAGCCATGCAAAGACAGATTTGCGTTGCTATCCTAAAGAGTGTAAAAAACGTCTTCAAAATCATCCACCCGTATAGTTATAGGCTGGCAAATTCACCCATGCATCGGGCATTCTGGTTCATAGGCGCGGTCGCGCTACTGTTTACGTCTGTCTGCACGCAGGCAAAGGAAATCCGCATTTGTTACGACAAATGGGTTCCCTATGCCTATGAGGGGCGCGGCGGTGCCGAAGGTCTGTCGGTTGATATTGTGCGCACGTTCATGGAGCGGGCCGGGCATGAAGTGACATTTGTGTCGATGCCGACAGCACGGTGCCAGTTTTCACAGCGGTACGGGGCGGTTGATGGCATTTTGCTTGACGACGTTGCGCACGCCAAAAGTGCCAACTTGAAGATATCATCAGACTCGCTGGCCAGCCGGGTAACGGTTGCGGTTGTGCGATCAAGTTTTCTTGCGAGCGAATATCGCGGGCCGGAAAGTTTTGACGGCGCAAGCTGGCTTAAGGTCATCGGGGATCAGTATCCCAAGGCCATCGCAGACAACCCGGATATGCATGCGGTCGAAGTTGGCGAGAATGCCAAGGGGTATGAGATGCTGCGCCGCCATCACGTCGATGTTGTCTTCGCCGATCTGGCGTCGATGCGCTATGACATTGGTGCCCAGCGCGACGCCATGCAGTTCAAGGTTCTGCACCCGGCACTTGATGTTGCCGAATTTTATCTGAGCCTTGGCGCAGAGACAGCCGACATTCTTGGCGACTTTAACCTTGCGATGGCGCACGGTGTTGAAAGCGGCGAGCTGGATAATATTTATTACCGCTACCTTGGTTTTAGCCGGAATGGCTATGCGCGTTATATCGAGCATTCTGACGGGGCGGGCACGGCGGAAAACAACAGCATTGAACAATAGTGTTTTTGGATGCTGCGTCGTCGCATAGGACATTAGGTGTTTGGTCGCCGGCCCTTATGTCGACGTGGCTTTGACCAGTGCCTTGGCGATGGCCATGCATTCGTCATCAACCTTCCCGGAAATATCGGACGGACGCCAGTGGCGCTGAAAGGCGATGCGGCGTTTTTGCCCGTCACCATCGCCATAGCCGATTTGATCGAGCAGGGGGTCAAGGCTGTCGGGGGATGTGTTGGCTTTGGGCGACATTTCGGACGACATCTGGGGCCGTATTTTGGGCCATAATCCGATGCCGTGTTCGGCCAGTTGATCCCATGGAAACAGCTCGCCGGGGTCTTCTTTTCGGTCCGGGGCCATGTCGGAATGGGCGATGATGCGGCTGGCCGGGATGGTGTGGCGGCCCAGAATATCGCGGCAAAGTGCAATCACCGATGCGATTTGATCTTCGGGGAAGGCGCGATAGCCAAATTCATGGCCGGGATTGACGATTTCAATGCCGATGGAACGCGAATTCACATCCACACATTTTTGCCATTCGCCGCGTCCGGCGTGCCATGCGCGTTTGTCTTCATCAACGAGGCGAAAAATCCGCCCGTCTTCTTCGATCAGGTAATGACATGACACCGATGACGCCGGATCGCACAGGCGATCAAGGGCGATTTGCCCAGATTGCATGCCGGTGTAATGCAGGACGAGAATGTCAATCGGGCTGTCGTCCGGACGGTCGCCAAAGTTGGGCGATGGATGGTCGATGATGTGTGTCATTGCGTTGCCTGCCATCGTCGGATCACCCGTTCCTGATCAATCCATGCCCTGCGTTTTGCGCTGTACCGGTTTGCGCAGCATGATAACGCCCACCCCGCACAGCACAACCGCCCCACCAATGATTTTCAGCACGGAAAAGGCTTCGCCAAAGACGATGAACGATCCGAAGACACTGATCACCGGGGCCAGAAGCGACCATGGCACGACAACATTGACGTCCTGAGTTTTTAGCAAGTGATACCAGAAGCCATAGGCGACAATCGAGGACATCACCACGGTGAAGCTGAGGTTGGCCCATGCCACCCAGCTTGCGCTCATGACCGCCTGAAACGCGTGCGGTTCAAAGATCAGGGACAGGAAGAACAATTGCGGCGCGGCCATGAGTGCCATCCAGCCATTAAGCTGGAAAGTATCAATGTCGCCCAGTTTTTTGATCATGACATTGGCAACCGCCCACATGAAGGCGGCAAACACCACCAGCAATAATGGCAATTGCAGGTCGGTCATGGTCGGGTCCCAGAACATGATAATGACCCCGACAAAGGCCAGTGCCATGCCCGAAAGCCGTTTCCAGCCCAGCCGGTCATTAAAGAAATAGGTGGCCAGCATCGATGAAAACGGCACGCCCAAAAGAACGATAATCGCCACCGGTCCCGCATCAATCATCGACAGGGCATAAAACAAAACCCCGAAATGGAAGGTGCCAAAAACCGCCGAAATGATCGCCAGTTTCCCCATGCGGCCACGCGGCATGCGGGCAAACGGGATCAACAGGGCCGCAACAGCGCCAAAGCGAATGGCGGTCAGCATGAAAGGCGGGATTTCACCGACCGCACCCTTGACGGTCAGCATGTTGACGCCCCAGATGATGGCGACGGACAAGGCCATGAGGGTGGCTTTTAACGGCATGACGCGGGCTTTCAACAAGGGTTGGCCCGATCCTTGTTCGGGTGCCGACCGTGTGACACGTGACCACCGCCAACGTTGGCGGCGGGGATTTATCCCTTGATCCACTGTTTTGCATCACAGGACAAATGAGTTGTTTTCAACTGCAGGCTCAAGTGTGGCGCATCTACCGTTGCGGGTAAAGTCCCGCAACGTTTCGCCCACGCCAAAAGATCACTAGGTCCTGACCCCAGATGATCGATCCTAGCCGAGTTCTTCACGCATCATTTCAAGTTCCAGCCAGCGGCCTTCGCACTCTTCGAGTTCGGCGCGCGCGGCATCAAGGCGATCGGCCTTCTTCTGGAAGGCTTCGGGGTCCTTGGTGAACAGGCTGCCATCTGACAGGGCGGCTTCAATCTCGGCCATTTCGGCCTCAATCTTTGCCATTTTGTCGGGCAGGTTGTCGTATTCGCGCTGATCTTTATAGCTCAGCTTGGCCGCAGCTTTGGGCTTTGCCGGGGCAGTGGCCGATGTGAAGGCCTTCTTGCCGGTTTTTGCCGCAGGGCGGTCTTCGGTGGGGGCTTGTCCGGCATTTGAAAGTTTGCGCTGGTTGATGTAATCGGAATAGCCGCCAGCATATTCAACGGCCAATCCATCGCCTTCCATGACGATGGAGGATGTCACGACGCGATCAAGGAAGTCACGGTCGTGGCTGACCAGCAGAAGCGTGCCTTCGTAGTCATCGAGCATTTCCTGCAACAGATCGAGCGTATCCATATCAAGATCGTTGGTCGGCTCATCCATGATCAGAAGGTTGGTCGGCTTGGCCAGTTGCTTGGCCAGAAGCAAACGATTGCGTTCGCCACCCGAAAGGGCGCCGACCGGGCTTCGGGCCTGCTTTTCATCAAACAGGAAATCGCGCAGGTAGCTGACGACATGGCGGGGATTGCCGCGCACCATGACCTGATCACCGCCAACATCGCAGAGCGTATCCCAAAGGGTCATGCTGTCATCAAGGGCGACGCGTTTTTGATCGAAATAGGATGCATTAAGATTGGTGCCGATCTTGACCGTGCCGCTGTCGGGTTCAAGCTGCCCGGTCAGCATTTTAAGCAAAGTGGTTTTACCCGCCCCGTTCGGGCCAATGATCCCGACCTTGTCGCCGCGCAGAATACGGGTTGAGAAACCGGTCAGGATTTCGCGGTCGCCAAATGACTTGGCGATATCGGTGGCCTCGATCACGACCTTGCCCGATGTGCCACCCGTGTCAGCGGCAAGTGAGACATTGCCGATGCGATCAACCTGGGCGGAGCGCTGTTCGCGCATATCATACAGACGGCGCAGACGGCCCTGGTTGCGTTTACGACGTGCTGAAATGCCCTGCACCGACCAGACGGTTTCCTTAGCGATCAGCTTATCAAGCTTGGCGCGTTCCTCGGATTCCTTGCGATAGATTTCCTCGGACCATTCTTCGAACTTGGCAAAGTTAAGCTTGCCCTGATGCATCACGCCGCGATCAAGCCACAGCACCCCGTTTGACACCGCATTGAGGAATGCGCGGTCATGCGAAATCACCACAACTGCACCGCGGAAGTTTTTGATCTCGCCTTCGAGCCATTCAATCGTTGGCAAATCAAGGTGGTTGGTCGGCTCATCAAGCAGCAAGACCTGTGGGTCGGCAATCAGCGCGCGCGCAATTGCCGCACGGCGACCTTCGCCGCCGGAAAGCTGTTTGGGGTCGGCCATCGGATCGATGCTGACAGATGCGAGGAGCATGTCGGAGCGATAGGAATATTCTTCTTCATGGGCATCAAGGGCGGACAGAACAAATTCTTCGACCGTGTCATAGCCGTCAAATTTGGGTTCCTGATTAAGGTAGGCCACCTTGCAACCCGGCTGGACAAAGCGTTCGCCGCCGTCAGCTTCGATTTCACCGGCGATGATTTTAAGCAGGGTGGATTTTCCCCCGCCATTTCGCCCGACAAGGCACAGCCGATCCCGTTCGCCAATGGCAAATGAAACATCGGAAAACAGATCATTCCCGCCAAAGGTCAGGTGAATGTCATTAATATTAATCAGCGGTGGCGCCATGGGAAAACCGATAAGCTTGAGGTCAAAAATAAGTCCGTTGGCCCCCTGCAAACAGCATATAGGGTGCCGTTGCAAGGGAAATCATTTGGGAGGAGCGATACAGGGTGTTTTTATGATCAGCGAATGCCGCGTTCTTTGCGAATTTGATCCCAGGCGGCATTGATCCTGGCCATTTTTTCATTGGCCTGTTCGATGAACTCAGGCGGCATGCCTTTGGCCATCAGGGTGTCGGGATGGTTTTCGCGCGACAGTTTGCGATGGGCCGATTTCAGCTCATCGTCACTGGCGTCGCGGCCCAAGCCCAACTGTTGATAAGGATCGGGTCCGTTCGATGATGTATGGGCCTGATGCACGCGGTCAAAATCGATATCGGCAAAGCCAAAGATGTGGGCGACCTTTTTAAGGTAGGCCTGCTCGGCGGGGTGCAATTGCCCATCGGCCATGGCGATCTGATACAGCGCTTCGAGGATGCCTTCAAGCAGGGCACGTTCGCCGCGGAACATGGTGGCGATTTGCTGCGCATAGGGTTCAAACCCGTCCGGCGATGCCTTTGCCATGTCAAAGATACGCCCGACATTTTTGGCCTCGCCCGGCGGGATGCTGAACACGCGTTTAAAGGCATCGATTTCATCGCGGCTGACATGTCCGTCAACCTTGGCCATTTTCGCAGCAAGGATGATTACACCCGTGGCAAAGGCGATCTGGCGCGGATCCTGCCCGCCCGGAATGCTTTGATAGCCACCGTAATGGGGGCCTGATCCACCAAGTCGCGGGTCGGACGCGCTGTTTTTAATCTTGTCGACAACATGTCCTGCGGTTGCGCCAAGGATCGCGCCAAGCGGTCCGCCCAAGGCAAAACCAGCAGTTCCGCCAATAATTTTTCCCCAGATGCTCATGGGTGATTTCTGTCCTGTTGTTTGCGATGCCTGATGTGAAAGGCGGGTCAGGACAGCAGGCGTTGCCATCCGTATGCGTTCCCCCAACATAGTTTGGAGCGGGCAGAAAGAAATGGTCAAATCGCATTTTCTAATGCGTTTGGCTCAAAAGTATCTGATACGCTATACTTTGGTAGTAATTGATCTACCGTCAGTAGAGTGTTTCTAATGAGTTCTAATAACAAAATTGTAATTTAGTAACTAGGGTCAGGACCTACTAATTTGATTGAAGTGGCAGTCGTTATGTTTGTCAAACCCAAGGAAAATCCCGCAGAACGGGTCTGCATCCCGAACAAGGGGTTTGACGCAGGAGTTGACAAATATAACGACTGTCCTTCGGATCAATCGGATTTGCACGGACTACTTTGTCGCAAAAACTTGAAAGATATATATCTTCCTGCACTTTTGCTTCGCGTATCCGCACAAATCTGATTGACCATTTCAACCAAATTAATAGGTCCTGACCCTAGAACACAGAAAGTCGGGGTGGGAAATGTCTTTATTGTCACGCATGAAGCTGGTGTATCAGATCTCGCTTCTGAGCATTGTCGCGTTGGTCATCTTTGCGATTGTAGGTCTTACGCAATTCATCGCCGATCAGCAGCGCCAGTCCGCACAGCTTATCGCCAAGGCGGCGACAGCCGATCTGTCGATTGTCGATAACACCTCGCGTGCATTTCTGAATGCCCGGCGCCACGAAAAGGACTTTGTCCTGCGCCGCGACGAGCAATATATCACCGCACATGAGCAGTCATCTGGGAATGTGCGCGCCGGGCTTGAAACACTGGCCGCGCGCGAAGAACTTGACGAGCTTCTGGGTGAGGTGGACCAAGCCCGCGCGGCCTTTGAGCAATATGTCGCAGAATTTGCCAATGTTGTCGCCCTGCAGCGTCAGATCGGTCTGGATGGCAGTAGCGGCCTGCTGGGCGAAATGCGCAGTGCCGCATCCGAGGTTGAAGGTGCCTTGGCTGATGTTGCAAAGTTTGAAGCGATGCTGGGCTTAAGCGACAGTAAGGATTTGTCGATTGAGCTGTTGCAAATGCGCGGCAACGAAAAAGACTTTCTGGCAAATATGGACCCTGTACATATCGAGAATGTCGAGGGCCTCGAAAAGAAATTTGACGCATCCCTTAAAAAGGCAGGCAGCATTCAGGACGATAAGAAAGCCCAGCTTGCAAAGCTGATGGCGTCTTATGTTTCCAATTTCAAAACCCTTGCTGATGCGACGCTGGCGCGTGAGGAATCGCTTGGTCGGCTCAGCACTTATTACGCGGCTGTTGAACCCATTCTTGCAACGCTCAGCACTGAAATCGGATCGGTCGCAGCAGACATGCAGGCGCGTTCCGAAAACATCGCGCGAACGGGTGTGATGGTGACCTTTGGCATCTTTATTGCCGGGACGCTTGTGCTGATTGTCATGTCGTTCATCTTGGCGCGTGCGATTGTCAGTGCGATTACCGGGCTGACATCAAAAATGACCCGTTTGGCCAACAGTGACTTCGACCTGCAACTGGGCGAAGCCGACCGTAAGGATGAAATCGGCGAGATGGGCCGTGCGGTTGTTGTGTTTCGTGAAAACGGGCTGGAGCGGCAAAAACTTGAAGCCCGTCAAAAGGAAATTGACGAACAACAACGCCAACGCATCGAAACGCAGGAAAAACATATTCGCGAGTTTGACAATGATGTGGTCGCGATGATGAGCGAAGTGGGCACAGCGGTCGAGCAACTTCATTCCGTGTCAGAAGTCCTGCGGCGCAGTGCGACAACGGCGGATGAGCAATCAACAACAGTGTCGGCAGGGACGGAAGAAGCATCGTCGAATGTGCAATTGGTGGCAACGGCGGCAACTGAACTTTCCGCATCCATTCATGAAATTGCCGGACAGGTCAGTGACACGTCGCAAATGGCCATTTCGGCCAGTGAGCGGGCGCAAACCACCAATGAAGATATTCAGGGGTTGAATACGGCGGCCGTGCGCATTGGCGAAGTCATTGGAATGATCAATGACATTGCCGGGCAAACGAACCTGCTTGCACTTAATGCCACCATCGAAGCGGCGCGCGCAGGCGAGGCTGGCAAGGGGTTTGCTGTCGTCGCAAGTGAAGTCAAGAACCTTGCCAATCAGACCGCAAAGGCGACCGAGGATATCACCGCGCAAATCGGTGATATTCAGCGGGCGACCGGGTCGGCAGTTGAGGCGATTGATGAAATTGTTCGTATGATTTCCGATATCAGCGAACGCGCGTCTTCTGTCGCAGCGGCAGTGGAGCAACAAACCGTCGCCACCAGCGAGATATCGCAAAATGTCGAACAGGCAGCATCGGCAACGCGCGAGATTTCATCGGCCATGCAGGGTGTATCGTCCGCCGTTGCTGATACCACAGAGGCGGCACAGGATGTGCGCGGGTCTGCAGATAATCTTGGCAAGCAAAGCGATGGCTTGAGTGCGCGTATTGATCAGTTCCTTGAACGGATGCGTGCAGGTTAGGCCCTGATGCTTGGTCCTGACGCTAAACATTAAATGGCAGGGAATGCTGTTGGAAAAAGAAGCCCGATTTGATGTCGGGCTTCTTTTTTTGTGGGGACAAGAACGTCCTTGCCCGCAACTGCAGCATTCTGGGCGGTGCGGTTGTGCATCTGAGTGTGCGTTTTGAGCGCGACTGGAATGACGTTCAGACGCGGGGCGTCAAAAAAATCGATATTTTTCGCGTAATTTGATTTCAGAGAACTCATATACCCCCTTATGAGACAAATGTGCTGCGATGGTGCGGTGCAAAACGGAACCAGATAAGACGGTCGGGGGCGCGACATGAAATTTCTATCTCGCATGCGGTTAATCTATCAGATTTCACTTATTGGCCTGTCGGCTTTGACGATTTTCGTGATCGTTGGGAGTGTTCTTTTTGTCGCGGATGCACAGCGACAATCGGCGGAAAATTCAGCTGATAGTGCGCTTCAGGACCGTTTGCTGGTCGATAATATCGCCAAAGAATTCCTTAATGCCCGCCGTCGGGAAAAGGATTTCCTGCTGCGGCTGGATGAAAAATACGTCACAGATCACGCTGAAACAGTCGCAGCAGTTCATGACGGGTTGGAGCAGCTTTCAGCCAACCCCAAATTGGCGCCGTTTGAGGCCGAGATTGGCGCAATCCTGACGTCATTTGATGCATATGCCGATGAGTTCAGCAAAATCGTCAATCTGCAGCGCGATATCGGCTTGACCGAAGAAGGTGGCCTTCTGGGCAGCCTTCGGTCATCGGTGCACGACGTTGAAGAAGCACTGGCAACCTATAACGCCGACAAGCTGACCGTCATCATGTTGATGATGCGCCGCCATGAGAAGGATTTCCTGGCCCGGATTGACCCGAAATATGTTGATCGGATTGATGCCCGACTGGCCGAGTTTGGCCCGGCATTGGCAGCAACAAGCAGCATTCCCGATGATGAAAAGAAAAAGATCACGGGGCTTATGACGTCATACGTCACTGATTTTAAGGCCCTGGCGGAAAAGATCCTGATGCGTGAGCAGGAGCTTGGTTTGCTGAGTGACTATTACGCACAAGCAGAACCGGTTCTTGAGCAGTTGAGCATCGACATCACGGCGATCAACGAGATGTTGACCGCCCAAGCCAACGATATCGCCGAACGTAGTTTGATGGTCACGGTCATTATGTTTGTCGTCGGTGCGATTGCACTGATTGCGATGTCATGGCTTCTTGCGCGCGCAATTGCCGGTGCGATTGGCGGCCTTACCAATAAAATGGCACGTCTTGCGGAAAACGACTTTGACGTCGATATCAACGAGGTGCAGCGCGCCGACGAAATTGGCTCTATGGGGCGTGCCGTTCTGGTTTTCCGTGAAAACGGGATTGAACGCAAAAAGCTTGAAGCCATTCAGGCCGAGGCAGATAGAAAACGCCGCATCCGGATGGAGACCCAGGAAAAATACATCCGCGAATTTGATGAAGCCGTGGTGTCGGTGATGGCCGAAGTCGGTGTTGCAGTTCAACAGTTGCATTCGGCCTCGAACGTATTGCGCAGCAGTGCGGATGTGGCGGCTACCCAGTCAATCGCGGTCTCATCAGGTACCGAAGAAGCATCGTCGAATGTGCAATTGGTGGCAACGGCGGCAACCGAATTGTCGGCCTCGATCAATGAGATTTCCAGTCAGGTGACGGAAACCTCCAACATGGCGCAATCGGCAACCGAACGGGCGCGCCATACCAATGAAAACATTCAAGGGTTAAATGATGCCGCGCTTAAGATTGGCGAGGTCATTGGCCTGATCAGTGACATTGCCGGTCAAACCAACCTTCTGGCACTGAACGCGACAATCGAGGCAGCCCGTGCCGGGGATGCCGGGAAGGGATTTGCGGTTGTGGCAAGCGAGGTCAAGAACCTTGCCAATCAAACCGGCAAGGCTACCGAAGACATTACCAATCAAATCACAGGCATTCAGCAGGCAACCAGTCTTGCGGTTGGTGCCATTGATGAAATCGTGCGGATGATTTCCGACATCAGCGAGCGGGCCGCAGCCGTTGCAGCCGCCGTCGAAGAACAAACCGTTGCGACCGGCGAAATTTCACAGAATGTCGAACAGGCGGCCGCCGGGACCGAGGAAATATCCGCCGCGATGCAGGGGGTTTCGGGGGCGGTTGCTGATACCAATGTTGCGGCGAACGATGTGCATGGATCGGCCACCAACCTGGGCACTCAAAGCGAAAGCCTACGGGGGCAAATTGACGGGTTCCTGAAACGTATGCGATCACTTTAACGATGAATTGTCGATAATAGATGGCGGCTGGGCTTTACCTTGCCGCCATTTTCACGATAAAATCACGACAATATCACGAAATATAAGTGTCAAATCACCCGCGAAACACCTGCGCGTGAGAAAAGGGGAGCGTCGTATGACTGATAAACCACGCATTGTTTCATCATCGCATCTGGTGTCAGAGCGTGCTGCTGAACTTTCCGAACTTGAGTTTGCCCTGATCCTGTCGGGCAATGCGTTTGATCGCTGGATGGTGCGCTGCATGCGTGCGGCTGGCATGCCCGACCTGTCGGTTCTCGATATTCTGGTTCTGCATAATGTCAATTCACGCGAACGCGAAAAAAGCCTGTCGGAGGTTTGCTTTGTGCTTAATGTTGAAGACAGCCATCTGGTGAATTATGCCTTGAAGAAATTGCGCAAGCTTGGCCTTGTTGAAGGCAACAAGCGCGGTAAGGAAGTGCATTACGGCACGACACCCGATGGCCGTGCGATGTGCGAGAAATACCGTGAAGTGCGCGAAGCCTGCCTTGTCGAAACGTTCCAGCGACTTGGCGTAAACAGTCAGGAAGTTGGCGATGTTGCCAAGACGCTGCGTGCGATTTCCGGTGTTTATGATCAGGCGTCGCGTGCGGCAAGTGCGATGTAAATCAGGCCCGTATGATTTGGCCCGTATGATTTAGGGTCAGGAGCCATTGAAACCAAATTAATGGGTCCTGAGCCTAGGGCTGAGGCAACAGCGTTCGATTGTAGGTTGGTGACATCACGATCTCGTTAAAGCAGACCCGCATGGGAGCTGCGACCACGTAGGATACCATTTCGGCCAGATCGTCGGGTTTTAACATAAGAGAGAGTTCTTCATCTGTGACGGGCACCGGACGTTGTTTCAGGATCGGTGTGGCAACTTCCCCCGGACTGATGCAGCAGCAGCGGATGTTATTGTGCATTTCTTCCTGATTTATGCTGTGGGAGAGGTCGACAACGCCACGTTTGGACGCGATATAGGCCGGGCCCGCCGCAGGGAATTCGTGCCGCGCCGACCAGGAAGAAATATTGATGATCAGCCCATCTTTTTGCGCGCGCATGACGGGCAAAGTTGCGCAAACCGTGTTTGCCACGCCATTGAGATTGACGGCCACGATACGGTGCCAGTCGGCAATATCAAGGTCGCGCCAGTGTCGTTTGGGACTGTTCATCCCGGCACAATTGATCAGGACATTGATTTTGCCCATGGACGCCTGAATGTTGCGCGCAGCATCCGCGACCTGATCGCTGTTGCTGATATCAAGCGGGTGGATTTCGACTTTTCCGCCATCTGACTTGATCGCGGTTGCGACCTTGAGAAGTGTTTCTTCGCGCCGTGCAGACAGGGCGACCTGCGCGCCCGCCGCGGCAAGCGACTTTGCGATTGCTTCGCCGATACCGCTGCCAGCACCTGTAATCCAGACAGATTTCCCTGAAAGATCCTGCATCCGATTTTTCCTTTTTGGTGATTGGGCTGGATTCTACCATATGGCAATAAATCCAGAAATATCAGATTGATGGAAGATTTAAGCAGGATGACGCGGGCAAAATGTCCTGCGTAGTTTCCCGGTTTGTGCATGGCTGTTATGAATCCACATTGACAATTTGTCAGTAAAATGTGATTAATGTGTCGGGAGGATGCTTCGGAGTCTCGATACGCGCGATTCTGTATCGACTCCCAGTCACACAGGGAGACTTGAACAATGCTTAAAAAGGCACTTTCGACTGTCGCAATCGCGGCAATGACACTGTCCGCCGGTATGGCGGCTGCTGCTGAAAAATGGGATATGGCAACGCCGTATCCGGATGCGACTTTCCACACCCAGAACATTATTGAATTTGCCAAAGACGTGAATGATGCGTCCGGTGGTGAGCTGACCATTACCGTTCATTCGGGCGGTTCGCTGTTTAAACATGCCGACATTAAACGGTCGGTTCAGCGCGGTCTGATCCCAATCGGTGAGACGCTGATTTCGCTGTTGGCCAATGAAAACCCGATCTATACCGTTGATGCGATCCCGTTCCTGGCGACGTCTTATGACGATGCCAAGAAACTTTGGGAAGTATCGCGTTCGGGCATTGAAGCCGCCCTTGAAAAAGACGGTCTGAAAGTGCTGTATGCTGTTCCGTGGCCAGCACAGGGTCTTTATACCGCGAATCCGGTTGAAAAGGTCGAAGACCTCGAAGGTGTTAAATTCCGCGCTTATAACTCCACCACATCCCAGCTTGCCGATCTGACCGGTATGGTTGCGACACAGGTTGAAGTTCCGGAAATCCCGACCGCCTTTGCCACTGGCATTGTTGAGGCAATGATCACATCGCCATCAACCGGTGCCAATTCCAAGGCATGGGATTTTGTGTCGAACTTCTATGACGTTCAGGCATGGCTTCCGAAAAACATGGTTGTTGTGAATGCCAAGTCGTTTGACGCCCTGCCGGAAGCCGCACAGAAAGCGGTTATGGATGCGGCAGCCAAAGCCGAAACCCGCGGCTGGGAAATGAGCATGGCCGAAGCAGATGCCAAGAAGAAAATCCTGGCAGAAAACGGCATGAACGTTGCGGCACCGAGCGACGAGCTTAAAGCTGGCCTGTCCAAAGCAGGCGAAACCATGGTTGCCGATTGGCTCGAAGAAACCGGTGATGACGGCAAAGCCATCATCGACGCGTTCAAGAACTAAGGTTCTTGTTATTTTACAGGATCGGGCAGGCATAGCGTTCTGTCCGATCCCGACACGCCCCACATTTCAGGGGCAGGACCCTTTAATATGATTGCCATGGCAACCTCAATATTTGCGAAATACAAGGAAAAGCTCGCAGAGCGTGTTGGCATCCCGGCCAAGAGGTTTGACGCGGGAGTTCGCAAATATTGAAGTTGTCCTTCGGATTGATCGGATTTGCACGGGCTACTTTGTCGCAAGGCATTGAAAGATAAATATCTTCCTGCTGCCTTGCTCCGCGTATCCGCACAAATCTGATCAACCATTGCAA